>CAMDOF010000277.1 GCA_945903465.1 Opitutus sp. GAS368
GGGGCTGTCCGCGAAAGGGGTCCGCACAGTCCCCTGTGCGGAAGGGTCGTCTCCTGGCCCAGAGCCGCACAGGGGACTGTGCGGACCACACTCTTCACCGCGCGCACGAACGCCGGGGCTGTCCGCGAAAGTGGTCCGCACAGTCCCCTGTGCGGAAGGGTCGTCTCCTGACCCAGAGCCGCACAGTGGACTGTGCGGACCACACTCTTCACCGCGCGCAAGAACCCCGGGGCTGTCCGCGAAAGGGGTCCGCACAGTCCCCTGTGCGGAAGGGTCGTCTCCTGACCCACCTACCGCCCGTGGCAAGCGGGTGAGTTTCGTCTCGAGGCCGAGACCGGCGACCTGAAGCAAAACTACGCGCGCCAAAATTTCGCCGACAGCCTCTCGATCTGGAACGGTGTGCCCTTCGTCGGTCCATCGACGGTGAATCCCGCCGGCGCCTTGGGCGTCAACCGCTTCACGACGGACCGGCTCACCTTTCTGCCCGGCACGGGCCTCGTGAATCTGCTCAACTTCGGCAACACGGCCGGCAGCAACTTCGCGATCGATCCCAGCAAGACCGCCTACATCGCCAACCTCCCGGCTATCGCGCGCAACCTCAGCCTCCAACCCTCCAATGCCTATGGCGACACCCGCCGCCACTTGCTGGCCGCGTTCTACCAACACCAGTGGACACCGCGCCTTTTCTCAGAAATTGGCGTGCAGTTCGCCGGCTACAAACGCTTCACCTACGCTCCCGGCTTCGGCACCCTTTTGCGGGACATCAACACCACCCTTCCAAGCGGCGCGACCAACCCGCGCTTCGGGCAGATTTACGCCGACGCCGCGCCCGTCCTGCAGGATCAGGACAACCGCCACTACGACTACCGTTTCGTCACCGCCTACGAGTTGCCCATCTCCTGGTGGAAACAGACCCTCAACGCCATGGCCAGCCGCCGCGTCGAGCACTTTTTCGCCCTCGATCAGCGCTATATGCGGACCAACAACGCCGCCGTCCCTCTCCTCACCAGCGGCGCCAACCAGTTCAACGTCCGCCAGTATCTCGGCGACTCCGGCGGCCTCATGCCCTCGCGCCCGCTCGACGATGCGACCACCACGTGGGAAAGCATTCCCACCCGCTACCGCAGTCAGCGCCAGCAACTCGACACCATCCAGCTCGCGACCGTCGCCAGCGCGTGGCAGGAACGCCTCACCTTCGTCGGCGGCCTCCGCCATGACTCCTACGAGAGCCGCGAATTCGCCATCGGCGCCTTCAGCGCTACCACCGGGCGGCCCGCCACCCAGGCGATCCTCCTGAAGAAACTGAAATCAAACGTCTTCTCCAGCGGCGTCACGTTCTTCCCGGTACCGCTGTTCGGCGTCTACGGAAATGTCTCCCAGACCTTCAGCCCCATCGGGGCCGGCGACCCCAGCCTCTACTTGAAACAATTCGGCCAGACCGACGGCCTTGGCTATTCCGGCGGTCTCCGCTTCCGGCTCTTCAACGGCACCGTCGTCGGCTCCCTCGGTTACTACGACACCACTGAGCAAGGCCGCGTCACCGGCTTCGGCGTCACCGAAATCAACCGCATCTGGACGAATCTCAACCGCGTCGAAAAAACTTTCCCGACCGCCTACCGCGATACCTCTGATATCAATAGCAAAGGCTACGAACTCGAAGCCGTCGCCAACGTGACCAGAAATTTCCGCCTCCGTGGCAATATCGGCACACCCAAGACCAAGCAGTCCAACGCGCTCCCGGACACCATCAGTTACTTCAACGAAAATCTCCCGGTCTGGACCGCTGCACTCACCAATCCGCTCACGACGAACCTCAGCCAGATCAACTCCGATATCGCCGCCCTGCGCACGCGCATTCAAGCGGGCAACGAGGGTCGTGCCCTCAACAATCAGGCCGACTTCAACGGTTCCCTCTTCGGCAACTACACATTCTCATCGGGCGCGCTGCAGCGCCTGAGCGTCGGCGGCGGTGCCGCGATCATCGGTCGCCGGATCATCGGCAACCAGGTCATCAACGCCTTCGACTACATCAAGGCCCCGGCCTATTACACCCTCACCGGTTCGTTCGGCTACGGGTTCAAGGCGTTTCAGAAAAACGTCCGCCTCCAGCTCAACGTGAACAACCTGCTCGATTACCGTCAGCCGTATTACACGAGCATCCGCACCCTTGCCGGCCGCAACTACCGCGATGGTTTCTATTATCTCGAACCGCGCAAATTCCTCCTCAGCACAACGATCGACCTGTGATCCCGTCGGCGGCGGGGCCTGGCGCCGAGACCTGCGCCCCGCGTCGGCCGGCCGCCCGTCCCTCACCAGGTCGAAGTTCGCAAACCAAGGAATACCTCCGAATCCTGTAGCCGCGTCTGCCGGCCCGCCCGTCCCTCACCAGGTCGGGCGCGGCCGTTGCTCGCCTCGCCCGTTTCCCCATTCATTAGCTCGAGCCTCCGCACGAGCGGCGCGACTTTTCCGGGATCTGGCTGCGCTGGCCTGCATCCAGATGATCGGCTCACACGTCTCATCGAGGCCCTTCGGGCGGACCTCGACCGAACGGACTCTGACCAATGCTGATGCTGAAAAATCGTCCCGTGAACCTCACCGGCAAGTCCGTGGCGGCTTCCTGGGATTTTGGGCGATTTCCGCTCTGCACGCCATTCCCTCCCCAACCTTCAGGACGGCTGGAATCGCCAGGGGCTCATCGACGAGAACGGCGCGCGCCAGCAGGCGTTCTCCGCACTTTCAGATTTCTACGCACGCCCAGCCGCTGACGCCACCGCCCGATAAGCAACGCCCACGCTCACGCCCACGCCCACGCTCACGCCCACGCTCACGCCCACGCCCACGCCCACGCTCACGCCCACGCTCACGCCCACGCCCACGCCCACGCCCACGCTCACGCCCACGCCCACGCCCACGCTCACGCCCACGCCCACGCTCACGCCTACGGATCAGCCCACGCCACGCCTACGGATCAGCTCACGCCACGCCCCTTCAGCTCGCGCCACCGCCGGCGTTGACCTTTCCTTTCCTAGGTCGCCCCTTCAGCTTGCGCCACGCCCCTTCATTTATTCGACCTGTCCACCTCCCGCTAACCCATGAAAACCAAACTCCCTCGAATCTGCTCACCCGTTCTTTTCGCTCTCCTGCTCGTCGGCTTCGGCCCGGTGCTCCCAGCTCAGACGGCTCCCGCCTCAGCGCCCGCGGCAAGGTCCGCAGAAACCCTCGTCCTCTCGCCCTTCGAGATCAAAGAATCAGCCGAGGACAAATGGAACGCCTCCTCCACCTTGCTCGGTAACCGCACCAATCAGGAGCTCATCAAAGTCCCCGTCACCGTCGATGTCATGACGAAGGACTTCATGGCCGATATCGGCGTGTTCAACATGGAGGATGCCGCGGCCTTCGTCTCTGGCCTGACCGTCACCCCGCGCCTCGAATCCCGCAATGACAACGGCCGCATCACGTTTCGCGGCCTCGATGGCAGCGGCACCACCTCGCGCAATTTCTTCCAATGGTCCGTCCCGTCGGACACCTACAACGTCGAGCGTTTCGATTTCGGCAAAGGTTCCAACTCGCTGATGTTCGGTGACTCCTTTCCCGGTGGTCAGGTGATGACGACGACGAAGCGCGCGCGCTTCAGCAACTTTAACGAAGGCCTCGCTTTCTATGACAACAACGGTTCCTACCGGCTCCAGCTGGATATGAATCGGAAGATCACCAACCAGTTTGCCATTCGCCTCAATGGCGTGAATCGCTCGGACGTGAGCTACGTCAAGAATAGCTACCAGCGTTTCCGCGCCTTGGACCTCGCGCTCACTTATCGGCCATTTGCGAATACGCTCATCAGCCTCGATGCAGAACGCGGCCAATATCAGCGCCGCCGCGCCGACAACACCGCGGCGATCCGCGACGTCGCCGCCGCCGGCCTGGGTTATTCCAGCAACAACCGCTGGTATGTCACTTCCGATGGCGACGTCGTCGAGCGCAGCAACACCAACCCTCCCCTGGCGATCGATCGCTCCGGCGTGGGCGGCGGCACCGTCTCTTTGCTCGAGGGGCAATCGGTCTCCGTACTACTGCCTAACGGCACTCGGAAAATGTTCAACGGGTTGGAACGTTCCTTTAACATTCTCGGATTTGGCGACTATCTCGACCGTCCCTTCAACGTCGTCACCGGCGTCGTGGAGCAGTCCTTCGGCAAGCTCTCTCTGCAGGCGTCTTACAACCAGCAGTTCCAGCACCAGGACCGGAACGACAATTCTTTCGGCGGCAGCGCGAGCCCGCCCGTCCTCAACGTCGACGGCCGGGGCCGGCCCTTTATCGACCAGGGCGGCAACCTCACCGCGTATAAGATTTTTGGTAACACGTTAAAGGCTGGCCGCCTCTCCGCCGCGTATCCCTTCGAGTTCGGTCGCTGGACGAAACAATATCTGGTTCTCACCGCGACCCGCAGCAAGGACTACGCAGTCAGCCGCCGCTTCGGCCTCGCCAACACCGCCGCGCCGGGCCTCGCCGCCAATAGCGCGGTGATGTTCCGTGCTTACCTCGACGACCCTGCCTTCCTCGATGGTGGTGGCTGGAACAAGTTCCTGATCGCGAATCTGCCGCGGACGGCGACGTTCAAGCCGGAGATCGTCGAGAGCTACGTGAACACGGGCCCGTTCATCGATATCCGCTACACCCGCAACCTCACCGCCGCGCTCTCCGGAGACTATTTCGATGGCCGGCTCACGTCGTTGATTGGCTTCAGCCACAACCGCATCTCCCGCAAGATTCCCGTGGCCGCCGCCTACGCGACCGATGCCCGCGGCTTCGTG
Source organism: Opitutus sp. GAS368 (assembly GCA_945903465.1). GTDB lineage: Bacteria > Verrucomicrobiota > Verrucomicrobiia > Opitutales > Opitutaceae > ER46. The sequence continues at coordinate 4,812 of CAMDOF010000277.1, forward strand.
ACTTTTTTCAAGACGCCCGAGGAGGCCCCGGAGATGTTCAGCTACGACCCGAAATTTTCCCTCGCCGCCAAGAGCCTCACGACCGGTCTTAACTACGCGCTCATCAGAAATGAAAATATCCGGCTCAACCTCTACGCGAACTATCTGGAGTCCTTCAACTGGCAGTCGCGTCTGACCTTCAACAGCAAAGATCTTGGCCCGATCACGGGCGCGACGCGCGAGGTCGGCGTCAAGGGCGAGCTGTTTCGCGGCAAACTTTCCTATACTGTCGCCGGCTATCAGATTGAGCGCCAGAACGCCGCCTTTGCGTGGTCGCCCGATTCGCTCAACCAACTCCAGCTCGAAGATCTGTTTAATCCCAACAACCTCCTGCCCGCCGACCCCAAGTATTTCACAGTGGAGAACGGGCTCAACAACGAGCGGCGGAACGTGAACTCGCAGGAAAAATCTCGCGGCGTGGATGTTTCGCTTTACGGCCAGCGCCGGTTCGGCCTGCAGGCCCGCGTCACGTTCTCCAAGTCCAAGGTCGAGGCCACCCGCGATTTCTCGGATTTCCAGCGCCTGCTCGACGAGGCCATCGCCCGCACCTCCGCCGCCAACGCCCCCGGCGGCAATCGCGCCCTGGCCGAAAGTGCCGCGTTCATCGCCAACGCCCAGGATATCGTGGCCGCCAATACCAGCATCACGGTGGTGACCGGCCGCCGCAGCGCACCTTACACCGGCACCGTCAGCCTCGATTACGAAGTGGTGAGCCCGATCAAACTGCGCCTGGGTTTAACGGGGGTGTGGACGCCCGACTTCAACGTCGGCATCCTCGGCGGTGTGATTTACCGAGGTGGCGCCTCTTGCCCGCTCGGTTTCTACGCGCTCTATGACCGGAAGATCTTCGGCCAACGCACCAACTTCCGCCTCGGTCTCAATCGCTTCTACGACCTCGTGCAGGGTAACAGCGATTATTACAAGACCGGAGCCAACAGCCTCAATACGCTCACGGGCAAGCCCAACTACGTCTATCGCTACGTCGAGCCAATGACGGCGACGCTCAGCGCCACGGTGCGGTTCTGAGCGACCGGCCTCTCCCGCGGCCGGCGGAGGCCCAGCCCAGCGATTCGTTTCAGAATCCTCCCGGCCAAACGTGATCAACGCTGCCATGATCGCCAGAGGGCAGTGGCGGGACGAAAACCGCCAGAAATGGGCGGTTTGAATCCGTTTGTGTCCGTCGGGATGGGCGACACTCTTGTCGCCCCCTCGCGGACGATCGTTCAATTTACACCAGCGGGTGTCGCCGCTCCGTCGGATGGGCGACACTCTTGTCGCCCCCTCGCGGACGATCGTTCAATTTACACCAGCGGGTGTCGCCGGTCCGTCGGATGGGCGACACTCTTGTCGCCCCTGGTGCATGAGAGCCTCCCCACCAAAACAAGTTTTGGCCCCGACGGGAAGAAACAGATTTTCATGCCCACCATCGGCGACAGGAGTGTCGCCGGTCCGTCGGATGGGCGACACTCTTGTCGCCCCTGGTGCATGGGAGCCTACCCACCAAAACAAGTTTTGGCCCCGACGGGAA
>CAMDOF010000278.1 GCA_945903465.1 Opitutus sp. GAS368
CGGATGCCGTTTTTTTCTCAATGATGGCGGCCGTGATCCCATAATCTCCGGGCCAAGCGTGGTGCAAAATAGATTCATGCTTTCTCCGACCTCTGCGTGGTGTCCCGTCTCTGCGGTGCAACCTTCAGTGCAGGCGCCCCAGCCTTTGAAACCGCCGAGACACGGCAAAAACGCCGAGAATACCCAAGGCAGTTTGGCAAAAAAATGGGGGACAGAAAATCCCGGTCAGAGGTTGAAGAATTTTTCTGACCCCATCTTTCTGCCAAAAAGATTGGCGGTTTAAGCCCAAGCCCCAACTAGGCCGGAGGATTGGGGCATTATTCCTCTGCCCCCATTTCTCTGTCATACCGCGCGCTCCTCCCATTTATCATGAATCAATCTTCCGAGAATATCGTGACGCGCTACACGAATAACCTGTCCGCGTGCCTGCGTGCGGCGGAAAAATGCGGTCGCGCGCGGCGCCCGATTTAGCGCAGGTTCGCGACGCCTTGGGGTAGCGTGTGGAGTTGACTCACTTCTCGGCCGGTCAAGGCGCGGTTGAAGACCGCGAGATCGTCGATGAAGCCGACGTAGGCGGCGGCCAGCACGAGTTGCACTTTGGCGGCGTCCCAGCCGAGCGTGAGATTCCAATCCTTAATGCTGCCTTGGGGCTGGCCGTTGAGGTAAAGTTTTCCGACTCCGTTTTTGCCATCGTTAAGACGTTCAAAGGTAAAAACGACATGGGTCCACGTGGTCCGGGTGAAAGGCGCGCGCTCGACCTTGACCATCGGGCGTTGCGCGTCGGTCATGACGCCCCAGTCAAGATTGTGCGGGTTCCACAGTTCCACGAGGGGGCGGATCGCGAAGCGAAAATGGCGGGGTTTTTCGTCCTTGGACCATTCCAGAAAAATAAAGCCCTTCTTCGTGTCGCCACCGATAATCTGCACGGGATCGCAATAGCCAGGCTCAAGATCCTCGTCGGGGGTGAGGCGGAGCCAGACAGAAATGGAGCCGCTCCAATTGGCCGCGGTATAATCGATGGCCCCGGGGCCTTTAAAGAACGGCCGGACGGGATTTTTCTTGGTGATATGCAAGGCTCCGCCGAATTTTCCGGCTTGGGGGGCGAGGGTGATGCTATCGCTGGTTCGGGCCGCGCTGCTCGTGCCGCCACTGGCGGTGTAAAGGGTGGGATCGCCGCGGGAGAAATCCGCGTCAAGGGTCCGATCAAATGAAGCGTGCAACGTGAGGGCAGCGCGGAGTGGCGGGCGGACGGCATCGTCGCTGGCGGCCGGGGTGGTTAACGGGAGGAGCGTGCAGGTCAGGCCAATCAATACGCGAGTGAGCATGGCGGGGGATATTTGTTTTAAGATTACTAGGCGGAAAAATGGCGAGGGAATGGGGCAAGGGGCGATCGGGAGTGGCCGGCGGGAGTGGCGGGAGCGTGACGCGAAAGGAGGATCAGCGGGAACGGCGGTGCGGGCGGCTGGGGCCATTGTGGGCGAAGGCGCGGGGTGTTGCTAGGCGAGCAGGCCCGAGACGAGTTTTCCGTGGACATCGGTGAGACGAAAGTCGCGGCCCTGATAGCGGTAAGTCAAGCGCTGGTGATCGAGGCCCATGAGGTGGAGAATGGTCGCGTTGAGATCGTGGACGTGGACGGGTTGGGCGGCGACGGCATAGCCGAGGTCATCGGTCTGGCCGTAGGTGACGCCCGGTTTAACACCGCCGCCGGCCAGCCACATCGTGAAGGCGTCTTTATGATGGTCGCGGCCAACCTTGGTGGCGGCGCCTGCGCCCGAGTCGGTTTGCCCCATGGGGGTCCGGCCAAATTCGCCGCCCCAGATCACGAGCGTATCATCGAGCAGCCCGCGTTGTTTCAAGTCGGTGACGAGCGCGGCCATTCCCTGATCAACATCCTGGCATTTGCGGGGCAGGCTGGTGGCGAGGTTCGCGTGGTGATCCCAGTCGGCGTCGTACAACTGGACGATGCGGACACCGCGCTCGATGAGGCGGCGAGCGAGCAGGCAATTGTTGGCGAAAGAAGCCCGGCCGGGCCGTGCCCCGTAGAGGTCGAGGGTGGCGGGGCTTTCCTTGGAGATGTCCATTAACTCCGGGACGGACGTCTGCATGCGAAAAGCCATTTCATACTGGTTGATGCGCGTGGCGATTTCGGGATCGCCGACGTCGGCGAGTTGGGCCTGATTGAGCCGCTGCACGGTATCCAGAACTTGGCGACGATCAGTTGGCGAGTGGCCCTCGGGGTTGTTAAGAAACAGGACGGGTTCGCCGCTGGAGCGGAATTGCACGCCCTGATGAACGCTCGGTAGGAAGCCGGGGGACCAGAGGCTGGTGCCGGCGCCGGCGAGAGGTCCGGAGAGGAGGACGACGTAAGCAGGGAGATCGGTATTTTCTGATCCGAGCCCGTAGGTGACCCAAGAGCCAAAGCTGGGGCGACCGAGGCGGCCGAAGCCCGTGTGGAGAAAGAGCTGGGCGGGTGCGTGGTTAAACTCGTCGGTATGAAGAGACTTTACGATGGTGAGGTCGTCGGCGACCTTGGCGAGATGCGGGAGGAGTTCGGAGATTTCGTGCCCGCTGCGGCCGTGGCGGGCAAAGTTAAAGCGAGAGGCGGCGAGCGTCGGATGGCCGCGGAGAAAAGCGAAGCGTTTGCCCTGGATGAAGGCATCGGGGCACGGTTTGCCGTCGTAGGCTTGGAGCGCGGGTTTGTGATCGAAAAGGTCGAGCTGGGAAGGCGCGCCGACCATGTGCAGGTAAATGATGCGCTTGGCGCGGGCGGGAAAATGGGACGGGTGGGGGGCGAGCGGATTCTGGATGGAATTCTGAGACGGAGCCGCGGTGAGTTCCCGGTGGAGCAGCGATCGCAGGGCGATCGCGCCGAGCCCGAGACCGGAGCGGCGGAGGAAGGCGCGGCGAGTGGCGTTCTGCCAGTGTTCGGTGAAGAGCTGCATGGGTTAGCCTTTGGTGATCATCTCATCGAGGTTGAGCAGGGCGGTCGCCACGGCCTGCCAGGCAACGCGCTCGTCGGCATGGGCGGCCCGTTGTTGATTGAAGAGTTGGTGGAGCGCGGCGAGTTCTGCGGGTTGCGGATGGCGGGTGAGGCAAAGGCGGAAGGCGTAGTCCAGACGGGCGGAGACGGTGGCGTTGGGTTGGTCGGTGACGATCCGCTGGGCGAGGGCGGCGGCGGCTTCGACATAGACGGGATCATTAAGAAGCGTAAGCGCTTGCAGGGGTGTGTTGGAACGTGAGCGACGGAGGGTGCACGTCGTCCGTGCGGTGGCATCAAAATTCATGAAGCTCGGATAAGGCGAAGCTCGTTTCCAGACCGTGTAAATCCCGCGGCGGTGGCGGTCTTCGCCGGCGCTGACTTCATAGGTGATTTTGTCGCCGCCGACTTTGTTGTCCCACAAGCCGGCTGGCTGCATCGGGCGAACCGGTGGGCCGCCCATTTTCAAACTGAGGAGGCCGGCTGCCGCGAGGGCGTTGTCCCGAATGGCCTCGGCGTCCAGCCGGAAGCGCGGACCGCGGCTGATCCAGCGGTTTTGATCATCGAGAGCGAGGTGCTCGGCGGTGAGTCGCGATGATTGCCGGTAGGTGGCGGATAATGTGATGAGTTTGTGGATACGTTTCATGCTCCAGCCGCCAGCGACAAACTCGACGGCGAGCCAGTCGAGTAGTTCTGGGTGGGTCGGGGCATCGCCCTTGAGGCCGAAGTCCTCGGGGGTGGTCACCAGACCGCGGCCGAAGAATTCCGCCCACCAGCGATTAACCGTGACGCGCGCCACGAGCGGGTTTTCCGGGTCGATCAGCCAGCGGGCGAGATCGAGCCGGTTGGTCTGCGGCTCGCTTGGTCGTGGGCGGAGAATGGCGGGAGGCTGCGGGGTGACCCGCTCACCCGGTTCGAGAAAATTGCCTCGATTAAGGACGAACGCCGGACGCGGCTCTGGCAGTTCCTGCATGATGAGCGTCGACGGGCCCTGCAAGGCGTTGAGCTCCGCGGTGACTTTGCTCTGCTCGGCTTTCAGTCGGCTGAGTACGCTGTCATGCTTTAATCGATACGCGTGTACGGTCGCGACCTGTTGAGCAGTCCGCCCGGTCGCAGGGGTGCGGAGGATGGCGGCGATTTCCGCGGGGAGGGCATCCGTGGTCGTGGTTCCGGTGATGGCAGAGATCCGGAGGCGGCCGATCGTGCGGCCACCGCCGAAATTTTGCGGGAGGGTAAAGGTGAACGTGGTGCCCGCGCTCGCGCCGACGGGGTGAGCGGTGGTAAAGGTGGCGGAGTGCTCGCGTTGAAATTGGGGGCTGATGCCCCAGCCGGTTTTTGCAGTGGTTCCCGATTGGAGCAGGTTATCGACGGAGAATTTCGCTTGCGAGAACGAGGCGTGGGCGGTGAGCAGCGGGACCGGGGTGGGCGGGAGGCCGGCGGTGGTCGCGGTGATGTCGAAACCGTTCAGGATGAAGTTAGGTCGCGGGGCCTGGGCGCGACCGGGGCCGGTGGCCGGGAGGGAAGGATCGGTGAGCGTCTCGAGTTTGAAGCCCGTGATGTCGGTAAGGGTGGTCGCGATCGTGACAATATACGTGTCTTGGTCGGGACTTGGTCCGAGCAGGAGGAGCGAATTATCTGGCAGAAGGCGGTAGGCGGATTGCGCAGTGGAGGTAAATCCAGCGATGACCAGCGGGTGCGTGGCGGTGGCGGTGGCGAGGCGGGTGGTGACGCTTTGGTCCCACGTTGCGGGGTCGTTCCGGAGTGCGGCGGAGCGGGCGGCGATTTCCTCTCCGAGGCGTTGAGCCTGGAGTTGGGCGGCGACGCGGCGCGGTTCGTGAGCCGGCACGGGGACCTTGAAGAAGGGGCCGGTGAACTTGAGGGCCGCCTGCGACTTGGGGCTGCTGAAAGCGGTTTCGTACGCTGTGTTGTTGAAGTACGCGAAGAGCTCGTAGTACTCCTTTTGCGTGAAGGGATCGTATTTATGGTTGTGGCACTGGGCGCATTCCAAAGTGCTACCGAGCCAGACGGCGGCGGTGGTATTGACGCGGTCAAATACTTGGTTGATGCGGCCCTCTTCCTGATCGGTGCCGGCCTCGACATTCGTGGCGGCGGCCCGGTGAAAGCCTGTGGCGATGAGGGCGTCGGGTTGATCAGTGGCGGGTAAGAGATCGCCCGCGAGTTGCCAGAGGGTGAATTGATTGAAGGGCATATCCGCGTTCATGGCGCGGACGACCCAGTCACGAAAAGGCCAGAGGTCGCGCAAGTCATCGCGTTGGAAACCGTGAGAGTCGGCATACCGAGCGAGATCGAGCCAAGGGCGCGCCCAGCGTTCGCCGTAAGTAGGCGTGGCGAGCAATCGGTCGACGACGCGCTCATCGGCTTGCGGGGAGGGATCGGCGATGAAAGCCGCGGCTTCGCTCGGGGTTGGTGGCAGGCCGGTGAGATCGAGAGAGACGCGGCGCAGCCACCGCGCCCTGTCGGCGGGGGCGGCGGGCAAAAGGTGCGCAGGTTCGAGTCGGGCGAAAACAAAGGCGTCGATGGGATTGCGAATCGTGGCGGCCGCGTGGCGCGCCGGGGGCACGGGCGGGCGGACGGGAGGAACGTAGGCCCAGTGGGTTGAGTTCTCCGGCCAAACGGCGCCGGCATCAATCCACTGGCGGAGTCGGTTAATCTCGGCCGGAGTGAGGCGGTCGCCTTTTTGCGGCATGACGTCATCGGGATCCGTGGTGGTGAGCCGCTGAATAAGCGGGCTCGTCGCGCCGTGACCGGGGATGAGTGCGGGCGAGCCGGACTCGCCGCCTTGGAGAGCGTTGGCGCGGGTGTTGAGTCGCAAGCCGCCCTTGGGTTTTTCGGCGCCGTGACAATCGTAGCAGCGGTTGGCCAGCAAGGGTTGGATATCGCGGGCGAAATCGATGACGGGCGCGGAATCGACCTGGGCGCGACTGGTGGCTGCCAGCAGCGTGAGGGTGACGATCGCGGCTCGTGCGAGCGCGCACCTTAGCAGGCGCTCGCGGGTGGCGCCGCGCATGGACACGCGACCCCGGGCTAGCGGTGGGCGGAAGGCGGGCCGGAGACGGGGCACTGGCAAGAGAGAGCCGAGGTTCCTGAGCATAGGGGAGGGCAGCGGAGGGAAAATACGAACGGGAAAAGAGTGCGCCGTGCTGACTCGGTTTGCCAAGAGGGAATTGAGCGGGCACCGCGTTTTGCTCGGAGCCTCCGGAGCGAGCGGTCCGCCGAGGGAGCCGTCGGGACCGCGGCGAACATTCCGCGCCCGCGTACGCCGGAGCGCGCCCGGGCACGCCGCGCCCGCGCAAGCCGGAGCGCGCACG
>CAMDOF010000279.1 GCA_945903465.1 Opitutus sp. GAS368
AAGTGGCGGGCGACGACGGCGGGGTTTTCGCAGACGAGCCATTGGCCGGCGATGGGGAAGGCACCGAGACCGTGCGCGACGGGGAGGCCAGTGGCTTGGAGGAGCGGGAGTGTGCCGCCGCCGGCGCCGATGAAGACGAAGCGAGCGCGGGCGGGGCGTGATTCGCCGGTGGCGGTGTCGCGCACGGTGAGTTCCCAGTCGTTGGCGGCGCGGCGCAGATCCGTGACGCGGTGGCCGGTGACGACGCGGCAATTTTCCTGCGCGCCGAGCCACGTGAGGAGTTGGCGGGAGAGCTCGCCGAAATTTACATCGGTGCCGGCGTCGATTTTGGTGGCGGCAATGGGTTCGTCGGCGCGGCCTTCGATGAGGAGCGGCGCCCAGCGGCGGATGACGTCGCGCTCGGCGCTGAAGGCCATCGTGCGGAAAAACGGATGCGCAGATAGAGCGGCGTGACGTGCGCGGAGAGAGGCGATTTGCGCGGCGCCGCGAACGAAACTCAGATGCGGGACGGCGCGGATGAAGTCGGTCGGGCGCGGGGCGAGTCCGTGGGCGACGGCGTAGCTCCAGAACTGGCGCGATTGCTCGAAGCGCGCGAAGATCTCGATCGCTTGGGTGACGTCGACTGGCCCGCCGGGAGTGGCGGGCGGAGGCGTGTAGTTGAGTTCGCAGAGACCGGCGTGGCCGGTGCCCGCGTTGTTCCAACCGTCGGAGCTTTCGCGGGCGAGATCGTCGGCCGCCTCGTAGACGTGAATCGAGAGGCGGGGGTCGAGCTGCTTGAGCATGACGCCGAGATGCGCGGACATGATGCCGCCGCCGAGGAGGAGAACGTCGGGGGCGGTGGGTGCGGGCATGGGAGGCGGGGAGGGTGAGAGAGGGGAAGGACCAAGGACCAAGTGGGCTCAACCACAGAGCCGATGAGGCCTGGTTTTTCTCCGGGAAATATTTCTACCCTGCGAATTTTCTTACCCCAACATGTCGGGGGGGGCAGTAGTCGAACGTAGCCGCCGACGTGAGGAGGCGGAACGTGCGGGGTCGCATTCGACTGCCTCGTTACCTCGTCAGCTACGGGGTTCAGCGGTTACGACGGTGCGCGGTGGCGGACGTCGGCGGTTTACTTTTTCTTTTTTCCGCCTTGCGGTACGCCAAAGGTCAGCGCGCCCTTGGGGTCCATCTTCGCGAGGTCGGCGGGCGTCGGGCTGCCGCCAAACTGGCGGTAGTAAATTTCCTGGAAGGGATTAATCGCGGGCCCCATCGCTTTTTCGTTTACCATCAGCGGCAGGCATTCGGACCACCATTGGTCAAACGCGGCGCTGAGCTCTTTCACCACCGCGGGGTGCTGCGCGATCACGTTGTTTTTTTGGCCGTAGTCGACGCTGAGATCGAAGAGCTGCCAATTCGGCGTGCGGCCGCCGTTCTCACTGACCATCGCCCAGCGCGTGTTGCGCACGGAGGCGACTTTGAATTTAGCCTCGTTGGGATCGCTGAGTTTTGGCCAGCGGCCAAAATGGGTGAACTGGTAGCGGTCGGGCAATTTAGCGGCGGGATTTTGGAGCAGCGGCACGAGGCTGCGGCCCTCGATTTGGGACTGCGCGACGGCGGCGGGAATTTTGGCGCCGGTGATCGCGGCGATCGTGGGGAAAAAATCGATGTGGGCGGCGAGCACGCCACAGTCGGCGGGTGAGAGCGTGCCGGGCCAGCGCCAGAACGAACTCGCGCGCGTGCCGCCGAGCCAAGCGGAGCCCTTCTGCCCGCGCATTTCGGCATTGAACACATTTACGCCGGCGGTGCCGCCGTTGTCGTTCATGAAGATGACGAGCGTGTTTTGGGCGATACCCCACGCGTCGAGTTGGGCGAGGAGCCGGCCGATGTTTTGGTCGATATTGTGGATCATACCGAAGAAGTTTTCGGTCGCGGGCTCGAGGCCCTTGCCTTCGTAGAGGGCCCGATCCTCGGGGCGCGCGGTGTAGGGGCCGTGGGGGGTGTTCGATGGGATGTAGGCGAAGAAGGGTTTCTTTGCGCGGCGCTGGGCATCGATCCATTGCGTGGCTTGGGCGTAGAAGAGGTCGGTGCAGTAGCCCGAGGTTTTCTCGAACTTTCCGTTGTGAAGCAGCGTGGGATTAAAATACGTGTTGCCGGGCGCATCGCCGCAGGAGCCGGGATAAATCTGGCCGATGCCGCCGCCGCCGTGGATGTAGACCTCGTCGAAGCCGCGGCGATTGGGCTGATACGCCGCTTCGTCGCCGAGGTGCCACTTGCCGAAAATCCCCGTGGTGTAACCGGCCGACTGCAGCACCTGCGGCAGCGTGGTGGCGGCGAGGGTCAGGCGCTCGCGCTCGAGAATCGTGTGGGTGATGCCGTTCTTAAATTCATGACGGCCGGTGAAGAGGGCGCTGCGTGTCGGGGAGCACGTGGGGCTGACGTGGAAATCCGTGAAACGCACGCCCTCGGCGCGGAGGCGATCCAGGGAGGGCGTTTTCAGAATCGGGTTTCCGTGGGCGGAGATGTCGCCGTAACCCTGATCGTCCGTGAGGATGAAAAGAATATTCGGCTGGGTGCCGGCGATGGGTTTGGCGGGAGCGGCGGTGGCTGTGGCCGAGACGGAGAGAAGGAGAGCCAGGGCGACGGAGAGAACGGAGCGGATGGGATTCATAGGAGGAGAGGAGAGGATTTGTGGTCCGGAGGTGGGGAAGAGGCGGCTCAAAATATGCCTTTGAGGCAAAGATCCAGAGCGAGCCGAAGTCGAGGCGCGAGCGGAATTGCGCGTTCGCGGGGGTATTCGGTCCGGAAATTTGGGTGTTCGCGGTGGCGTCGTTAAGGGTGCGCAGATTGGTGAAGAGCGCGAGGCGGCGCGTGAGTGAGTATTCTCCGGATACGTCGATATAGAGCCGCTTCGAGCCCCAATTGTACGTGCCGGGTTCGATGCTCGCGCCGGAGGCGACGATGCCGCGACGCTGGCGGCCGCGGTAATTCCCATTGATGCGGAGGTTGTAGCCCGGGCGCGTGAGGCTCACGCCCCAACTGCCGCGGCGCGGAATGGAGCCAGCGAAATTGGCGGTGGCGGTGGCGTCGCCGGTGACGCGCTGGGCACGGGCGTGGGCGAAGACCTGCACGCCGCGCGCCCACGACGGCAGACCGGTGAGCGGGCGGTTGGAAGCTGATGTTGACGCCAGTGAGGCGGACTTTGCCGGGGAGGATTATACTGGGTCGTGACATCGAATTTATCGTAGAGCGCGGGATCGACGCCGTAGAGGGCGAGAAACTCGGGGGTGGCGTTGAAGATCGTGCCGCCGAAGAAATTTTTAATGTCTCGACGAAATCCGCCGACGGAAATCTGCCGACGCCCGCGAAATAATATTCGAAGCGCGCGTTGGTGGTCTCCGCGCTCCATGCCTTGATGCCGGCGTTGTTGACGACGATGCGGTTGGCCGGATTCGACGCGTCGCTGTCGGGATCGGGGAGCGTGAGGCCGCCGGTGTATGGGTTCAGGTCGGGCCGGCCGAGGGAAAAATAGCGCGCGGCGCGGACGATGAGATTTTCGTGGAGGTTGAATCGTCGCTGCCGACCAAAGTGGTGCTGGGGCGTCCGTCTTTGCCGACGAACGTGTAGGTAGTGTTGTTGTCGGCGCGGAGATCGCGCACGCCCTCGCGGCGGTCGAGGCCGGCCTTCAGGGTGACGGGCACCCGCGACAGGAAGCCGCGCCGCACGTTGGCGAAGAGGGTGCGCTGCTGGTCGTTGTTTTCGGGCTGGCCGTTGCCGGCGGTCTGCACCGCGTAGTTGTCGAGGCTAGAGGGATCGAGCGGCGCGCTAGGAGCACCGTTGGTCACGGTGATGCGATTGGGCCACAGGTAGAAAATATCGTCGAAGGCCACGGTCACCCCCGTGCGCCGCGCGCTGGTGTTGGCGAAGTAGCCGCGTTCGAGGTCGCCGCCGTTGTAGCGGGCCCGGGAAAAGCCGACGCCAGCCTCGCTCTTCCAAAAGGGTCCGTCGTGCCGCCAGCGAAGCGTGGGCAGGTAGGTCTGGTTTTTGCGGTAGCCGCCCGGCGTTGCCGCTGACGAGATCGCCAAGGACGTGGTGCCGCGAGTCGAGAAGGGCGTGAAATTTCCAGGCAACCCGCCACCGACATTAAAGGTGAGCGTCTGGCTGAGGTAATCTTCCTCGAAGCGCGAAGCCTGGACCTAGACGAAAGGGTGTCGTTGCGTGCGAATTTGAAATCGAGCGTGGCGGAAAGGGAGTGGCGCGTGGTCTCTTTCCCACCGCCGCGCACGGCAAAAATGGAGAGGTAGGGTTGGTCCGGTGTGGTGTGCGGAAACGGGGTGCCGTTGGTGACGGTGCCGCCGCCGCGCCACGTGTTGGTGACGGAATCTTGGCCGGCGAACTGGCGCGTGCGACCGCCCGACAAGGTGAAGCCGAAGCGTTTGTTCACCGGCACCACCCAGGAAAAATCGAAGCACGGGTAAACCTTGCTGCGGCGATCTTCGCGCGGGACGGGCGTGGCCTGGAGCTCTTTACGGTGGTCGCACATCATCACGTCGGCGCTGCCGTTGAAGACTGGTCGGGAGCGCTCAAACGCGCTGCGCGGAATCATGTTTACCGAGCCGGCGAGGGCAGCCCCGGAGGTGTCGGGCGTCGGTGAGAACGAAACCTCGACGCGGGAAATGCCGTTGATGGGAACCATGTCCACGGCGGAGGCGCGGGCGATGCCGCTGATCGCGGTGGCGAGGCTGAAGCCGTCGAGCGTCACGGGGACGTTGTCGGCGGGCGCGCCGTTGATGGAGATCTCGCGGGCGTTGCCGCCGGCGTAGTCCATTGTGACGCCGGGGAGAAATTTCAGGAACTCGCCGACGTGCCCCTCGGCGACCGTGCCGAATTCGTCGGTGGAGACGACGGTCTTGAGATTCGAGGCGAAGCGCTGCTCGTTGATCGCGACGGCGGACGCCGCCATTTCTTTCGAAGTCGAGACGACGAATTGTTCGAGTTTCACCGGACCGCCTCTCGCCTCCGGTTGCCCGGCGGCCGTCATCGTCACGTCGTGCTGGGTGGTGAGAGCCGGCGCCACCGTGACGGCCGTCGTGACCGGTGTCATGCCGGTCTAGAAGCGTTTCACCCGCGCTGGGCCCTCGGTGACGCTCTCGATGCGGTAGGCGCCCGCGGCATCGGTGAAGGTTTCGAGCGAGGTGCCTTCGACCGTGACGCGGACCCGTTCCAGGAAACTATCCGTGCCGGCGGCCAAGACCCGGCCGGTGATCGATCCGGTGGCGGTGGGGGCAGTCTGGGCCGAGCCGACGGAGATGATCGCGGAGAGGGCGAGAAGGAGAGAACGCGAGACGCGGAGAAATGAGCGGGGTAGGGGCATGGGGAAAGTGGGGACGGTGGATCAGCGCCAGTCGATGCGGGCTTGCTTGGGGGCGAGGTCGACGGGAAAAAATCGTGGGTGACCGCGAGTCGTCGAGCAAGGCTCCGCAGGGTCGGAAAAGTCGGGAGCGGGCCGCGCCGTTGCGGGGCGCATGGCCGCAGGTGCGATGGCTCCGTCCGCAGTCCGATCGGGCGAACCAGCAAAACGCGGCGGTCCAGGCCCTCGGCGTCGCGGCACCGCCGGAAGCGCGTGGTCCGAGCAGCCTGGCATTTGCGCGACCGGCGGAAACGGTCATTGCGCAGGAGGGAACCGGGCGCGACGCTGCTCGCGCAATTGGTCAGCTCTTTTCTCCCCCATGGCCCGCACTAAATCAACAGCACACCGTCTGGCCAAGGGTCCACCGCCACCATCGGCTTCGAGGCCAAGCTCTGGCTCACCGCCGACAAGTTGCGCAACAACCTGGACGCGGCGGAGTATAAGCACGTCGTGCTCGGCCTCATCTTCCTCAAATACATCTCCGACACCTTCGAGGAACACCGCGCCAAGCTCCTCGCCGGTGCCAAGTCCAAGACCGGCGACTGCGCCGGGGCCAATGCCGAAGACCCCGACGAATACAAGGCAGAGAACGTCTTCTGGGTGCCCGCCGATGCCCGCTGGTCCCACCTCCAGGCCAGCGCCAAGCAGCCCACCATCGGCAAGACCGTGGACGACGCCATGGTCGCCATCGAGCGCGACAACCCGCGCCTCAAAGGCGTCTTCCCCAAGGACTACGCCCGCCCCGGCCTCGACAAGCAGCGCCTCGGCGAACTCATCGACGTCATCGCCACCCTCGAACTCACCGCCGCCAGCGAGGGCGGATCGGCAGTAAAAACCCACCGCTCGGTCGATCTGCTCGGCCGCGTTTACGAATA
>CAMDOF010000280.1 GCA_945903465.1 Opitutus sp. GAS368
TCCTGACTCAGAGCCGCCCAGGGGACTGTGCGGACCACTATGTCGGACCCTTTGGTCACCGCGCCAGAACGCTGGGAATGTCGGCGAAAGTGGACCGCACAGTCCCCTGTGCGGAAGGGGCGTCTCCTGACTCGGAGCCGCACAGGGGACTGTGCGGACCACTATGTCGGACCCTTGCTATGGTCACCGCGCGCAAGAACGCCGGGAATGTCGGCGAAAGAGGTCCGCACAGTCCGCTGTGCGGAAGGGAGGGGCGACTCCTGACTCAGAGCCGCACAGGGGACTGTGCGGACCACTATGTCGGACCCCTGCTATGGTCACCGCGCCAAAGGTGATCGGTGCTCGTGATGGCCGGGAATCGACCTGAGCCGTTACGATTTTTCTGAATCTCGGTTACGGCCCGTGTAAAACGAAGCTGAAGCTGTGGGCCTACGGCCGCCTCAGGGGGAAGCGCCGGACCACTTGCCCCCGAGTCTACGACCCATAGCGGGTAATACCCTTAGCTGTTGAAATTTGGATTCCAGCCACGCGCAGGATGCCTGTGCCACCTCAGAATCCAAATTCTATAACTCAACAGACATTGGTTGAGGCAGAGGCTTCGGCTTTCGCGGTCCCCGCCCAAACTCATTGGGTGGTTCGCACTGACCAGAGGCAGGGGGAGGACCGCGTCGGTCGGCGGGAGGTTTAGGGCACTTCGTAGGCTTCGACGATCACCAGACCGCTCGAATTGCCGCCGCCGACCACGCGAGCGGTGTAGCCGCCCGACGGCAGTGTGATCAGGAGCATGGCGTCCTTAGACAGGGCGTTGCCGATGTTAAAGGCACCCACCTGGAAACTCGCGCTGGTCAATCGGGCGTCAGCGCCCCAGTCATCGTTTTTTGCGATCGGGGTCGAGCTGCTGTTAAAAAGAGTCAGCTGGGGATCGCTGAGGGTGCTGCCCCTGGGGACGCCGACAGCGGCGAGCCCCGGCCCGATCGCGCGGATCAGGACCGTCTTCGCGACGGCGCCACTCAGGTAGAAACCAAGCGTGAGGCTGCCGCCGGCATCAATTGACTTAAGCACGGAGACATTGATGAGGCGGGAACTTGTGGGCGTAAAAGCGTCTGCGCTCGTCGCATCGTAAATTTCCGCGATCGCGGTGCCGACCGAGCCGTTGACGCCACTGGTGACAACGGTGTAGCTGCCCGGTTCGAGATTCGATTGGGAGATCGCCGCGTCTTTTGAGGCCGGCCCCGTGAATGGAAACGCGCCGACGCTCGCCATCCGGTCGGCGAGCGCGGGATCTCCGTTCCAGTTGTCGTTTGTGGCGACGACCTTCTGGCCGAAAAACAGCTCCAGCTTTGGGTCGGGAATTGTCCCCGGGACGCCGAACGCGCCGAGCGACGGGCCAACGGCGCGGACGACGAGCGCTTTAGTACCGTTGGTGCCAGTGCCACCCACGACGGTTCCCACGGTGAAACTCGTCGTCGACGACGTAATATCGGTGAGGACGGAAAGATTGGTGAGTCGGCCGAGATCGTTGGTGGCGGTGACCGTGAGGGCCGCGGAGGCGCTCGTGAGCGTACCTGCGATGTTAACGACCGAGACGGAATAATTACCGGCCGCGGTGGAGTTGGCGCCCGTGATGATGAGAGTTGCGTTGGTGGCGCCAGCAACGCCGTTGGCCCCGTTGATGAGGGGCACGCCGTCTTTCCGCCATTGGTAGAAAGGCGACGGCGCGCCGGTCGCTTCGACACTGAAAACGATCGTGCTGCCGTTGCCGACGTTCTTGGCGCTGGGTTGCGCGGTGATGGCGGGCGCGGTGGGAACGGCGAGCGTGAGCGCCGCCGAGTTGCTGCTGATGATACCGCCGGGGGTGATGACGCGCACCGAATAATTACCGACATCCGCCGCGGTGACATTGCGGACGGTGATGCCGTTGGAGTTCTGACTGAATGCATATTTGCTGCCGTCGATCGTGATTTCCTGGCCGTTAAAATACCATTCTTGGACAACGTTAAGCGGCTGGGTTGGGGTAGCGTTAACGAGGTTGAAGCTGAAAGTGGCCGTGCTGCCGAGAGCCGAGACCACCGCACTCGGTTGCGTGCTGAATACGGGTGGCGGTAGGAGCACGCCGGCGGGTTGAGCGGCGATGAAGAAGCGGAGCGATTTGGAGAAAAGGACCCCCGCGCCACTGCCGGGTATCGTGGTCGCGTCGAATGTCGTGATGGTCGTAAACTCGACGGAGCCCTCATACACCCGTCCGTTGGTCAGGGTACCGGCGGGAATGGTGATTGCGGTGATGGGCGCGGTGGACACGGGCAGGCCGAAGGGATTGGCCGCGCTCAAGGCTTGGTTTCGAAGCGAGACGTTGTCGTTGCGGCCAAAAATCTCGATGCTCATGAGGCTCATGGCACCGGCGGCGGCGTAACCGGTAAACGTGTTGATCGTGATCGTGGTGGCCTGCGCGGGATTCACGACGAGGAGACCGCCGGCATTCCACGTGCCGTTAGTCACCTGTGGGGTAACGTTGGCATAGGCATCGGCGGGCAGATTGAGCGAGAGACCGGGCAAGCCTGCGCCCGTGAGCCGATAAGTGCCGGAGGGAAACGCGGCATCGAGGGCGGCTTTCGTGGGAAAGGTTTTCTCAAAAGAAAACTCGTTGTCATCGGCGAAGCGCTTTGTCAGTGGCTGGGAACTGCCGCTGGGTAGCGTCAACGTCGCCGCGGTCGCCGCCGAGGCTTGAAACCCGAACGCCCGATTTGGATCGGCGACGGCCCCGGTGTTGGCCGTTTGCATAAAACTCTGGATCTTCTGCAACGAGTAGAGCGATTGGGCGCTGCTGGTGGCGGCGGTCCACCCGAACAGGCTGCCGAGCGTTGCGACGGAGCGGAGAAGATACCGAGTTGAATTCATAGGAGGCAGGTTGGGTAAAGGGGTCTCAACGCCAAGGTGAAAGGGGAAACCCAGGCACACTCATGCCACCACGGCAAGGCCGTTTAACCTAGCCTGTGGGCCGAGGGCGAGAGTGCTCCCCCGCCCCCGATCGGAAGTCTTTCCGCGGGTTGGGAAAATCTTCTTACCAACAAAATCCTCCGACTCTTAATCCGGCAATTTTCTAGGTGGGAAACACCTGGGCAGGGCCAAAAAATGCCTGA
This sequence comes from Opitutus sp. GAS368, assembly GCA_945903465.1. Lineage (GTDB taxonomy): Bacteria > Verrucomicrobiota > Verrucomicrobiia > Opitutales > Opitutaceae > ER46. The sequence goes on from CAMDOF010000280.1 coordinate 3,138, forward strand.
ACCGAATCAACGATTGTGAGGATACGTTGGAAACACCCGCGCTGATCGGGCGGAGCGAGATTTTTGATTAGTCGCGGCTGAACCCTTGGGTACGTTGGCGGCGGAGGGTTTCGGCGAGGTGCTGGACGATCTCGGGATGCGCGGCGGAGACGTCTTTCGTTTCGGTGGGATCGTCCGCGAGATTGATCAGGCGCGGGTGAAATTGGTCGCCTTTGGGACCGGTAGGGGTGGGAGCTTTTTTGCCTTTGGGCGCGAGTGGGACGCCGTTGATCCACTTCCAAGGGCCACGGCGGATCGCGTAGACGCCGCCGGCGCTCTGGAGAATCAGGTCGCGGCGGAGTGGCTGGGAGGAGGGCTGGCCGAGCAAGGCGGCGAGCACGTTGACGCTATCGGGCGCGGTCGTGGTGCGGTCGAGCTTGGTCTCGCCGACGACGGCGGCGATCGTTGCAAAAATATCGACCACGCCGATCATCTCGTGGCTCGTCGAGCCGGCGGGGACGTGGCCGGGCCAGCGCGCGAGAAACGGCACCTTGAAGCCGCCTTCCCAGATATCGTGTTTACCGCCGCGCAGGGAGCCGTTGATTTTTAAGCCGGCATCGATCGCGATTCTGCTCGCGCCGGTTTGGCCGCCGGAAATCACCCCGCCGTTGTCGGACGTGAAAATGATCAGGGTGTTATCCAGGGCGTTTTGTTTTTCGAGGGTGGCGAGGATCCGGCCAACGCTGCGGTCGAGGTCGTGGATGAAATCGCCGTAGGGGCCGGCCTGGCTCGTGCCTTGGGTTTCGGCGGAGGGCGTGACCAACTCGTGCACCGCGACGGGTGCGAAATAGAGGAAGAACGGCGCGGGTTGGCCGGCCTGTTTTGCCAGCCAACCGACGGCGCGCTCGGTGAGGTCGCCCATGGTCTTCGGATCGTCGCGCTCGGGCGCGTCAAGGCCGAGGGATTTTTCGGATGGGGTGAGTTTGGCGGAGCGCAGGCCGTAGACGTGGTGGTCCTCGACGAAGACGCGGGCCTTGTCGTTGTGATTCTGCGGCACGGCGAACTGATAGTCGAAGCCGAGTTCGAGTGGGCCGGGGGTGAGTTCTTTGGTGAAGTCGACGCGTGGCGCGGTGCCGTAGCCGAGGTGCCACTTGCCGACGAAGCCCGTGGCGTAGCCATGTTTTTTTAAGAGCGAAGCAATGGTCGGGCGGGTCGTCTCGATGAGGAGTGGGTCGAGGGTGTTGGCGACGCCGCCGTGGTTGAGCGACGTGCGCCAGCAATAGCGCCCGGTGAGGAGCGCGTAGCGGGTGGGGGTGCACACGGAGGACGGCGTGTAGGCGTCCGTGAAGCGCCGGCCCTCGCGCGCGAGACGGTCGAGGTGGGGTGTGCGCACGAGAGCGGAATCCGCGCCGTAGGCACCGGCGCTGCCGTAGCCGTAGTCATCGCTGAGGATGACGACGATATTGGGCGTGGCGGCCACGGCGACGGCGACGGTAACGAACCAAGTAACCAGCAGAGGGAGAAGCGGCCGTTGGCGGTGGAAAAACAGACTCATGGGATGGGGAGGATTAGGCTTTGGGCGGGCGAAGGTAATGCTGCGAACCGCGCCAAGTTGGACATGAATCGGTGGTGCGGCCCAACGACAATCGTGCGGGATGCCGAGGGGCCATCAGCTCGGCCTCAAAGCTTGCGGTGGCGGCGGACTGTACGTGCGGGCAGAAAAGGGATCGGGTTGAGAATTTTTCAATCAACCGACGGGCAGCATTGGGCTGGTCTTGGTGAAAGGGTGAGCGGGCGGCAACCGAGGTAGCCCGAGGCGCCGCCCCACGCGGTCAATGCTGACGGGGTTTTGGTTGAAGTTAGAGGTAGGCTGAAGGCGATGTTTAAAACAGGAGATATACGCTCAGGATTTTCTCCAGCACTGCCCGCCCCCAGCCGCGTTCGGCGGGCGGCGCGCTCAGGCGCAGGGTGGTGCGACCGCAGCGGTCTCGCTGCTGATCCCGCCGGTGGGGAAGAGCCGGAAGCGCCGGGTCGTCGCCGACACCCGCTCCTGCCTCACGAACCCCGACGGCCGGGACATCCTCCTTGGCCATCAGCGGACTGACCCCGTCCGGATGTTCTCATCTGGCCGCTCCTCGCCTTCCTCGTCGTCGCGATGGCCTTCGACGTAAAACGCTACCGGCAGACGCTGGATTGATTCTACAGCGCGCTTGACCCCAGTGCGGTGTGTAATACCGCTCTTACCCGCCATGCAGACCCTCTCCGTCAGCAAACTCACGAGCAAAAGCCAGGCGACCATCCCCGGGCGTGTGCGCGAGAAACTTCGACTCAAACCGGGCGACTCCGTCGCGTTTAAGTTCCGCGACGGCCACATCTTCCTCCAGAAAGCTCGGCCCGCCGACCACGTGTTCGCCAAAGCCGTGGTCGAAACGCTGAGCGACGAGTGGCATTCGGCCAACGACGAGCGCGCCTACCGTGACCTTTAAGGCCTTCGAGGTTGTCGTCGTTCCGTTTCCGTTCACGGACAGCGCGGCGACCAAGCGGCGGCCCGCGCTCGTGCTCTCCGCGCAGGGCTTCAACGACCGCGCCGCGCACCTCGTGCTGGCGATGATCACGAGCTACGAAAACCGTGGGTGGCCGCTCGATGTGCAGCTGCGCAACCTCGCTGCGGCCGGGCTCACCCATCCCTCGGTGGTGCGCATGAAGCTCTTCACCCTCGACGAGCGTTTTGTTATGCGAAAGTCGGGCGCGCTCGCGGGGCCTGATCGTGCGGCCGTGCGGCGCTCGCTGGGGATGCTGCTGCCAGCGGATTGAAGTGGGAGCGCGGGCGGGACCGTCCGCCTCGATCTCACGCCGAAGCGCTCAGGCCGCCCGCGCTCCCGCCCTACGGCACCTCGTAAACTTCCACGAGCGTCAGGCCGCCGCTCCCGCTCACGCCGCTCACCTGCGCGGTGTAGCTGCCGGGCGTCAGCGTGACGAGGATCGCGGCATCCTTGCTCGCGTTGCCAAGCGCAAACGCCCCGACGCTCGCAAATGCCGTGGCGAGCGTGCCACCACCGCCCCAGTTGTCATTGGCATTGATCACGGTCTGGCCGGAGAAGAGGTCGAGTTT
>CAMDOF010000281.1 GCA_945903465.1 Opitutus sp. GAS368
GACACCACGCAGAGGTCGAGAAAGCATGAATCTATTTTGCACCACGCTTGGCCCGGAGATTATGGGATCACGGCCGCCATCATTGAGAAAAAAACGGCATCCGTTTTCAGGAAATAGCCCGACGCAGAACAGGAAGGGGCGTCTCCTGAATCGGAGCCGCACAGGGGACTGTGCGGACCACTATGTGCGGACCCCTTTGGACAACGCGCCAAAGGTGATCGGTGCTCGTGATTGCCGGGAATCGACCTGAGCCGTTATCATGATAAATGGGAGGAGCGCGCGGTATGACAGAGGAATGGGGACAGAGGAATAATGCCCCCATCCTCCGGCCTGGTTGGGGCTTGGGCTTAAACCGCCAATCTTTTTGGCAGAAAGATGGGGTCAGAAAAATTCTGCAACCTCTGACCGGAATTTTCTACCCCAAATTTTTTTGCCAAACGGCCTTGGGTATGCTCGGCGTTTTTGCCGTGTCTCGGCGGTGTCAAAGGCAGGGGCGCCTGAACTGAAAGTTGCACCGCAGAGACGGGACACCACGCAGAGGTCGAGAAAGCATGAATCTATTTTGCACCACGCTTGGCCCGGAGATTATGGGATCACGGCCGCCATCATTGAGAAAAAAACGGCATCCGTTTTAGGAAATAGCCCGACGCAGAACATTATTCGCATGGCTTCGGCGCACCCATCTTCGAGTGAAAATCTCCGCAACCCTGTGACCGGAGCGGAGCAGCCCGCGGAAACATTTCCCGCACCCGCCTCGCTCCGGCTCGACGCCGCCGGCGACCAGCCGTGTGAAAGATGCCGACGTTGATTTACAGGGGCGGCCGGCGGGCACCGGCGCGTGGACTGTTCACCACGGGCCACCCGCGCTCACGAGTGCAGAAAGCCCCAGATAGCCAGGGCCGTTGGACTGCACTTCACGCCGGCATGTCTTGGCCCTTGGTCTCGGGGAGGAAGATCAGTACCAACAACCCGAGTAGAAAGAGGGTCCCCAGCAGAGAAATTGCTACCGGCAAAGCCAGCGCGCTCTTCATCCAAGCGGAGACCCAAATCAAAACCGGCGCCGCCAGAATCCGCCCTGTGTTAAAACAAAATCCTGCCCCGGTCGCGCGGAGATGAGTCGGAAACAACTCCGGAAAATAGACGGCGTAACCCGCATGGATGCCTTGAGCAAAAAAACCGAAGATCGGGAGCAGGGCCAGCAGTAACCCATAGCTACCGAAATATCCGGGCACCCAGCAGACCACCAGGGTCATCACAAATGCCGCGACGTGCATCCACGCAAATGTCGCCCGCCGCCCAAAGCGCACACTGAGCGGCCCCATCGCCAACTGCCCAAGGAACCCCCCGGTCGTCTGAATAAATCCAAAAGCAATTTTCGCGCGGCTCGAAATCTCGGCCGGCGGAGCGCCCAGCGCGCGCAGCAGGTCTTCCGCCAGATTCTGCCCGGCCACCGCGACGCCCCAGAAGGTCGCCAGCCCCACCATTGCCAGCATCGCCCCGCCCACCGCCCGCGCCCGCCACCGCGGATCCCCCAGTAACTCGCGATAACTGCCCAAGCGGTCTCCCTTGGTGCGACGCGCTTCCTGCCATGAATCCGGTTCTCGGATACTCACCCGGACCCATAACACCAGCAGGGCCGGCACAATCCCCACCATATAAGCATAGCGCCACTGCGTCCCGACGACGAGGCCCGCCACCGCCGCCAGCCAAATCCCGCCCACACTGGCCGCGTGGAAAATCCCACCCGCCCGCTCCCGCGCATGCTTCGGAAAAACTTCCGCCACCAGCGCCGCACCTACCGCCCACTCTCCGCCCACCCCCATCGCGACCAAAAAGCGTAACGCGCCGACCTGCCAGAGATCACTCGCAAAGGCCGTCAGACCAGAAAATACGCTGTAAAAAAGAATCGTCAGCGCCATCACCGGCTTCCGTCCCCAGCGATCCGCCAGCGAGCTGAATATCCAACCGCCCAAAGTTCCGCCGATTAGAAAAACCCCCAGCAAGCGCTCTCCCCAAACCCGGGCCAAGACCCCGATCTCCTCCGCACTCAGCCCCGGATGCGCCACCCGCAAAAGATCCGGCAACATATCTCCCCTCGTGATGTTGTAGAGCTGGCCCTCAAACGCGTCGAAAACCCATCCCAACGAGGCCACCACCAATACCAGCCATTGATACCGCGTCACCCCTTCGTACCAACGCGTCGGCACCGGCGCCGTCGCGCTCATGCGAGCATCTCCCCGACCGGCAGCGGCCGGCCCTGACGAATCGATTCCTCCGCTAATAAACACAGTCCCGCCGACCACAGGCCATCACGGCCATCGGCGGCCGGCCGCGCCTCACCTCGGACCATCTGCACGCAGCGGGCAATCTGCGCTCTCAGCTCAAAGACTTCTCCGCTCTGCTGCACAAAGCGCACGTCTTCCAATTTCTCATCAGCAAACACTTTCAGAAAAAAAGTCGGCTGCAGCGTCCGATCCGCCGCCCCACTCCAACCCGCCCACACCGCTCCTTTGGTCCCGGCGACCTTCACCGTCTGGTGATGCTCAAAGGCCGCCAACGTCTGCGAAACGACCGCGTAGGCGCCATTCCCGTAGCGAAACATCGCACTGAAATGATCGTAGAGCTCCGGCCTTTGCGGGTCGCGCGATTTACCGTAGGCGTACAGTTCGACCGGATCACCCGCCCCGGACAGGTACCAGCGCGCCAGATCAAAAAAATGAATCGGTTCCTCCAGCACCCAGCTGCCCACCCGTTTCTGATCGTACCGCCACCCCGAAGCGCCCAGCCGATAGGGCTTGCGCGAAAGCTCCACCAAAACGTACTGCGGCTCCCCAATGACGCCACGGTCAATCACCCGCTTGATCTCGCCCCACTGCGCCGATAACCGCAACTCGTGACCGACGGCGAGCTGTCGCCCCCGCTGCGCCGCCAAGGCGATAATCTCGCGACAATCCTCCACCCGTAATGCCATGGGCTTTTCCAGCAATAAATGGCACCCCGCGTGCAGCGCATCCCGGGCTATCTCCAGATGAGTGTGGCTCGGCGTCACCACATCCACGAGATCCAGCGTGGCTCCCGCGAGCATTGCCCGGTGGTCCGCAAATATCCGCGCCCGCGGATGCAGCCGTGCCGCCTCCGCCCGCGAGGCCGCGGAAGGCGCGGTGATGGCGACGAGCTCGGCGCCCGGATCATCCGCAATCGATTGCGCATGGTGCTGCCCCCACGCCCCAAAACCTACCAGGCCAAAACGAACCGGAGAAGTTGCCATATTTTATTGAGACTTAATTTTTAAATGACGCCTTTTGTGCGCGCTCCGGCCAAGCTCACCGGCCCACGCCATTCTCATCCGCGGAGCGCACCAACCTCGCCGCCTTTCGCATCCGATCCTTGAATACGGGTGCATCCGGTTTATCTCCGCTCGGCCGTGGTCAACGGCGTCACCGGATTCGCCAGCCGCCGGCCCTGTTGCTCATTTAACCGCCCCGTCGGCAGGCGGGGTAGCACGTAGCGGGCAAAGAGGTCGCACTCCTCCAAGTGAGGATAACCGCTAAAGATAAAGGCGCGCATCCCCATATCAATGTATCGATTCAGCTTCGCCAACACTTGGTCGGGATCGCCCACGATCGCGCTCCCGCAACCACTGCGCGCCAGACCAATACCCGACCAAATACGCTCCTCAATGAAGAGATCCGCGCCCGCCTTCGCGCGCAGCGCGTCTTGCCGCAGCACCCCCGCACTCTGGGCGTCCAGCGAACGCGCCTTGATTTCGCGGCCCTTGGCCAGATCCAGCTTCGAAATCAACCGCTCGGCCGCAGACCGCGCCGCACTTTCCGTCTCCCGCACAATCACATGAATCCGCAATCCGTAGTCGATCACCCGACCATGCGCCGCTGCCCGCGCACTCATCTCCGCCATCGTGGCAGCTAACTGCACCTCCGTCTCCGGCCACATCAAAAACACGTCGCAATGCTTCGCACACAATTCTTGGGCCAGGGGCGAAATCCCCCCGAAATAAAGCAGCGGCCCTCCATTCTGCTGGAAGGGCTGGGCCGCCTCACAACTCGACAAATTAAAATTATAAAACCGACCGCGCCACTCCAGCGGCCCGTCCGTCGTCCATAATTTCTGCAGAATCTGAATCACCTCGCTGCTCCGCGCGTAACGCTCCTCATTCGATTCCTTCAGCCCGGGCATATCCGATGAAATGATATTGAGCGTTAACCGCCCTTGCGCGAGATGATCCACCGTCGCGATCGCCCGAGCCAGCATCGGCGGCCACACTTCACCCATCCGCAGCGCCACCAGTTGATTGATCTGCTTGGTCTGCACCGCCATCGCCGCCGCAAACGTCATCGCATCCTGCCCTGGCGACCAGCCCGAGGGTAATAAAATGTTCTGATAACCCAGCGCGTCCGACCGCCTGACCAGATCACCGCAATGCTGGAAACTGCTACGCAGATGCCCCGCGGGCACACCCAAGAACTCGCAGTCCTCGTTGCAGAGGGCTGAGAACCAAGCGACTTCTACCGTACGCTGCTGGGAGCGGATCGAGGGCAGGGGCATCCCTCCATCGAAATAGGATCGCCCCGAATTTGGGAGCGAAATCATTCATTCCCTTTAAATTCTGGGTTTTCCAAAATCACTTCACGCGGCACCCCCTCTCCGCGGGGTATCGCCTGAGCGTCCCTCAACTCCCCTGGTGGTCGCTCGCCAAGCACGCGTATTGGCCGTCTGCGGGCTCCGGCCGCTTCCTGCCCAGCGGACGTTCGACGTCTCACCCGCGGCGCCCAATTCAAAGTTACCCGCGGCGCCCGCTTCAAAGTCGCCCACCGCGCCCGCTTCAAAGTCACCCGCCGCGCCCGCATTCCGCCGCTCGACCGTCCCGCCGAGGCTGGCCTCGGACCGCACCACCGGAATCCCATCGCCCCAAATGACTCGCCCGCCCCACGCGCACTCGCTGGTCGCCCATCGTCTACGGGCGCGTCGGCACCGATCCTCTTTCCGTCAAAACCGGCTGGATTAACACTTCAACCGCGATCTCATCGGCAGGTTGCCGGATGCGCCAAAGCAGCCGCGCCACCGCGTTGCGACCGACCGCCTCGGCGCACACATTCACCGTCGTCAAAGGGGGATTCAATCCCATGATCAAGGACTTTTCATCGTTACAAGAAACGAGCCCGACATCTCGCCCCACCTGCAATCCAAGCCGGCTGAGCGCGGAATAGATCTGCACCGCGGTCGTGTCCGCACCCACCGCGATCGCCGTTGCCCGCTGGGCTTTCGGTTGCGCCCACCAGAGGTGCGCGAGTTGGTCCACATTCTCCTGCGAGGTTCGACTCGGCAGCGGCCACGTCAGCGGCGAGATCGCCGGCAACTCCAGCACCTCCACGGTGCTCCCGAGCGCTCGGGTACGCTCAACGAAACCCAGCTTTACCGTTTCAAACTGCGCGTGCCCCGGCTTGGGATTGAGAAAAGCGACCCGCGTGTGCCCCTTCGCCCGAAGGTGCTCAGCCGCAATCCGCCCCGCCGCATCCGCATCAAAATTACAATGATCGCCGTGCGCCGTGCGCAACCGCCCCATCAGCCACACGTGCGGCACTCGATAAATGTGACGTAAAAGGTCGTGGTCCGCCGTCGCGGGCAACTCACCTTGGTTAGGACCTTTCACGATCAATCCGGCGACTCGATTCTCCAGCAGAAAGGAGGGAACCCGATCCCCTCTCGGAATGCTCGCAAACATCAACGTACCGCCCTCCGCACTGATCGCGGTCTCAATCCCGTGCAGGGCCGCACTTACCACCGGAAGCTCCACCAAAGCATCTTCCATCCCGAAACACACTAAGCCAATCGTGACCGCCTGGGACCCACCGCGAATGACCCCGCGGCGCGCACTCCGTTTGCGCAGTCGCTGGTAGTTCAGACTTTTTACCGCCGCGAGAATGCGCTCCCTCATGGCGGACGTCACATCCGGATGCTGATTCAAGGCCCGCGAAACGGATCCAACCGCCACCCCCGCAACTTTCGCCACGTCATGCACGGTCGCGCGGGTAGGCGCAGGGGTCGTTAACTTTATTTTACTCAAGTCTCAGCCTAATGGAGCCAGCTCTTGAAAATTTCCACATAAACTTCTTTTTCCCCCGCCCG
>CAMDOF010000282.1 GCA_945903465.1 Opitutus sp. GAS368
ATCGCCGGCATTCGTGGTGGCGGTGTTACCCGTGCTGAAGTTGCCGTGGGCAAAAAAATCGATGTCGCGAAAAAGAAAGGCGTAGGCCGCGCGCGCATTCCAATGCTCATCGATTTTGAACTCGGAGTTGATCACCAGATTGTCGATGACGGTGTCGCGAAAGTCCGCGTGGTCGGCGTAGTTCCAGTCGCGCGGCACGGGAAAGGCCACCCCGAGGAAAGTGGGATAGGCGTAACCCGGGGGGTTCGGGAAACCGATGTTGGGGATCATCATGAGCGGAGCGTTTTCGTTTTTCACGAAATGCTCGAAGTCCACCGAGATACTGGCGTTGCGCGTCACCTGCCAGAGCGCCGATGGGGCGAGCGCCCACTGTTTGGCCTCATACGGTTTGTAAGATTGGATATCGTTCTGCCAGGAACCGGCCAGGCGGTAGAAAACATTGGAATTCGCCACCGGTCCGGTGGTGTCGACCTGCGAGCGCAGGTAGTCGTCGGTGCCGATTTCCTGCCGCAGGGTGGTTTGTTGGCGCGCGAGCGGACGCTTGGTGATAATGTTTACCAAACCGCCGGGAGCCAACTGCCCGTAAAGGAACGAAGCCGGGCCTTTGACCACTTCGATGCGGGAAATATTGGCCGAGTCGACGATGGGCGGGCCCGAAAACCCGTTGCGGAGGGGATTCGAGTTGGTGTCGAAGCCTCGAATCGACAACCGGGTGTTGCCCCCGGCGAAGTCTTCGCCGCGGAAAGTGACTCCCGGTGAAAACTTCACGACATCATACAATTCGCGCGGGTTGATATCGGCGATGAAATCGGACGTGAAGGCCTGCAACGCAAAAGGCAGGTCCTTGATCGGTGTATCGATGCGCGAGCCGGAGACCGAGTTGGAGGCGCGGTAGCCTTTGTCCTGTGAGGCCGAGACCGCGAAGGGCGTGAGGACGATCGCCGCCTCTGTCGCCGGCTTGGCGGCGGGAGCGGTCTGGGCGGTGGCGGGGCAAACAACGCCGGCGAGCAGCAGAGCTGCGGCGGAAAGGCCGAGCCCATGACGGGTCGACCGGGTGAGGAATGCGGGATGGTTCATGGGAAAACGAAGTAGGGTGGAGGGGGATCGAGCAGGCTGAATGATGCATCTTTCCCCGCCCAAGCCCCCAGGGTGAACCGGGGGCTTGGTTTGACAAAGGCCCGCCGCCGACCGGGCTCGAGCGGCGGTGAAACCCAAGAGTAGGCTTAGAACTTGAAGACGTTCGACACGCTCCACGTTTCCACCGGCGCAATGCGGAAGCCGGCGGCAACTCCGTTCGGCTGCGTCGTGACCGGAATGAGACTGTCGTGTTGCGCGACGTTGCGGACGTTGAGCTGCACGCGCCAGTCGATGCCGCGGAAGACATTCTTGCGACCGTAGCCGAGCCAGAGGTCGAGGTTCGTTTCCGTCGGACCGCGGTAAGGATTCGCGATGTCGAAGCTCACGTCCGACGCCGTCTTGCCGGGGATGGGCTTGTAGCCGATCACTACGGTGTCCTGCCAGCGCAGACCGCCACCGATACTCACGCCTTTGAAGCGGCCTTCGGAAATGTCGTAGTTGGTGATCGCGTTGAAGCGCCACTCGCGGAGCTCGGGGACGTTCGTGCCTTCCTGGAGCTTGCGGGAGGTAAACTCGGAACCAACGTTCGAGTTCCACAGGGAGAGCGCCGTATCGTTACCAGCCCCACCCCACCAAATCCGAAGATCGCCGGCGGCGGTGTTCTTGAGCGCGTCTTCATATTTGGCGACGAAGTCGGCGAGCGCGGCTCCGCCGATGTTGGCGCGCCGGGCGTCGGTCTTGGCGGCGTTGGCGCTGAAGCGCCAGTTGCGGGTGGCCTGGGCATTGACCTCGATCTCGTAGCCCTTGGAGAGACTGTCCTCGGTGAGGGTAAAGCCGTTGGGCGTGCTCGCCGCAAAGTCGCGGAGCTGGGTGCTCGGAGAGGCCGCCGGATCGAAGGCGAGACCCCACGCTTTGTAGAAGCGGGGATCGAGCTTCTTCTGCCACGCACGCCACGCGCCGACGGCGGCGCGTTCGCGGGCATCAGCCTGATCCTGGTTCTCCCCCGGGCCGGGGCTGTAGGTGAATCGTCCGCGATCGCCCTGGTTTTGCGTCGGAAGCGTGAAGCCGCCAAGGTCGTATTCGAAGACGTTGGCCCAGTTGCCGCCGTAGGCCTGCGAGGTGCCGAGGAAGAAGCCGCCGCCGAGGCCGCTGCTGCCGGCGTTGCGCGCGACCGTCTCGTAGCGGTTCACGCGGACGGAGAAGCGACCGTCTTTGGTCTCGACCAGCACGCCCTTGTCGGTCGTGCGGCCTTGCGGCGCGGAAATGGCCTCGCCGTAGACGTCGACACGGTTGGCGGCCGGCTGGAAGTTCTCCGATTTGCTGTAGAACACACTGACATTTACCGGGAGGCGTTCACCCTTGATGAAGCGATTGAGATGGGCAACGGCGCTCCAGCTCTTCGAGGTTACTTCCAGGCGATTCTGCGGGAGATCGGGCAGGCGAAACGTGGAGCCGAGATCGACCTGACCGAAGCCGGGACTGGCGTTCGACGTGCGCGAAAACGCCCACGCCTTCGCCACGTCGCGCCGAATGCCGTAGGTGCCCACGACCGCGTTGTCCCAGAAATGACCCTGCCAGACTGCCACCCGCGAAAACACGCGCGAACGGGTGAGGGCGGCGTTGGTGGTGAGGGCATCGCGGTTCCCGTTTTCGGAGTCGGTGACCGTGAAGCTGGCATTGCGCCAGCCGACGTAGTTGGCGGGATTCTCGGCTTGGATGGAAGTACGGCGAGTGTCGCCGGCGACAAAGTAGGGATTGTCCCACGCGGCGGCCGGCTCGACGCCGGGCCGCGCGGCCCACGTCGAGTCGAAGATGCGGATGTTGGCCGTCGAAACCGTCGCCGTCTCGGTCGCGCGCGGAAGGGCCAGACCGGTCGCCGACGTGCGGTTGGCCAGCGAGGGCCCGAGGTAGATGACCGGATTTACCGCCAGCAAATTGTCGGTAAACTTGGTCGCGGCCGGCGCGCCGATGAGGGTGCGGAAGGCCGGGTCGAGAATCGCGGCCCGCTGCCATTGGCGGCTGTCGCGCTTCGTGCGATCCTGACTGTAGAGACCGGTGAGGGTGTGGCGACCGGCGAGACGCGTGAGCCAGTTGCGCGTCGAACCTTCGCGGTCGAAGTCGTGGGTGCCAAAAACCGTGACACGGCCGGACTCGCGGTCCGTCTTGGCGGAGTTGTTACCGCCCTGCCAACTGTTGCTGATAAACGCGCGGCCGACATTGGGATTGGGCGTGCCGTCTTGAAAGGGTTTGCCGTTGAGGCCGGCGTTGGTGCCGTCGGAGTAAACGCTGTTGAGGTCGACGTAAATCGCCTGGTTGTCGCCGGTGAGGAGGGCGAGCTGACCGTTCTTGTAGAACTCCTTGTTGTAGGTCGCTTCGAAGCCGATCTTATCCTTTAGGAAGGTCTGCGCGAGACTGACATTGGCCGCGCGGAAATTCTGCCACTCGCGCTTGTTGTCGCCATCGATCAGGTTGTTGTAGAAATCGAAGACAGAGCTGTCGGTGAGATTGTTGTTTTTGTAGACCCCGAATTCCGCGAACGGCAGGCGGGCCGCGCGGGCGTAGGCCGCCTGGGTGGCGATGCCACCCTGCCGATTAAAAGTGAGACCGGTGATGTTGCCGTCGATGGTGCCATTGGCGCCGATGCCACGGGTCGTGCGCGCCTCGGACACCATGAATGTCGGTGCGCCGTTGCCGGAAAAATACGCGAGCGGACCGCCGAAGGCCTGGGCAAAGTTGCCGACCCACGGATTGTAGGAGGGGTTGGGCTTACCGGCGTCGGGACCGCCGTTGATGCTGGGGCGTTGCTGGCCGGTGTTGGGGCGACCGGTGAAGTCGTCCTGCATTTGATAGGGGTTGAACGTCTCGCGGTTCAGGTTGGTGAACGTCCGGGCGGAGCCGTCGAGATTGCGGCCCTGATACGTGCCGGTGGCGAACCACGGCGTGATGCGGTCGATCGGCGGGAGCGTGCGCGGGCGGTTGCTGGTGATCGCACCGAATTCGATGTTGCCCTTGAGGATCGTGCGGGCGGAACCTTTTTTCAGGAAGGCCGGCTCGTAGCGCATCGCGCCGAAAAGACGCTTGTCGAGATTGTAGGCCGGGTCTTGTTGGAATTTTTCGTCGTTATAGAGACCGAGGACGCGGAAGGAGAGCTGGTTCTTCAAGAGCACGCGGTTCAGATCGAGCGAGGTGCGGAAGGTGCCGAAGCTGCCGACGCGGATATCGGTCTCGTTCGTGTTCTTGAACGTCGCCTGCTTCGTACCGATATTTATGATACCGGCGGGGCTGCCCTGGCCGAAGAGAATGGAGTTGGCGCCACGCTGGAGTTCGACGCGGTCGACCGCGTAGCCGTCCCACGGAATGTCGGTGAGGAAGAAGTCGCGGGTGTTGTCGGCCGAGGTGAGACCGCGGACGCGGGTGTTCTGGTTGGGATTGGCGAAGCGGCCGGACTCGTTGAGCGAGGCGGAGTCGCCGACGCCGGCGAAGTTGCCCTGAATATTACCCACTTCGGTGCCGACGGTGTATTGCAGGAGCGTCTCGTTGCTGGTCGCCCCGATGTCCTTCATGAACTGGCTCGTGATGACGGTCACCGCATTGCCGATGTCGCGCAGATCGGTGTTGAGGCGATTGCCCGCGAGGGTGGTGCTGGCGCCGTAGCCGGCGTCGGCATGGGCGGCGACCTCGAATGGAGAAAGGACCAGGACCTGATCGCCCTCGGTTGCTCCGGTGGCGACCTGAGCGGTCGTCGGAGTGGCGGGGGCCTTTTTCGCGGAGGCAGCAGGAGACGAGGCGGCGGCCGGAGCCTGCTGAGCCCAGGCAGCGCTCGCGAGGATCGCGAGCGACGCGACCAGAGCAGTCGCGGAGGAACGGTGCATTTTTTTCTTCATAGAGAGTAGGTTTGGATGGAAAGGACGGCGAACGCGTCGAGCAGCAGAGGGTGTGGGTTGTGCGGGTAGGGAAACGGCACGCGTGAGCGCACCGTGGATGTGAAAGCAGCCGATTCTACGCGAATCGCGGCTGGGACGCTATCGCCCGAACGAGCTACCCCGATCGGACAAAGCCCAGTCGCCGAAACTACGACCCATCCACGCGCAGAAGCCCCTGCTGGAAACCGCGGGCGACCGCTTCGGCGCGATCCGCCGATTCCAGCTTCTGCAGGATGGCCTTCACGTGGGTCTTAACCGTGTGCTCGCTGATCGAGAGCAATACCGCGATGTCGCGATTCGAGAGACCCCGGCGGATGCCATCGAGCACTTCAACTTCGCGACTTGAGATGTGTTACTATTCCCAGCCCGACTCCAGCGATGGCGAACCGGTGTTCTGGGGCGCGAGCGGCGGGCAGGCCTTCACCACCGACGATGGCGTGCAGCCCGACCTGTCTGCGTGCGACGCACAGGCAGACGCGCCAGATTGCGCCGAATGAAAACTCGCTGCTTGACAGCGAGCGGCCTGAGGGGTGTCTCTTCGCATAGTGACTGACACGACTGACCTCCGAACATTCGTCGGCGCGGCGCCGGCATCGGACGAGTTGCTGAGTTTCCGTCGGGATATCTTCGTTAACCGGCTCTTCGCGCCACTGGGCGTCTGCGACTCACCCGCAAGGAACAGATAAACCCCTCCCGGATCCGATCCCCTGAAAATCGAGTTTCCTACCAATAAACCCCTCCCGGATCCGATCCCCCTGAAAATCCAGTTTCCTAGCAGTGACTGGACCCAGGCGCGCTGGTTCATGGAGGAAGTCCACGCGCACGATTTGCAGCTCAAGGCCTACCTGCGCGGCTCGTTTCCCGCGATTCGCGATGTGGACGATGTCGCGCAGGAATCCTACCTCCGCGTTTGGAAGGCGTGGGCCCCCCAGTCGATTCGATCGGCGAAAGGGTTTCTTTTCCAGATCGCGCGCCACGTCGCGACCGATGTGCTGCGCCGGGATCGGGCTTCTCCGGTAAGAGGCGTAACAGATTTGGCGGCCTTGTCCGTCTTCGATGGTAGGCCGGATGCGGCCGCATGGGCCTGCTCGCAAGAGGAAATTGCCACGTTGGCCGATGCCATTGACG
>CAMDOF010000283.1 GCA_945903465.1 Opitutus sp. GAS368
CGGATCGACGGTTCGCGGCCGGCGGGGAAAATCCCGCAGTGCCGGAGGCCGTTGATGTCGGTGAGTGTGGAGGAGAAAGTTTGGGAAGAAGTCGGTGTTTCCATGCACCTGATAACACGCGTCAACTCGCCATCCGCTCCGCCTTTCCCAGAATCCGAAATGGCACGGGCGCTGTACTTTCGACGCCCTCGTCAACTGGGACTGGTGTGGGTTTTCGCTCGGGCAGGATTCCGAAGAACAGCTCTGCCTCGGCGGGATCCTTCAAGTCGAGGTAGTGCTTGCGGATGATGCTCTCGGAATTGCCGGCCTGCAGGGCGGCTTCGCCGATGGAGCGAAACTTCGCGACAAACATAGAGATCGTCGTATGCCGCATCACGTCGTGAGTCAGGTCGAACTTCTCAACGGCCTTTTCGCGGAGGTGCTGGAGGTTGGCGGGAATGATCCGGTTCGTCTCCAAAGGGCAGGCGCGCAACCATGCCGCCAGGTTCGGCTGGATTGTGACCGTGCGCGGCTCGCGGATCTTCGAGACCTCGCCGTCGATCCGAATGAGGCCCTCCATCAACCGGACGTGTCCGGGTTTGAGGCGGGTGATTTCACCGGTGCGCAGGCACGGCCGGATCCCGGCGAAGAGGCACAGCGCGAAGAATGGCACCGCCGTCGGATGGTTCGTTTCGACGAACTCCATCAGTTCCTGCGCTTGGGTCGCGGTGAGCGTTTGCGCACCGCCCCGGCGGCGACGAATGCGATGCGCTGGAATCTTGGTCAGCGGATTCTCGGCAATCCAGTCGCGCTGCTGGGCGAATTTGAGAAACCCCGAAATCACGCCGCGGCGGTTATTGTAGGTCTTGCGCGAAGCGCGGCCGAATTCGAAATACGCCACGAGCCGAGCGGGCGTGAGATCCGACACCGTGACGGCCGGACAGCGCTTGGGCAGCCGGTTCATCTCGCGGCGCAGCCGCACGAGGTACGGCTCGGAAATCAGGTCCTGCTCAAGTTCATGCTCTTTGAGCGCGATGTAGTCTGCGATGGCCTCGTTGAGTGGCTTGCGGCAGGTGGCTTCGCGCTCGTTCGCCAGTGTGAAATTGACGCTCGATGAAAGCGACCGCCCGTGCTCGGCAGTTTGGCGCAAGACAGCCTCGGCCTCGCGAACCTGATCTTCCGTCAGGCAGGTGGTGATCGCCCGCAGGTTTGAGGCGAGATGGAGGGCCTGATTTCGAGGCCGGCCTTTTCCGCCGCGGCCTCTTCTTGGGTCTTGAAGTTGCGGCGGATGCGGACGCCGTTGAGGTGACCGTGGACTCGCCATGAGAAAACGCCGTTCCGATTTTTGAACCGGCGGACGCTGAAGGATTGGTTGGGCATGCTTAGGTGGCCGCGTCAACCTGGCAACCTAGCTTCGTGATTTTGCCCCTCAGAGGGGAAAGATGGCGGATAGGGAGACGCGATTTCAACGCGAACCAAAGTGGCGCTAATAACCACCTCAGGCCCCCGCGCCGCTCACGGCAGAAGTGCTACCGGATCCATACCGTAGGTGTCGGCGACTTTTCGAATCTGTGTTGCGGTCAATTGCCGTTCACCGCGCAGGAGCCGATAGGCGAGCGACACATCAATCCCGAGAAGTTTCGCGAGGTTCGCAGCTCCTTCGTTACGTTCCGCTAGCACGAGACGCAGTAGTTCCGATCCCGTTGCCCGGCTGATGGGAAACTGCGTGCTATCCCATTTTTCGTAGAGATCGCTCAGGAGGTCGAGGTAATCGGTTTGCTCGGTGTTCAGCGTGTGTCCGGCGAGCAGGTCAATCATCTCGGCGGCGTTGTCCGCATCAACCTGATCCCGCAGGGGTCGAAGCAAGTGCAGCGCCATCAACCCTGCATAGGTCTTGGGAATCTTCGCGTAAGACGCAGAGGTCTGGGGGGCGGTTTTCATAGGCGGTTTTTCCAATTGTCGCGGCTGTATTCGGCGTGAGTGAGAAAATTGAGGACAAAGACTTTCTGTCGGTCGTAGTGGATGGCGGTGATAAGGCGGAAATCGTGACCGCACATATTGAAGATGGTGACCGTCCTCCCACTTTTCACTTTCACTCGATCGGCGTGAGGAAACATGCGGCGAGTTTCGACGAGCCTTTGCCATCTGCCGGAGATCACCAGCCGAGCCCAGTCGTTCAAGGCCCGGTCGGCCTTCGGGAACCTGGATGAGTAGTGGTGCAAGGTGCTTCGTTTAATCAACCTCACGTTCAGGACAATATGTCCATATCTTGGTTGTTTTGTCAAATGCCATGAACTCTGTTTTAATTTCTGTCTAGGAGTTCGCGTTATCGAACCACTCGCCTGTCGACGCAGAAATGCAACTGGCGGCTTTACGGTTCGTTAGAATAATGGCGGAGGAGCTGCGATTTCAACGCGAACCAAAGTGGCGCTAATAGGTGATTTTGAGAGGGAGAATCTCGCCGAAATCCGACGCGATCTCGCCGCCTGCAGACGAAAATCATTGGGGCGGGTGGTAAGGTTTTGATGGTGCCTTCTCACGGATTCGCGCCACTTCGGCCACGGACATCTTGATACCCGGTTGCCCATCGAAGATCGACAATCTGGCGCACTCGTCGGCGACGTCTTCCTCCCATCCGATTGACCCATTGTTAAGCGCGGACATCGGATGTGCCCGTAGTTTATGCGGAGAATAAGGTCTTTATTCTCCGCATGAAAAGCGGAGAATGCCCTTTCCTGTGCGGAGAATACATGGTATTTTCCCCACATAAACTGCAGAGATTAGATGTGTATCCACGAACGAAAGAACTGGCCGAACTTCACTTGGGATCATGCCGCCATCACTACGCTGCTGAGTGATGCGAGGCATACGCAGGGTCGCCTGCTCGGCAAGATGGAAGGTTTGGGCTTCGAGCTGCGCGAGGAAGCGACCTTGGCCACGCTCACGCAGGACGTTATCAAGACGAGCGAGATTGAAGGGCAGACGCTGGATGCCCAGCAGGTTCGCTCCTCGATCGCGCGGCGCATGGGCATCGAGATCGCGGCCCTCCCGCAGGTGGATCACAACGTCGAGGGCATCGTTGAAGTGATGCTGGACGCCACACGCCACCATCAGATGCTGCTCGATCAGGATCGGCTGTTCGGCTGGCACGCGGCGCTGTTCCCGACCGGGCGCAGCGGCATGCAGAAAATTACGGTGGGCGGCTGGCGAACCGATACGTCAGGGCCGATGCAGGTAGTTTCCGGTGGCTACGGACGGGAGAAGGTTCATTACGAGGCCCCGCCTCATGACAGGCTAAACGCGGAAATGACCCGGTTTTTGGCGTGGCTGAACGCCGGGCCTGCCACCGATCCGGTCCTGACCTCGGCGCTCGCGCATTTTTGGTTCGTGACGATCCATCCATTCGACGACGGCAACGGGCGCATTGCCCGCGCCATCGCCGACATGATCCTCGCGCGCTCTGAACACAGCGCGCAGCGTTTCTACAGCATGTCTGCGCAAATTCAGCGCGAGCGTAACGCCTATTACGATATTCTCGAAGCCAGCCAGCGCAGCGACCTGAACATCACCGCATGGCTTGAATGGTATCTCGCCTGCCTCAGGCGTGCGATAAATTCATCCCATGAAATTCTCGACGCCGTTTTGACGAAGGCTAATTTCTGGAAACGCCACGAGGGAGAGACGTTCAGCGACCGTCAGCGCAATCTCATCAACCGGCTTTTGGACGGTTTCGACGGCAAGCTGACTTCCTCAAAATGGGCGAATATCGCCAAATGCTCCCCGGATACAGCGCTGCGCGACATCACCGACCTGATGGACCGGAACATTCTGGAAAAGGATGACGCTGGCGGTCGCAGCACCGGCTATCACCTGAAATAAGACGGCAGCCTACCCGTTGACCATCGCGCTACTCCTCAGGGATGCGACTCGCCTGCTTGCCGGCAACGCTATGGCCGGCCGACTTGGAGAACTCCAGAAGCCTGCCTTTAATTTCTGTCTAGGAGTTCGCGTTATCGAACCACTCGCCTGTCGACGCAGAAATGCAACTGGCGGCTTTACGGTTCGTTAGAAAACTGGCGGAGAGGGAGGGATTCGAATCGCCTCGGACCCAACAACCGAAAAGCCTGATGATTCGAGCTTTTAGGTTGATTGTTAGTTAGTTAGAACAGGAAAGAGCGTGCAAATAGTTGCAGCGAAAACAAGCCAAAAACAGGCCGGCTGGCAAATCCGTGGCAAACAATTGGGGGTAATTTCGGGCGAACGTAATTTTATGATACAGCGCCAAATTTCGGATGCCTGAATTTTGACTCTGGTTGCATTTATGACGCGTTGATTGGCACCATGAGTCCAACCTAGCGTCGACTACTCCCAGAGCTTTCGGCGCTTGCCGCGCTTTGCAGTGACCTCGGTTGCCAAGACATTCGCAACGCCGAGATGAATCGCCGCCGCGCGTTCCGCAGTGGCTGCGGGAAGCTCTGCCGCAGCGGCAAATTCGGGCCAGCGCTGGATGACGGCCGAGACTTCGGCATCGATCTTATCGAACTCGTCGCGTCCGATACCGGCGTCGGCCGCCACCGCGGCGAGCGTGGTTAGCCTGGGTGCCGAGCCGAATGTGTTGGGTGTGAGCCCCTGATAATCCCGTCCCTCATCGGCATTGAGGGTCAGGTCGTAGGCTGGCGAGAGCGTCCATTGGCCGGTGGACTCGTCGAAAAGAAAACTGTGGTTCTTTCCGTGGTCGTCGGCGTTCGCCGCCCGCACATTGAAAATCATCCGCCGGACCGCTTCGGCGACTTCGGTTTGGTCGCGGGTCAATTGGCGCGTCGTCAAAAGCAGGTGCCGGTAGTCGAGCCGATGGGTGTGCAAAGCGCCCGCCAACGTCATGAGATGAAAGCGTCGCGACGATCTGGGGATAGAATCGAACCGTTCGACAAACAGGTGGTAGCGCGTGCGCTTGGCGGCGGTGTCCCTGGTGATTTCGGTCGTCGCCGTGCGAATTCCGCAGGCCCGCGCCATTGCCATGGTGGCATATTCCAACCGCCCGTCGGTGTCGCGCCCAGCTGAATCCCCGTCGCAATCAAGCTTGAGCAGTCCGAGTCGCGCATCCGGATGCGCGGCGATGGCCGCAGCTACGTCGCCACCGACCAAGATCGAGCCATCCGTCAGTCGGGCAATGGTCGCTTTGGGCAGCGCTCCACCGGCTGCGCCGCCGCGCTGCAAGTGGGCGAAAGCGCGGGCGGGTTCCTCTCGCATGACCGCCTGGGCTTCGCGCATGAGCAGCGCCGGGGTGACCGCTTCCCAACTCGACGCGCTGTCGTTGCTGCCGAGCGCCGGTTCGAACGTCAGGGCGCCGATGCCACGTCGCCCCACCCAAGCCAACATTTGCATGGGTGTGGCGAGGACGTCGAGCGCGCTGAATTCGCGATCCATGATCCGCCGGCCCCACTGGTCGGGCAGGCAATCCGAAAGAAACCCGGGCAATTGATCGAATCCATCGGCGCGTTGGCGAAATGTCGCGTTCGTGAACGGCACGGTGATCGGCGAGAGATTGTGGCCACGAGCGAGCCAGTCTTCGTCGTAGGCAAAATAGGTCGGACCGTTGGTGATCACACGGCCAACCAGACGTCCATCGTGCCAACGGACGTTGAGCGCTGGGATTGTCGCGCGACTCATTTTGCGTTTGGCGACCCGACGGCCGAGCGCCGGCGCCGGGCGCGTTGGCGAACCGGCTTCGAGAGCGCGGCGAGCGTAGGTTCCTCGGTGATAGGCGGAATCATTTGGGCGAACCGCTCGGTGAGGCCCAGCACCCCGAGGATCTTCAGGAGATTGCGCAGGGTGATATTGCCGTAGCCGTTTTCGAAATTCTGGTAGGCCGGCCGGGAAAGACCGGCCCGCCGCGCCATTTCGACCTGAGACCAATTTTGCTTGAGCCGATGCTGCCGCAGCCGGTCCAAGAATAGCCGGACGGCCTCTCGGTCACTTTGCAG
>CAMDOF010000284.1 GCA_945903465.1 Opitutus sp. GAS368
CGGCAGTGCGCTGCAGGACGCCACCATCGCCGACCTTTGCGCCACCCTCACGGCGACGGAAACCTGCTTCCCGACGACCGCCCTTCGTCTCATCTACCGCCAAGTGGGTTCACCCTGATTCCAGCCGGGGGTCAGGAGGTCTGAGACTATCCCGCGAACAAGCGCGTGCCTACCCTGTGTTTACAGGGGGGCGAAGGGGCGTGCGGCCCGCGGCAATGGAAACGGCTAGACTGTTGAGGCGGCGAGGTGTTGTAAGGGTCGATGCGCGTGACGGCCCGGCAATTTGCCCCAATTTTGATGGCTGGGATGCTGTCGACTCTATCAGCCGCGGTCGCGCCGGCGGAACGTTCCCTGACCTTTCTCGAGGCCCGTTTGCTGGAAATCGACGGGCAGCTGGCCCAGTTGGCTAATTACAATCTGGGCGGCGGGGTCGGGGCCATTGGCTCCCGCTCCCGCGGCTACGACACCGCCGCGCAGGACGAGTGGGTGGAAATCGAATTCGGCGACGCGGTGCCACTTGACCAAGTCGTGTTGGTGCCCGCGATCCGGCGCGATGGGGTCAACGGCTTCCAAGCGGATGGCTTTCCCCTGGCGTTTCGTTTGCGGGCCGGAGCCAGCGGGGACCGCAGCGGAAAAATCGTCGGCGAATTTACTAGCGGCGATGGCCTGCTGCCCCGCATCGCCCCCGTGATCATACCCTGCCATGGCATGAAAGCTTCCTGGATACGCATCGAGGCCACGATTCTTTCCCGACGGGAATTCGACGCGAAGTTTGTCTTCCAGTTTTCGGAGATCCTCGCCTTCAGCGGCGAAGAGAACGTGGCTCTGCACAAATCGGTGCGCTACCCCGGCGGTCGCGAACGCAGCATTGCACCGGGCTGGCCGGATACGGCGGTCGTGGATGGTTTCCTGCCGTATTTGATGGTGGCCGCCTCGGGAAACAAGAGCGTGGCCTACCTCAGCTCCTCGGAGCTGGGCGACCAGCCCGCTCTGACCGTCGATCTGGGTAGGAGTTTTCCGCTCTCCCGTCTGCACCTCCATGCCGTGGACCAAAGCGACACGGTGCCGCAGGCCTTTGCCGGCGATACTGGTCTCCCGCGAGTGCTCCGCGTCGAAGGGGCGAACACGGCGGATTTCTCGGATGCCCGGGTGCTGGTCGAATTGCGCCACGACACCCTCTACGACGTCGGACCGATTTTGATGGAGACGTTTCCCGCCACGCACTGCCGCTACGTGCGCCTGGTCGCCGTCAAAATGAACCACGACCAACTCTTCCCATCGGGCACCCCACGGCTGGGTTTTGCCGAGATCGAATTATTTTCGAATGGCCGCAATGTCGCGCTGCATCAACCGGTCGTCGCCAACTTCAAGGCCGAAGATCCCGCCCGCCCCCTCTCCAGCCTGACGGATGGCCTGAATTTCTACGGCACGATTTTGCCCGTCCGCGCTTGGTTGAACCAGCTGGCGCTGCGGCACGAACTGGAACGGGAGCGTCCGCTGGTCAGCGCAGAACTCAATCGGCGCTATGCCCGGCAGAAAACTAACGTGGCGCGCCTGGCCGGGCTGGCGGCGGTGCTCGCCTGCGGAGTGGTGGTCATCGTCTTGGTTAACCGCGTTCGCCAACAACGCGTGATCGCGGAGACCCGCCAACGAATCGCGGCCGACCTGCACGACGAACTGGGGGCCGACCTGCACGCCATCGGCCTGCTCAGCGATCTTGCGCTGTCGGCCCGGGCGGCACCAGAGCGCCTGGGCGATCTCCTGCAACGGATGCGGTCGCTCACCGAGCGCACCGGCAAGGCGGCGCGGCACTGCACCAATCTGCTCGAAGCCGCCGACCTGCACGGAGATCTGGTGAACGACATGCGCCACGCGGCCACGCGCATCCTGGCGGACTTGGAGCACTCAATCGAATTCGCGGGCGAGGCCGAACTGCGGCAGCTCAGTCCCCGCAAACGGACCGACCTGCTCCTGTTCTACCAGGAAAGCCTGATCAATATCATCCGTCATTCCGGTGCGACGTGCGCCCATACGCGGCTGTCGGCGGCCGAAGGCGCGATCACTCTCGCGGTGACTGACAATGGTCGCGGTTTGGATGGCCAAGTGCCTGCGTCGCTGAATCGCCGGGCGCGCCTACTGGGAACCGAGGTCAAAGCCGGTCCATCGGAGTTGAAAGGTGCCTGCATCGTTTTGCGGTTCAAACGCCGCCGGTTTGGATTCCTGCCATGAAAAACAAAATCCGGGTCATGGTGGTGGAGGACAATCCCCGCTACCTCGAGGTGATTGCCCTCGCTCTCAAACAGGAGCCGGACATCCAGCTCGCCGGCGAGTTTGGCACCGCCGAGATCGCATTGCGCAGCTTGAAGGATCGAGTCGGCGGGGAGTTGCCCGACCTGGTGCTCTTGGACCTGCACCTGCCGGGCATGGACGGACTCGAAGCACTGCCTCAGTTTCTTTCCGCCGCGCCCGCCGCGAAGATTATGATTCTCACCCAGTCGGATAATGAAGCCGATGTGTTGCGGGCGATTTCACTGGGAGCCTCCGGCTATCTGTTGAAGTCCTCCACGGTTACTACGATCACCGACGGAATCCGAGCGGTGATGAAGGGCGGCGCGTCGCTCGATGCGGGCGTGGCCCGCTTCATCCTGAATACGTTGAAAGCCCGGCTGGCTAAGAGTAGCTCCGACGGCCTGCTGACCGAGCGGCAGAGGGAAATCCTCGCCCTGCTCGGCGAAGGATTGTTGAAGAAGGAAATCGCGGAGCGACTGAGGATCAGCTACGCGACCGTCGACGATCACGTCGCCCATATTTACGAACGGCTCGGCGTGCGCAACGCCCCGGCTGCAGTCAATCAGGCGCACCAGCTGGGCATTTTTCCCTCCGGCGGGCATCGAGACCGCCAACCGGGTATGGGTGGGTAATCAACGAAGCGCTGTCAGCGGAGGGGCACTCGGAAAGGGCGCGCAGTCTGCAGTCACTTGCCTTGAGTGGGCCGAACAGTGCACGCGGCAGGACGAGAAAACCGATGAAGGAGTGCTGATAGGGTCACTTGCCTTGAGTGAGCCGAACAGTGCACGCGGCTGCGCTTACTCGCGAACGACTGTGGGGTCCTCAGGCCAGCCCGGCCGACGTAGTCCCTCCTGTGGAAATACCCTCCTGTGGAAATACCACGTCGCGAACGCTGGCGGTTTCGCCGTGTGGTGGACGACGGCGAAGGCCCTGCGGCAACTGAATGCGGACCGAACCGGCAGCGGGGCTTGGAGCTACGCGGAGCCGATGGCGTGGAGCTGCGCGGAGCCGATGGCGTGGAGCTGCGCGGAGCCGATGGCGAAGCGCACCGTGAGATACGCGCCCTGCTCTGGGAAGACCGGCTTGGCCAGCTGACGAAGCGGCTGAAGGTGGCGCTCGATCGCTTGCCGGCCCGGAAGTCGGCGGAACCAAAAGTGCGGCTCGCGGCCGCGATGAAAGCCGTGTCAACGGTCTCGAATGTCTGGCTGGCGGAACGGCTGAAGATGGGCCGGCCGGCGAGGGTCAGTCAGTATGTGCGGCGGTTCCGACTGCGTGGCGGAGGGAATGCGGGGTCGTGCAAGGCGGCGGTGCCAAGAGTCAATACGTGAGTGCGTTGGCTATTCGTGACCCCGTTGGCTCTTCGGCATCGATGGGGAAGTGGTTGGTCGCGCCGGGCGGCACGTGGGCGGTGAAACGATGCGCTCCGGCGGGCTCACGTTGCACGAAGTCCGAGAAGGCGACGCAGCCGGGAGTGTTGGTGACGGTGGCGACGCGGGTGGGGTAGTCGCGGGCGGGCTCGGCAGTGAGGGTGGCCACGGCGGCGAGGGTCACGCAGAGCAGGGGCAGCGCGGTGAGTGGTGCACGAGGGGATTTCATAGTAAACCAGAGATCGGGAACGTGAGCGACCCAGGCTACTTTGGTTTGTGCGCTGCGCGAGTGGCCAGACGGTGCATAATGACGGCGATACCAGCGAAAGTTTGGCAAGCGGAGGCGTTGCGAACAGCTTCTGGGCATGAATCTCAGCGAGCGCATCACGGTCGATACCGAGCAATGTGGCGGCAGATCGCCAAGGATATCGGTCAAACCGCGGAGGAATTCTTCGGATGGCGGTGAGAGATTTCGGCCATAACGAGGCGTCGTAGCGATGGGATCGTGCCTGGGTGAGATTTGGAACGACGCGAAATGCGACCACGGTCGCATCGGGAAGCGTTGTGACGCCGTGGGCGTCTGCGGAGTGGACTTGGCGAGCTCAACACTACCCCGTCGGCTAGCACCAAATCACGGGCAATGGAATCATGAACCAACCTTCGTCGAGAGTCGCGACGTGAATCCGCCGGCTCATGCCTACTTCCAGCCCCACATTCGCTCGTAGTCGTCATGCGCGCCAATCCAAAACCAAAGAAAACCATCGGGCACAGACACGGCCAGCGCCCGGTAGCCGAGTGTCACTCTCGCACACCAGAACTTTCCCTTGCGTTGAAACTGCACCGAACCGTGGCGCTGGTCCTGGAGCCACAGCCGGTAGGTCTTGCGCGCGGCTTTCTTCACGGCCGGTGGCAGCGCGGCGTAGGCCCGTCAAAACTCAGGAGTGG
Organism: Opitutus sp. GAS368; assembly: GCA_945903465.1. Classification (GTDB taxonomy): domain Bacteria; phylum Verrucomicrobiota; class Verrucomicrobiia; order Opitutales; family Opitutaceae; genus ER46. The sequence goes on from CAMDOF010000284.1 coordinate 4,602, forward strand.
CCGATGACTTCATCGAGCGGCTTTGTCCGGCCCGCGCCGTAGTGGGCCTGCGCCTGCTCCGCGAGTCGGTCCAGTTTGCCTGCGGCGATGTCCTGCTCGATCTGCCGATCCCACTCGGCGTCGAGATAGTCCTGCAACCACGAAGCGACGGCCCGCGCCTTTTCTACGGGCAGGGCTTTCAGCGCGCTCTCAATTTCGCCAACGGTGCTCATGGTTCAGAGCGTATCGGCGCCGCCCGCTGATGCAAGTCCGGCCCTGCACCTCGCGTCGCCCGGGACCTCACGAAACAGATCAGTAAGCCCTGCCGGACGGTGGCGTGTGGTGCGGGCGCGCGCGAGGGGATGAGGGACCGCGTGAGTGCGGGTTCATGGCTTGACCCCAGACGCGAAAGCCAACCCCGGACGGCTCCTCGGGCGTAGCCTACCACACGACGGACACGCCGCCCCAGCGGGTGATTTCCTGGTCGTGCGTGATCAGCGGGAGCTTGTGTTCGAGGGCGGTGGCACAGATGAGCCGATCGGCGGGATCTTTGTGCGGCCAGTCCAACTCCACCGACCGCCACGCGATGCGAGGGGTGAGCGGCAAAATCCGGAACCGGTGACCGAGGTCTTCGAGCCAAGAGGCCGGATCGGGGTAGAGGTCAATTTCTCCGGTGCGTGCTTTGCGGGCGATTTCCAGCAGACTGATCGCAGCGACGGCGAACTCGTCGGCATCGCATTTGCCCGCGAGCGTCCGAATCTTTGGCGAGAGACGCGGGGAGGATTCGGCGATCCACAGCACCGCGTAGGTATCGAGCAAGAACTTCATTGGGCGAGGGCGCCCCACTCTGCGAGCGGAATGGCCGGACCCTCGCGGAGTTTGCCGAGCTTCGCGCGGCCGGTCATGCAGCCGAGCACGCCGGTGCCGGCGCGACGACGGCGAAACTCGAACGATTGCCCCTCGGACTCAACGACGATCACGGTGCCGGCGGCCGCGAGTCGGCGCATGCGGGGAAAGTCGCGCTGAAAGGCCCGGATGTTAGTTTTCATACGTGGCAGTCAAACGTGACTGACGCACGAGTCAAACCGCAAGCAGGGCGCCGGCAATGCTCGCACCCCAAACCCCAAAGCCAGACCCCGTTCGGCTTCCCGAGACCCCGTTCGGCTTCCCGCGCGGCAGGCCTCAACCAACTCGGGCCGGTGAACACGAGACGCAGCCGGTTGGCTGCGCTAAGTTCGATAGTCTGATCGCGCGTGCTGAGTCAGCCATTGCGCTAATGCAAGAACGCCGCACCGCCCTGATCTCCGCCGCCGTGA
>CAMDOF010000285.1 GCA_945903465.1 Opitutus sp. GAS368
GGTCTCAATCACACCCTTCAGCTTCCGCGCCGTAAGGCTCTTGTTGCCGACAAACTTAATATCGGCGATCTTCACCTTGGAGCCTTCACGGATTTTGAAAGTCACGGTGCCAAACCCACCCACGCGGTCTCGATCAATCGTATAGCTGATCGATACTTGGTTATAACCCGCCTTCTGGTAAAACTCCCGCAGCTTTTCAGCATCTTCTTTGATCTGGCGCTCGTCCAAGGCTTGGTTCGCCTTTACTTTCGCCTCTTTTTCCAAGCGGTTACTCTTCACCTTTTGGTTCCCCTCAAACTTTACGAGGAGCACCCGAAATTTCGGAGTAACCTCGACCACTAAATTGAAGGTCTGCGCATCGACCACTTCTTGCTTAACTTCAATGAACTCAAAAAGGCCCGTCCGATAGAGCGACCGAATATCACGATCGAGGATCACCTCGTCGAACTCCCCGCCATCACGTATCTGCATGTTCGCGCGCACCACCTGCTCGTTAACGTTCGCCGTTCCCACAAACTTGATCGTCACCGTCGCCACCTTGAATGTGGGAGCAACTTGGGGCGCGGACGTTCCCGCGCTGGGCCCCGGCGCCCCCGCCGCACGCACACTGGGCCCGGATCCCATAAGGGCCAAGGCGACAACAACGAGTGATAAGGCCCTGAAGACAGGGTTACTGGTGAAAGTTTTCAAAGCGGGTGATATCTCTTAGGAACGTAAGCTTCAAATCTCCTACTGGCCCGTTTCGCTGCTTGGCAACGATTAACTCGGCCGAGTCGGCGGCTACTTGGAATTTTTCGTCGGCATCACGCGGACGGGCAAGCATAAGAACAACATCAGCATCTTGTTCAATGGAACCTGATTCACGCAAATCGGAAAGTTTGGGAGCACGGTTATCTTTTTCAGAGGAACGGTTAAGCTGAGATAATACCAGAACCGGCACATCAAGTTCCTTCGCGAGCGCTTTTAAACCGCGCGACGCTTCCGCGACTTGCTGCTCACGAGGCACCCGCGGATCGGTCGGGCTCAACAGTTGCAGGTAATCTACCACGATAAAGCCCAAGGGCGAGCGAGAGTGAATCCGGCGCGCCTTCGCACGGAGTTGCATGATCGAAATCGCGCTCGAGTCATCAATAAATATCGGTGCCTTGGAAAACTCATCCGCGGCCTGCACGAGGCGGTTTTGTTCATCGCCGTTCTTAGACAGTAGCCCGTCGCGCAAGAGCTTCATGTTCACCCGCGCCCGAGAGCATAGCATGCGCAACGCCAATTGGGCCGCGCCCATTTCCAATGAGAAGATCAAAACCCCCGCCGGCGGCCCTTTCTTCGGCAAGGCGACTGCCTCTGCAAAATTGAGTGCGAGCGACGTCTTACCCATCGAGGGCCGGGCCGCGAGAATGATCATTTCGGTCCGCTGGAAGCCCCACATCAAAGCATCGAGGTCCTTAAAACCCGAAGAGACTCCCGTCAGTTCGCCTTTCTTCATCATCATTTTCGTGATGACGGCCATGGCATCACGTGTGGGCTCGCGCATCTGTTTCGCGCTTTCACTCACACGATTTTGCGTAACATTGAAAATCTTGGTCTCGATCTGATCAACGAACTCGTCGATCCCGCCCGAAAAAGCGTGACAATCTTCCACCGCCCCAGTGGCGGACCGGATAATCTCCCGAAGCAAGGCCTGCTCACGCACTTTCGCAATGAAGTAAGTCGCCTGTGCCGTAGTGGGAATACGACCGCTAATTTGGGTCAGGAAAGCGTAACCACCGATTTGGTCTAGTTGTCGCGAGGTTTTCAGCTCCTCGGCGACCACCGAAATCTCAATCGGCGCCTGCCGATTGTACAGCTCCACGATGCGCTCGTAGACGATGCCATGCTTGCTGTCGTAAAACGATTCAGGACGAATCCGCGCCTCTAAGCAGCGCGAAACCACGTCGGCTCCGTCAAGCAAACAACACGACAGCAAATACTCCTCGGCTTCGAGGCTGTGCGGCATAGTCCGGCCGACCGCCCCCATTGCTGGGCCACCTACGAAAGGACGAGAAGGGTTATTGGAGGCGTCTTGCACCATGCGAGAACGATAACAAAGAAGAAGCGCGACCGGAGTACCCCCAAGGCGTTTTTTCAACAATCTCACACATAAAGGACAAAGGCCGCACCCAGCGAACGGGCGCGGCCTCCCAAAGGGTTAGGCGAGGCCTTACTCCTTGCGAGCACGGCGCTCGGGACGGTCGTAGCGTTTTTCAGTCCATTCGGCCGCCGGAGCAACCTCAGGCGCGGCCGCCTCAATCGGGTTTTCCGAGACGACATCGAAGCCAACCTCTACGGAAACATCGGTATGCAACTTGATCTTCACCGAATGCTTTCCGAGGGTCTTCACCGGATTAAAAAGATGAATCTTCTTCTTCTCGATCGTGAAACCAGCCGCGGCGAGTTTCTCGAAGATATCCTGAGAAGTGATGGCACCGAACATCCGACCACCCTCACCGGTCTTGACGGCAAACGCCAAGCCGGTCGTCTTCTCGAGCTTCCGCGCGAGTTCTTGGGCGCCGGTCAACTCGCTCTGCTCGCGTTCCGCCCGACGCTTTTTTAAAGCATCGACCTGTTTGCGGTTGGCGCCCGTCAACGGCACAGCGATTCCGCGGGGCAGGAGAAAATTGCGGGCGTAGCCAGCGCGTACTTTAACTTGATCGCCTTCGCCGCCGAGACCATCGACGGGTTTGACGAGGAGAACTTCACGATGTGCCATAATGATTTGGATTGCTGAACTCCGCCGGAGGCGGGATTTGGTTTACGGGTTTCGCGACGGCACTGGCCGCCGACGGCGCTGAGTAGCGCCGCTACGACAAAATTGGGTTGAATTTCAAAAAGGGGCGTCTTCTTCCAGATTTTCAGGTGGCGTCGGCTTCGCTCCGCTGAGCGCGCGAGCCGGGGGAGCATGCCTATCAGGGGAAACCGTTTGATCGATCCCCTGTTCCGCAGAGCTGGAGGCACCGCCACCAGAACCAGGCGCACGACCGTCTCCTAAAAATTGAAACTGCTCTAGCACAACCTTCATGCGACTGCGCTTCTCCTTGGTACTCTTGTCCTCCCACTGATCGAGGCGCAGTCGCCCTTCGACGTAGATCGGGCGACCCTTCGTCATGAACTTGGCGATCGTCTCGCCCTGCTTGCCCCAAGCTTCGACATCGACATAAATGACCTCTTCCCGGCTCTCCCCCGACTCCATCTTGAACTGACGGTTGATCGCGAGAGAGAACTGACAGATTGGGTTCCCCTTGGGTGTCACCCGCAACTCAGGGTCGCGCGTGAGATTACCCATAAGAAGAACTTTATTGAGAGAGGGCATGCGTGGGGTGGCGCGGCCGCCGAAAAGGTTAAGCCGACTGGATAAACGTGCGGTAAACGCTGTCGTTTAATCGCAGTTTTTCGATAAGATTTGCTGGGGCCTCAGCTGGCGCAGAGAAATTGACGTGCACGTAAGATGCGCTGGTCATTTTCTTATCGGTGACGCGAACGAAGTCCTTCTTGCCGATATTCTCGACAGCGGTGACTTCACCTTTTACGTCGGTGATAACTTTTTTAACGCCATCGACGATTTGATCAACGGTCTCTTCTTTGCCCCGATTATCGAGGATGAAGGTAGCGCGGTAATTGCGGTTTGCGGATTTCATTTTGAGTCTCTGCGGTTGAGTTGATTCATCGCCGGCTCAATGCCGCGAGAAAGCAGCAATTCGAGACCGGAAACGGAGTGGTCGAGTTTTTGAATAACGGTAATCTGTTGATCGGGAAGAAATTTTCCGAGGACAAAGTCTACTAGTTCCATTTGTGGCGGGTGCTTAGGACCGATTCCAAGGCGGTAGCGGGTAAAGCCATCACCGAGCTGAGCGAGCAAGCTGGCGACGCCATTGTGGCCGCCGGCGCTACCCGAGACGGATACTTTGACCAAGCCGAGATCGATGGTGAGATCGTCGTAAACAACGGCGATAGATTCCACCCCGATTTTATAAAATCGAGCGAAAGCCTGAAGCGAGCGACCACTGGCGTTCATAAAAGTACGTGGTTTGAGGAGCCAGCGAGTGCGGCCATCGGATAAATCCCAGCGCGCGATATCTGCCTCAAATTGCGGCACCTGCTTCCAGGTGAGCTGATATTTTTTGGCAAGAGCATCGAGAACGACCCAACCAAGATTGTGGCGGGTGGCCTCATATTCGCGGCCCGGATTGCCAAGGGCGGCAACGAGCGAAAGGAACATAACTCAAAGAACATTGGCCGAGCGCCGCCGCTAGATCGCGGCGGCGCGGCACGGAAATAACAAAGCTTACTTCTTGGCGGGAGCGGCGGGCTTGGCGGAAGCGCCGGGCTTGGCCCCTGCAGCAGGAGCGGCACCTGGCTTGGCGGCAGCGCCCGCGGCCGGCGAGGCAGCCGCACCGGGCGCGGCAGCGGCACCCGCGGCACTGGCGGCAGCCACAGCAGCGCCTTCGGCAGCCGAAGCGGTCGGAGCCACCACTGCCTGCACGATTTCGGCGACAGGCTCTACGCAGGAAACCACGGGCTGACCCTTGGGATCGAGGAATTCGACACCCGCGACCGCCTTGAGCGAAGAGACCTTGAGCGTCTCCCCTACCTTTAATTCTGAAACATCCACCAAGATGGCTTCGGGCAAATCCTTTGCGAGCACGCGTATCCGCAACGCCTGGGACGGCATTTCCAAAACGCCGCTCTGGTTCTTAACCCCGAAGGATTCGCCGATCACACGCACGGGGACTCGGATTTCGAATTTCTCGTCGCTCTTCACTTCCTGAAGGTCGAGATGCAAATATTTGTCCGTGATCGGATCGCGCTGGATTTCTTGGAGAAAAGAAAGCGCCTTTTCCGGTTTATCGGAGCGAGCCAACTCGACCAACACCGCGCGGGTACCGACGGCTTTTAACAAGCGAATGAATTCCGCACCTTCCACCGAGAGAGACTCCGGCTGGGTGTGCTTTCCGTAAAGAATCGCGGGGACGCGATTAGCTTTGCGCAGCCGGCGAGAAGCGCTGCGGCCGGTTTGGGCGCGAGATACGACGTTTAATTGAAACTTTTGGCTCATGGATTTCGTTCCCCCTGTCGCCCCATAATTGAGGGCAGGCGTAGTGGAAGGAGGGGCAGTTGATAAGATGTGATTGCTCGAAAGCAACCAAAACTTTGACAAGATTTCGAAATCAAAAAAAGAGGGCGTCTAAGCGGCGCGTGCCCACCGCTCGGCTGGGATGCGTCGGATCGCGCGTCTTCAGGCCAGGCCGGCGAATTTTAGCCAACAAACTTTCAGAGAGGGGACTTTGGTGACCGCTAACAACGCCAGGGGGCTAAAGGGTTAGCCCCTTTTCGGGCGAATCGCGAAACCGACGAGCCATTTTCCCGCGAGGTAAGGTCACGCGGATGCGCCCGCCCAGAACCCCACACGTGAGCGAAACGGGATTTGCCACCGTGAACTGCGGCTAGCCAGCCTGACGGACTGAAAAAATGCGGGAGCGCGGAAGTTCGCCGATTTTCGCTGGCGCGGCGGCGAACGGGGGAAGACACGACTGGCGTGGCGGGAGGTTTGGTTGCAGCACGCGCTGCGCAAGGCCGGGGGTGAGCTCGAAAAACTCTGGCTGGTGGTCGACTGGCCAGCCGATGCCGCCGAACCGTATCATTACTATTTGGCTCACCTGCATCGACCACCCACCAAAGCGCGGTGCCTGACCCTCAGCCGCAGTCGTTGGCATATTGAACAATACTTCCAGCGCGCCAAAGACGACCTCGGGTTCGACCATTTTGAGGGCCGCTCGTGGACCGGGTTTCATCATCACCTGGTTCTTACTGCACTGGCCTACTTGTTCATTCTCACGGT
>CAMDOF010000286.1 GCA_945903465.1 Opitutus sp. GAS368
ATATTGCCGTAGCCGTTTTCGAAATTCTGGTAGGCCGGCCGGGAAAGACCGGCCCGCCGCGCCATTTCGACCTGAGACCAATTTTGCTTGAGCCGATGCTGCCGCAGCCGGTCCAAGAATAGCCGGACGGCCTCTCGGTCACTTTGCAGAAGTGGATCAGTAGACGCCGAGCTTACTTTCATCGCATACCATAAAGTGCGTTAAACTCGTATTGTCGAACTAAAAGCCTCTTTTAGTAGGCGTTTGCTTCAGGCACTCTTGGTAAGCATCACCTCCAAGACCGTCCCAAGCATAGAAACTCTGCGTACTCCCACTGCCGAAAACAGCCGCAAATCCGACTCGCCGGTCAGGGTGGCGCGCAGGCGCAGCCGAGCAATACCTTGACGGGCGAAGCCACAATCACGCGGGAGACCAGACCGAGTGCGACCATCGCACCTAAAAGAGGGAAGCTGCCAGCTGATCTATATCGCCAGCTGATCGAATGATCCTTTTCGGAGAAGAGCATCTGCGAGGTGTGGTCGACGAGCATCTCGAGCACTATCACCGCGAGCGAAACCATCAGGGACTCGATGGCCCAATTCTCCAACCAGCATTGGAGGTTGGAGCCGCGAATACGAAAGTCCGGCGGCGCCAGCGCCTTGACGGGAGGCTCAACTTCTACTGCCAAGACGCTGCATGATCATTTCAGTTTTTGGATCAGACGGCCTTCCTACTTCAAAAGATCACTATCATAAATTGATCCACTGAGATTCCCCCGAAGAACCAAAATATTCGCCGAAGGGAACGCTCTTCAATTCCTGGCCCATGAGGTGTCTGCCACCATCCAAGAAGAAGGTGGTAGCATACCGCGGAATACTCTTTGCACCGCTCGATCTCGTGGTGGAGAAACTGGCGCAAATTCCAAGCCTGAGACCAAAGATTCCCAATACTTAATACTTTGCAGAACCAAGACACCGCCCCAAGCACCGCGATGCCAACGAGCATTGATGGACGAACCCGCCTTTACGGCATTGCAGGCGATCCCATCTTCCAGGTTAAGTCGCCCGGAGGCCTTACATCCAAATTTGTCGAACTCGGTGCAAACGCCATTCTGGTGCCCATGCACGTCCGGCCGATTGACTTCGACAACTTTATGGCGGCGATGCGGGGACTCCTTAATTTGGAAGGGCTGGTGATGACCATTCCGCACAAGATGTCCGTCGTAAAGCATCTCGACCAAATGACCGACCGGGTCCGTTTTCTTGGTGCGGCGAACGTCATCCGCCGAATCACCCCAGGAGGTGGATGGACCGGCGATGTGACTGATGGGCTGGGCATGGTCAACGCCCTGCGCTCGTCCGGTTTCGTTCTTCACGGTAAACGCGCTCTCCTCGTCGGGGCCGGCGGCGCCGGGTCGGCGATAGCGCTGTCCCTCATCGAAGAGGGAGTCGCCGAGCTCGCCATTCACGATGCCCTGTCGACGCGACGCGATGGTCTTATCGCCCGGCTTAAGAAGGTAGGAGGCAACGTACAAGTGGGCTCCTCCGATCCCCGTGGCTACGATCTGGCAATCAATGCCACGCCCACTGGTGCCAAGCCGGGCGACCCTCTCCCGATTGAAGCAGAGAGGCTGAACCCAAATACGCTTGTCGCTGATGTGATCACTGAGCCGGTCCGAACCCGCTTGCTTGAGGTGGCCGCGGCACGCGGGTGCCGCACTCAGGTTGGCACTTCGATGTTTGCGGGGCAGGTTGATCTCGTCGCGGAGTACCTGCTAGCTGCACCACGCGAATGACCACTGGACGAAGAATTTACGGGGGCGAAATTCCTCGTGCGAAGAGAGTCAGCGGCGACGTGTTGCCGCGTTTGGCTCGTGCTCCCACGCCGGGTTGCCAGGGTCGTGCGCCGACCGCATGAAAATCCGCTACCGTGTTCTCGGACTGTTGATCGTCGCGTCGATCATCACCTATGTCGACAGGATCTGCATTTCGGTCGCGGGCACCAGCATTCAGGAGGATCTGGGCTTGTCGCTTGAGCAGTGGGGGTGGGTGCTGGGAGCGTTTGTTGTTTCCTACGGCGCGCTCGAAATCCCGATTGGCGCATACTGCGACCGGGTCGGACCGCGGCGCGTCCTGACGCGAATCGTTGTGACCTGGTCCCTGTTCACGGCGTTGACCGGAGTGGCGCAGAGTTTTCGGCAGCTTCTGGTCATCCGGTTTCTCTTCGGGGCCGGAGAGGCGGGAGCGTTCCCGAGCTTTTCGGCCGCGATCATGCGGTGGTTCCCTCAGACGGAGCGGGCGCGCGCGCAGAGTGCTGTTTGGATGGCGACCCGGTTGGGCGGAGCCCTTGCCCCACTACTCGTCATCCCCATCCAGCAGGCCTATGGCTGGCGGGCCAGTTTCTTTGTTTTCGGTGCCGCGGGATTGGTGTGGGCTGCCGCTTGGTATTTTTGGTTCCGCGATCATCCCGCCGAGAACCCCGTGATCACCAAGGAGGAACTGGCCGAACTCACACCCTCGGTCGAACCCGCGGGCGGCCACGCGGCGAAGCTCCAGTGGAGCGTGTTCAAAAAGCCCACGATGTGGTGGCTCATGGCGATGTATTACGCGAATGCCTGGTGCGGATTTTTTTATCTTTCGTGGATGTATACGTTTCTGGTCCGCGGACGGGGGTTCACACCGAACGAATTGCTGGCTTTGTCCTGGCTGCCGTTCCTGCTCGGGGCGGGAGCGAACCTGATCGGGGGTTGGGCCAGTGACGCGCTCGTACGCCGGCACGGTCTGAAATTCGGTCGCCGCGTGGTTGGCTTTTGCGGGTTGGCCGCTGCGACCGGATTTCTGGCCCTGACCATCTTCACCGAACACAAGGTGTGGACAGTGGTCTGGCTGGCCCTGGCCTATGGCAGTTCGGATCTCGCTCTGCCAGTCGCCTGGGCCGTCTGTCTGGATGTCGGAGGGAAACACACCGGAACGGTCACGGCGGCGATGAACACCGCCGGCCAGGCGGGAGCCTTCTGCACCACGGTTTGCTTTGGCTACCTTGTCAGCGCCTTCGGCACCTACAACGCGCCACTTGTCCCAATCGCGGTCATGTCCGCCGTCGGCGCCATGGCGTGGCTGCAAATCGACGCGACGAAGCGTGTGGCCGACTGACTCGCCTCAGGTGGAACGAACACTTGGACCATCGACCCAGGTTGGAGGGATCAGAATCTGCCGAGGAACTTCCGGCACCCCCCGTTCGTTTTGCGCGAGTTGGGTTACGACCAGGTCAACGACTGAAGCGGCGACATGAGGTCGCTGGTGATAAATCCCGGCAAATCCGGACAGCTGGGCCCGCCAGTCTTGCACCACGAGACCGATGTCTTCGGGAATCCGCAGGCCGAGCCGGCGCGTCAGCCAATCCGGCACATAGGAGTCGAAGGAAATCACGACGTCCGGCCGGTGCTGCTTTACCCATTGGCAGAAAATGGCGGCATTCTCGGCCACGTTGTTGGTCGGAAAGAGCAGCAACGGCACCCGTTCACGGGGTGGCAGGCTGCGTTGGAAGTTAAGCATCGCGCCCGAGTTCGTCTGGTCCGCGCGCGCATCCATCCATTGCGTCAGCGCGAGCCCAATCCTCCGGTAGCCACGCGTAACCAAGATCGCCGCAGTCTGGAGAATCCCGCGGGTCATGTTGGTGCTGGCGCGATGCAACATCGGATCTTGCAGCCCGTAGCCGATCGTAGCGGCCGCAAAGTCGGTGTAGTCGATCCGGGCTCCAAGATTTCCCGAGGACTGGGGCGACAGGATGAGCCCCTCGACCCCGCGCGATCGAAGGATCTGCACGAGGCGCTCGGCCGTCATCCCATCCCGACCGACAAAGAACTCCTCCGCCCGATAACCGTGCTGTTCGGCCCGGCGGCGAATGTCATCGAGAGCCACATATTGATAGGCCGAATCGTGCAGTTCGTCCTCCGGATTGTCGTCGCGCACGACGGCGATGATCGACGTGAGCCGGCGCTGTCGATAGCTGCGCACCCGGGCCATCAGGCGGGTGATTTGCGGATCAGGCTGGTAGCCCAGCTTGCGGGCCGCCCGCTCCACCGCCCGTCGGTTTTCGGGCAGGACGTTGGGATGCCGGTGGAAGACTCGCGAAACCGTCATGGGAGATACTCCCGCTGCGCGAGCCACCGCCTGCAAACCTCCTAAAGCTTGTTTCGATTTGGCCATTTCGCGGTAGCATACCACGGGATTGTTTTCGCTAGATCAAGCCGGGATCGCCTTTTCTCGGCACGTCCGTGCAAAAACCAAAGCTCCAAACGCCCGATCGGTCACCCATCTCAAGAACCTCGTGAAAATCATCCGTTACGAAGATCCACAGGCCGCCATTCGCTTCGCCGTTCTGCAACCCGACGGTTCAGCCTTAGAAATTTCCGGCGACATCTTTTCACAGTTCGAGGTCACGCCACAGCGCGCCTGCATCGCCAAGTTGCTTGCGCCGATCGCACCAACGAACCTGTTGTGCATCGGATTGAACTACCGCCGCCACGCCGAAGAAAGCAAGGCGGCCGCACCGGAACGCCCCATTGTCTTCATGAAGACAACGAGTGCGGTCCAGAACCCGGGCGATCCCATTGTGCTTCCCCGCCACCTGCGCAGCGACGAGGTCGACTACGAGTGTGAACTCGCCGTCGTGATTGGCCGGCGATGCAAGAACGTCTCGCGCGAGCGAGCGCTCGACTACGTTCTCGGTTACACCTGCGCCAACGACGTCAGCGCCCGCGACTGGCAGATTAAGTGGGGAGGAAGCCAGTGGTGTCGCGGCAAGCTGTTCGACACCTTTGCCCCCTTGGGACCCTGCCTGGTCCTCAAGGATGAGATTCCGGACCCCGCCGTCTTGAAAATTCGGACGATTCTGAACGGAGCAGTCATGCAGGACTGGCGGTGCGACGATCTAATCTTCGACGTTCCGGCCGTAATCGAGTTTCTGAGCGGGAGCACCACGCTCCTCCCTGGCACGGTGATTCTGACCGGGACTCCCCATGGTGTCGGGTTCGCCCGGAAGCCCCCCGTGTTTCTCCAGCCTGGCGACACCGTAACGATTGAGATCGACCGGATCGGCTCGCTGACCAACCCGGTCATCGCGGAGGAACCGTAAGATGGCCACCTGCTTGGTCACGGGTGGAGCCGGCAACCTTGCTTCGCAGTTGAGTTGGACCCTGGCTGGGAGCTACGAGCGGATCGTTCTATTCGACGTGGCAGCGACTCCCGTGGGGAGCATAGCTCCTTCGGCGACATTCGAGCGCGGCGACCTGCTTGATCCACAGCAACTCGATGCGCTGTTTGCCCGCCACCGCCCCACAGCGGTTGTCCATCTCGCCTCGTTGCTCTCCGGCAGTTGTGAGCAGGAGCGCCGCCGTGGCTGGGCGGTAAACATGGATGGGACCTTCGCCTTGTTCGAGGCCGCCCTCCGACACGGGGCGCCGAAAGTACTGTTCGCCAGCTCTGTGGCGGCCTTCGGCGGCCAGCTGCCGGCGATTCTGACTGACGACACGCCACAGTGGCCGGACGGTCTATATGGTGTGACCAAAATGGCTGCCGAACGCCTTGGCGTTTACTACCAGCGGCGGCACGGCCTCGATTTCCGTTGCCTACGGTTGCCGGTCACGGTCTCGCGCTTCGCCCCCCCCGGGCGCGGCGAGCGCGATGGCGTCACA
>CAMDOF010000287.1 GCA_945903465.1 Opitutus sp. GAS368
CGCGACCGCCGACGGCCCTCCTTATCGCCAAACCGCAACATGTCTTCATCGTGGTCATCTACCTGCTGCAACGCGGTCTGGCCGTGCCCGACACGGTATCGCTCATCGCCCGCGATCAGGATAATTTGTTCCCCAACGTCAGCCCGCCCCTCGCACATTACAGCATCGCAAACAACGCCTTCAACCACCGGCTGAGCCGGCTCATGCTCCAGATGGTCAACCGCGGAAACCTGGCAGCGAAACCCACCTTGATTTCCCCCCGCTTTTTCCCCGGCGGTTCAATCAAAAACCTCCGCGGAAATTCGGTTTTCGTTTGCCCGGCCTGACGACGCGGGCTCTGCGCGCCGACCACGTCGGCCCTGCCGGGCGCGGCACTGGTGAAGTATTGTGTCCAGTAGGTGCGCCTGGCCGTCCGCGCGTAGCAAGGTCGCCTGCAAGCGACTAAGTCCGCCAGACTCCTCGCGCAAGTTCATGGACTTCGTGGAACCGGCCGCTGGTGGCCTGACTGAGAATCTACGGATTGATGGTGGGAAAATTTTCCTGGCAAAAAAATCCAATTCGCGGAAGGAATTTCGCTTTTCCCCGATGGAGGCGCGTTCCGTTGGCCGCGGCGCACTGCGCCCCGGTGGAAGCCGAACGACCGGCAAAGCAGAGGGAGCCTGGGGCGTTCTCTGAAAAATTTTCCGACCAACAAAATCTTCCCACCCACATTTCCGGTGATGGTTTGAAGTTTTCGGAGGTACCTCGAGTGGCCATTTTTGCGTGAGGGCAACCCCATCTTTGCTCAAAGGCCAAACCTGGAATCCGTCAGGAATAAGTTCGTTGAGCGTCCGACAAAATGGCGCACGAACTTGTGCCAAGACTGATACCGCCGCCGCCGCCGTTGCCCGCAAGCGCAGCGGCGGGCTCGGGCCACTTGCGAAGAACGCAGCGTGCGGTGCGGAGGGCTGGGTGTGGGGGCGGAGCGATTCGACGCGTGCACGGTTTTTTAATTGGGTTCAGAACCTTGTCGGTGAGCACGCTGCGTTTGCGGGCGGAGCGATTCGACGGGTGCACGTGCCTCAGCGGCCAGGCCGACGGAGTGGCCGCTGATTCTCTGCGCTGGGTTAGGAACCGGGGGCGAAAGGGAGGTGGTTTCGACCCGAAAATGCGGGTCGGCCAATTGTGCGCACGTGCGCACAATTGGGTTTTGCGCGAGCCGATTACCCGAAAATGGCGGCCAATAGCTCCCCGATGATCGAGCCGGCGAGCTCCGAGTGTCCGCCCTCTGCGCGGGGCAAAATCGATCCAAGCGCTCTCCGAGCTCTGCGTGGTCTGCCTCCGCGGCGGTGCCGTTTTCAGCTCACTTCATCCACTCCTTGGTTACAGCCAAGACCGCGTTTCATTGCCCGTAGAGGCTGGGATGCACCTTGCCATCCGCGATGTCGGCCGCTCGCGGAGGCTCGTTGCGCCCTGGCGATTTTCGTTGAGGTGATGGACCTTGCCATCCGGGACGTCGGCCGCTCGCGGGCGGGCCGGTCCGCCCACCCGCGAGCGCAAGCCAGCCCGCGGCATCAAAGCACCGCGCAGGCGCTGACCCCGAGATTACTTCGAGCAGTGCCCCGTGACGCCAAGGAGCATTTTCGTTAATTTTTCCGCCGGAAAACTGGGGGAAATGAGGACTGGTTTTTTCGAGGTAGGCGCTGCGCGCACGGGGTCTTGGGGTGGATCAAGCACCGGGCAATCCCTCTCGATTCATAAAAGACAACGCGGCTCGGCCAGCGCGGTCACTGGCGTTCAGCTTTCAGGCGGTTTCGCCACGGCGGAATTTGCCGCGGAGTTAGCCTGGCGCCGCAATGGGTAAACGCGGTCGGTCGGAGGCGAGCCTGCGGCGTCGACCACGGTGCTTCATGCTGTCGGCGCCCCCGCGGGCGATTCGCGGGCGATTCGCGGGCGATTCGCGGGCGTGTTTATTTTCCATGCAGCCGATGGGTTTGGGCATCACCCTCATCTTCGGAGGAGGTGAGGGCGTCTGGCCGAGACGGGTTTTTTGTTGGCAGGCAGGCGGTGGGTATCTGGGAAGCATGGCGGGAACATGCGCGCTTCTTCCGTCTTAATAAAATTTGCCGGTGGGCCGGAGCATGCCGTAGCTAGCACCAAGCAGAACATTCCTCGATTTTAGCGGATCTGGGGTTGTCATTTCATCAAGGATACCCACCGATTATTTCGTGGTGCGACCGCGACGGGCCGCATCTAGTCGGGTGATCCACAAATAAACCTATGATTACTAACCCAGCCTGTTCCCATTACGGCCGTTCGTGGCCGCAGCGGTTTTTCCTCCGTGCCCTCTTTGCTGTTTCAGTTACTGGGGCATTTCTGCCGGCGGTCACCGCCGCTGAGTCCTCCGTCGCCACATCGACCGGAGTGGTCTCCGGCAATGTGACTAACAAGACCACCGGCAACGGCCTGATCGGCGCGCGGGTCGAGGTCCCCGCGCTCAACGCCAGTGTTTTCGTCGATAACACCGGCCGCTACCTCTTGAATGTCCCGCCGGGCAGCCACGAAATCGTGGTGAGTTACAGTGGTCTTGATACGCAGCGTAGCACGGTAAACGTGACCATCGGCCAGCCCGCGATCCGCAACTTTGAAATGAACAGCTCCGTGCTCATGCTCGATCCGTTTAAGGTCGCGAGCCAGAAGGAAGGGCTCTCCTCCGCGCTCACGCAGCAGCGCAATGCGGATAATCTAAAAAACGTCGCATCGATGGACGCGCTGGCTGACCTCCCCAACATGAATGCCACCGAGCTGGCGATTCGGCTTCCGGGAGTGACATTCGGCGACCCCGGCGACGAAGTCGTCGAGACGATCAGCGTGCGGGGTATGGGTGGCGGCATGACGTCGATCACGATTGATGGCGGCGGCATGTCATCCTTTGGCGCGCTCGGCCGGACCACCCGCATGACCTCTTTCACGGGTAACATGTTCGAATCGCTCGAACTCACCAAGGGCCAGACGCCTGATCGCAGCGTCGACTCGCTGGGCGGCGGCGTGAACTTCAAGACCCGTTCGCCCCTTTCAATGCGGGAAAAGCGCCGCGTCAGTTACAGCCTGACGGCGCGCGTGGCACCGTGGTTCACCGAGCAGGTGCCGATGCGCGAGGCCCGCCGGGCGCACGAGCTTATCAATATCTCCTACCAGGAGAAGTTCGCGGTCTTTGGCGCGGAGGCCGGCAGCGAAAATCTCGCCGTCTCGGTCAACGGATTCAAAAGCGAAAACGCCTTCGGTTTTTTCAACACCTCGCGCGATTTCCAGCAGACCAACGGGCAGCCCGCCTACCTCTGGGACTACCGTACGCGCGACGACTACAACAACCGCAGCCAGCAAAGCATCAATACCAAGTGGGACTACCGGCTTGGTCGTAATAATCTATTCAAGCTTAATCTGATTTACAACGATCAGGGCGAGCCCATGCGCAAACGTCCGCTCATGCGCGCCTTCGCCGGCAGTCAGACTACTGTACCAAGTGCGACCACCGGCGTGGTGCCCGGATTCGATAGCCGCGTAACGACCGTGCGCGCCATCCCCACGGCGGCCAATGCCACCTTCTCCACCACGGCTCCGGCGCTAATCGATGAGAGTATCGACGCCGTCAATCGCGCACAACGCCTGCGTCATTTAGACCTCGGCGGCGAGCATAGCTGGGGCCCGCTCGAGGTCGACTGGGCGCTGCTCCATAGCCGCACTCGCTATAGTTACCTTGGTTCCGAGAGCCAGCTCAACATGCGCATCGGCAACATTCCGTTCGTCGGACCTAATGGCGGGCCAGGCTCTCCGACTAACAACATCGTCGGACCCAATGGCGAGAGCGGGGTCGGCTGGATTCTTGATCGGCGGGAGAATGATCTTTACCCGAAATTTATCCAGAATGGCGGTCTCGATTTCACCAATCCGGCGAACTGGCGCCCGCGCCTTACCGACGGTCTGAATACGGCGTCCGGCAGCCTCGACGTCGACCTAATCCGGGAGGCGCGGTTGAATTTAAAATATCGGCTGCCAATCCCCGTCGATTCCTTGGCGGCATTTTTCAAAACGGGTGCTTCGGTCCGCGACCACGACGTCGAGCAATACCGCGTTAACCGCCGATGGAACTACATCAGCCCCAAACCGCTGCCCGTTGATCCGAGCGTGCTGATGTGGGACACCGTGAAAACGGGTCGCAAGATTCCGGTTTGGGAGGCGACGATGTTTATCAAAGAGGGCCAGCCGATCGATCCGTCGCTTTGGCAGGAGGACAAATATTACTACGAGCAGAACCGGCTGACGAACTCCTACAAGATCAGCGAACTGATCACGGGTTATTATGCGATGGCCCAAGGTCGCATAGGTCATTCGGGTTTCCTCGGTGGGATCCGCCACGAAGAGACTGAAACGACGGGCTATTCTAGCGTTCGTGGTCGCGTGTTGACCACGGCGGCTCAACAGGCGGCTGATCCGGCCGGTTCCGCGATTAAGGACTATAGCAATCCGACGAGCCGGACCGGAGTCTACGGACAGAACTTCCCGAGTATTCATCTGTGGCACGACATCACGCCCAACCTCAAGGCGCGCGGTTCGTGGACCACGGGGTTCGCTCGTCCTTCCATGGGCAATGCGGTCACGGCGCTCTCGATTAACGAAAATGCCCAGACGATTAGCTTCAGCAATCCCGCGCTCCTGCCCACGAAGTCCAAGAATTGGGACTTTTCGCTTGAATACTACTTCGAGCCCTCCAGCAGCTTCACGCTCGGGTGGTTCCACAAGACGATCGTCGACTACATCATCGGCGGTCAGCAGATCGGCACCGTCGAAGCAGGCCCCGGTAACGGTTTTAATGGTGACTACTCTGGTTTCGCGATTCTATCCAACTCCAACGCTGGCACCGCGCTTACCCAGGGTTGGGAAGCCAGTTATCTGCAGCAGTTCCGCTTCCTGCCCGGTCTCCTCAAGGGATTGCGCTTCCAAGCCAACCTGACGCAGCTCCGGGCTCATGGCAATTATGGCCAGGTCGGTGTTTACTTAAAGAACAAGGAGGTAAACGGATTCATCCCGCGGACGGTGAACGCCACCGTTTCATGGGACTACCGAAAGTTCAGCACCTCGCTTAGCTACAACTACAATTCGGAGAGCATCCGCGGAGGCTACAACATCGCGCAGCCATCACGGAACCGCTACATGTTCTCTCGCGAGATCGTGAACGCGAGCGCTCGGTATCAACTCCCTTGGAGGAACCTCACGATGAGCATGGGCGTGTACAATTTGTTCAACGCGCCGCAGATCTACTATCGGAGCGTCCCAGATCAGATGGAGACCTTTCTGATGCAGGGCACGACGATAACCATGGGCCTCGAAGGCCGTTTCTAAGAAGCCGCTCTTACATCGGGCGATGGGGCGTATGCCTTCATCGCCCGATTTTTTTGCTCCTGTCACGAACCACTCACCTTTCCACGTGGAGCGCGTCACGATATTCTCGGAAGATTGATTCATGATAAATGGGAGGAGCGCGCGGTAGGACAGAGGAATGGGGACAGAGGAATAATGCCCCAATCCTCCGGCCTGGTTGGGGCTTGGGCTTAAACCGCCCATCTTTTTGCTGAACTGC
>CAMDOF010000288.1 GCA_945903465.1 Opitutus sp. GAS368
GCAGAAACACATTCAGACGCCCAACATCGATCGGCTCGCGCGCGAAGGCACGCGCTTCACCGATGTCTATGCCGGCGCGTCGGTCTGCGCGCCGTCGCGCAGCGTCCTGATGACCGGCCAGCATCTCGGCCACACCCGCGTGCGCGGCAACTCCGGCATGGTCGGTGGCGTGGGCGAACAGCGCCGGATCCCGCTCGAGCCGGAGGACGTGACGGTGGCCATGCTGCTCAAGCAGGCGGGCTACGCCACCGGCATGACGGGCAAGTGGGGTCTCGGCGAACCGGATACCGCGGCGATTCCGAACCGGAAGGGTTTCGATGAATGGTTCGGCTACCTCAACCAGCAACACGCGCACACTTACTATACAGACTATCTCTGGAAAAACACCGAACGCGTCACACTCAAGGGCAACTTGAACGGACAGACCAACGAATATTCGCACGACCTCTTCGCCGAGTTCACGCTCGATTTTGTGCGCCGGCACCGGGACCGGAAATTCTTCCTCTATCTGCCCTGGACCTTGCCGCACGGAAAATACGTGGTGCCCAGTCTCGAAACCTACGCGGACAAGAACTGGCCGGCCGATTTCAAAGTCCACGCCGCGATGGTCACCCGCCTGGACCGCGATCTGGGGCGGTTGATGGCGTTGCTGCGGGAACTGGGCCTTGACGAAAAGACCGTCGTGTTCTTCTGCTCGGACAACGGGGGCGTCGAGCGCCGCGAAGGTGTGCTCGACAGTGTCGGGCCTTTTCGCGGCAAGAAGGGCGTGCAAACCGAGGGCGGCCTGCGCGTGCCAATGATCGCCCGCTGGCCGGGCGCGGTCGCGGCCGGCCGCGTGAGTTCGGCGCCATGGTATTTCGCCGATGTGCTGCCGACTCTCTGCGAAATCGGCGGGGCGAAAATAACCAGTCGCGTGGACGGAGTCAGCGTGCTGCCGACAATGCTCGGCCGCGAACAGCCGGAGCTGAACACGCGGATGATGTATTGGGAGCAATACAGCGGCGGATTTCAGCAGGCCGTGCGTTGGGGAAAATGGAAAGCGCACTACGTGCCGGCGGGCGACACGTTCGAACTTTACGATCTGACCGCGGATCAAATGGAGGCGCGAAACATCGCGGCGCAGCAACCCGCGGTGGTGCGGCAGATGCGCGAATTCATGACCGCCGCGCACGTGCCGTCGCCGAATTGGACCACGAAGGCCGCAGCGAATAGCCGGAAGAAAAAATGAACCCATGAAAAAAATCACCCTCCGGCTCGGTATTTTGGCTCTGGCTGCGCTGCCGGTTTTCGCCGCCGAAGAGCGGCCCAATTTGCTGCTCATGTATGTCGACAACGTCGGGTACGGCGACCTCGGGTGTTATGGCAACAAGGTCGTCAAGACGCCGCGCATCGACCAGCTCGCCCGCGAAGGTGCGCGCTGCACAGATTTTTATGTCGTCACGACCAGTTGCACCACTTCGCGGGGTGCGATCCTCACCGGGCGCCATCCGCTGCGGAACGGACTGACGCATCAACTCGCCTCGACCGAAAACTGGACGGGCATCGGTCTCCCGCATCGCGAGCGGATCATTCCCCAATACCTGAAGGACGCCGGCTATGCCACGGCGTGCTTCGGCAAATGGAACATCGGTTTCGCTCCCGGCAGCCGGCCGACCGAGCGCGGCTTTGACGAATTTCTCGGCTTTCGCTCCGGCAACATCGGCTACTACGCGCATCTCTATAACGGCGAGTATGACCTGTTTCGCGGCACGGAGCGGCACAAGATCAAGGGCTATAGCACCGACATCTTCGCCGACGCCGCGAACGATTTCATCCGCCGCCATGCGGGCCGGCCGTGGTTCGTGTATCTGCCGTTCAATGCCGCGCACTTCAACAATGCGGGCAACGTCCCTCCGGGCGAAAAACCAATCTGGCAGGTGCCGGCGAAATACCTCGAGCGCTACGGCTGGAGTGCGGACGAACCCGACGAAAAACGCCGCTATCGCGCCGTGCTCACCGCCCTCGACGACGCGATCGGTCGCGTGCTCGACCAGCTCGATACGCTCAAGTTGCGCGAGCGCACGGTGGTGATGCTCGTCTCCGACAACGGCGCGTTCATGCTGCCGGGCCGCGGCCTGGAGGTCGCCTCGAATGCGCCGCTCCGCGACGGTGGCACCACCTGCTACGAAGGCGGCGTGCGCATCCCGGCCATCTTTCGCTGGCCCGGAAAAGTCCAGCCGGGCACCACGTCGAGGGAAATGCTCAGCCACCTCGACGTACTGCCGCTCTGTCTCGCCGTCGCGGGCGCGGCCCCCGTCCAAGGTCGCGTGCTCGACGGCCGCAATCCGCTCCCAGCTCTCATGGGCACGGCAAAGTCGCCGCATTCGCGTCTGCCGTTTGCCTACGGTCCGGGCAGCGGGCTTCGGGAGGATTCGCTAAAACTGGTGCGCCCGGCGGCCGAATCGCCATGGGAATTGTATGATCTCGCGACCGACCTCGGCGAAACAAAGAACCTCGCCGCCGCCCGGCCCGCCGATGTCGCGCGGCTGGCGGCCGCCTACCAAGCGTGGCTCGTCGACGTGAAACGCGACGCGAGCGAACCCGCACGCCGGCCGGTGCAGAAAAAGAAGTAGATTGGCGACGTGTTGCGAAAAACTCCCGCCCCACCGCCAAACGCGGCACCCCTGATTTTTCGTAGTTACACTCCACCTTCCACATAACTCACCAAGGCCGCATCAACTGGACCCGGCGTGATTTTCTCACCCGACTAGCGGGGTGTGGTGGCATAATCGCGCCGTCCCGGGAGGCCGTCGCGGCCCGGCCAGAAGAAATTCGCGTCGGCATCAACACGTCGTCCTTCGGCCATCAGCGGAATTCGACCGACCCGGCGGAGCGGATCCGGCTCGACGATATCCCCGCCGTCCTGCGGAACGAACTCGACATGCGTATCATCGATCTGGAGTCGGTGACTTTGGGGCCGCGAAATCGCGCAGACGGCCGAACGGTTTCGCGTCCGGGCGGAGACGACCGGCTGCCGGATCATCAACCTGAAGGTCAACGCCCACGATCTCCCGTTTGACTCGGAGGACGTCACGCTCCGCGAGCACGCGCTGACCGAATACGGGGCGTGGATCGAAGTCGCCGCGGCACTCGGCGCGCGGTCACTGCGCCCCTACCCCGCCACGCGGCGGCCGTGGTTGGAAACGTTGACGGAAAGCTATGCGCGCCTTGCCGACCACGGCGATCGCCACGGCATTGTGCTGTTGATCGAAAACTAGAAATGGATCGAAACCGAGCCGAACGTGATGCCCGAGATCATCGGGCGGCTCGGTGGCCGGATCAGGGCGCTGGTCGACACGGGCAATTGGGCCGACGCCGGCACGCGTCGCTCCGGATTGGCCGCCGCTTTCCCGCACGCGCTCACCTGAGACTTCAAGGTACGCGAACTCTCCGCCGCCGGCGAACACGTGGCGTATGATTTGCGTGAGTGTTTCACCATCGGTCGCCGGGCCGGCTACACCGGACCGTGGTGCCTGGAACATACCCATCGGCGCCGACGCGAGTTGCTGCGGGAATTGCGGCTGATCAAGTTGCGGCTCGAAACGTGGGATGGAGCATGGGAACGATGAACCTAATCAGGATATTTCACGCTCGACGCGAAACCGACACGCTCTCTGAACCGCCGATTCGCTGCGGGTCTTTGCGAGAGCTCGAACCAACGCCGAGCCGTTGGGAGTGAATTGGAATGTACAAATTCTGCCTGTCGTTGCGAGGGAGGCTCGCCGACCACGGCAATCCAAGATTTCAGATGGATGGCAACGTCGCTGCGCTCCTCGCCATGACAATCTTTGGAGTTCATTGCTTCTCTCACCCAACAGCCCTGTGTTGGTTCCAGCTCTCGCAATGACAAACCGGAGGTGTTCATCAGCGGTTAATTCTTCCGTCACACTTGGGACGACCCGGGCGCGCACCCAAGCATCCGCCAACCGATCCCACCCTCACTCGGTCACCGATCCCTGCCAAAGATGGAAGCGTCGAGTGAGATCCGCGACCACCTCGGGTTTGTTCGCGGCGAGATCCTTGGTTTCACCGCGATCGGCGACGACGTCGTAGAGTTCCCAAACGTCGCTCTTGGGCGCGTGCGTCACCAGTTTATATTGGCCCCGGCGGATGGCGCGGTGCCCGCCGAAATCCCAGCAGAGATCCTCATGCAGTGTGTCGGTTTTGCCGGTGAGGGCCGGGAGCGGATTCACGCCGTCGATCACCCGGTCCGCGGGCGGCGGGGCTCCGGCGGCATCCAGGGCGAGCGCAAAAAAATCCCGGTGCGTCAGCGGAACGTCGCAGACGGCGCCCTCCGGGATCACGCCGGGCCAGCGGACGAAGCCAGCCACGCGGATGCCGCCTTCCCACACGAACGGCCGGCCGCTGCGCAGGTTGCCGTTGGAGGGGGGGTCGAGTTCGGATTCGTTGGTGCCGTTGTCGTTGTAGAAAATGACGAGCGTGTTGTCGCGCAGGCCAAGATCGTCGACCGCGGCGAGCACCCGGCCGAACGCCTCATCCAAGGCGGAGATCACGGCGTAGTAGCGTTTCCGTTGATCGTTGGTTTTCGGGTCGTAGCCATAGCGGTCGAGGTGCTTCGACGGGGCCTGCCAGACGATCTTTTCCTCACCGGGCCGCATGTTGTTGGCGCCGTTGGAGTGGGGCGCGTTGAACGGCAGGTAGACAAAAAACGGCCTGGCCGCGTGCTGCTTGATGAATGCGATCGCCGAGTCGGCGAAAAGATCGGAGGAATAATAACCGTCGCGATTGATCGGCTCCGTTCCCCGAAAAAGGTCGGGGCGCTGCCCGTAGATATAGTAATAGTAATTGGCGTTGCCCGAAGCGATGCCGAGGAACTCATCGAAGCCTCGTTCGGTGGGGCGGCTGCCGGGGGCGAAGCCGAGGTTCCACTTGCCGAACGCCCCGGTGGCGTAGCCGGCTTTACGCAAATACTCCGGCAACAATCTTTCGCTGTGGCGGAGCCCGATGCCCAGGTTGCCCCACCGCGCGAGATCGACGGCCGATCGCCTGGACGGTTCGGCGAGCAATTGGATATTGAGTTGATTCCGCTGCGGGTAACGCCCGGTCAGGAGCGCGGCACGCGAGACCGTGCAGGTCGCTTCGGCATAAAGCGCCGTGAGGCGAACGCCCTGGGCGGCGAAGCGATCGAGATGGGGCGTGCGGATCACGGGGTGCCCTTGGACACCGAGATCGGCGTATCCAAGATTGTCGCACGTCACGAGCAGGAGGTTGGGCGGGCGGGTCGGCGCGGCGGGGAGTGATGTCGCCGCCAAAACCAACCACGCAGCGCGACGGAGAACCGGCATCTTGAAAAACGGGATCATCGGCAATTGGGGTAAAGCACCGGGAACGATTAGGCGGCTGGCCGCGTTTCTACGAGCGCGAAGATTCCGACGGGAGACCGGGCTAGGGCTGCACTTGCACCGCAAAAGCGGTGCAGCTTATTAATCGTCGGGGGCGCGGCCGCGCTTCCGGCTCAGGCGAAATCCTCTGACCATGGCGCAAAATTGAATATAGCCTTTCCAGAGCGTTTCGTATCCAGGATGGCGATCGCT
>CAMDOF010000289.1 GCA_945903465.1 Opitutus sp. GAS368
CAAGGAGGAAGTGCGCCGAGCGCAGGCGTTGAATCCTGAACTGGCGGAACCGAGCGCCATCCTTGGCCTCGTGCTGATGAACGAATTAAAATTTAACGAGTCGGAGCGGCAATTTACCCAGGCGCTCGCGTTGAATCCGAACGATGCCACCGTGCGTCACTTTTATTCCAATCTGCTCGGCTCCCAAGGGCGTCTTGACGAAGCCGTGAAGGAAATCGAGCGCTCCCTGAGCCTCGATCCGCTTTCGCCCAATGCGAATTGGACAAAGGCGAGTTGGTTCGGGCATGCCGGACGCGTGCAAGAGGCGCTCGATGCAACCGATCTCGCGCTCGCGTTGCGTCCGAGACACCCGGACATTCTGAGTGCGCGTGCGCTGGCGCTCTGGAAGTTAGGCCGCCGTGACGAGGCGATCGCGACCGCGCGCGCAATCGGCCGCGACTTGACCGCGCAACCGAGATGGAACGTGGATCCCAACGCCATTTACGTGCTGCGCCTGGCTGACCTGCAATCCGAAGCCGAAGCGTATGCCGAGCGAGCGTTGGCGAATATGCCGAAGGACGACTTCCGCTATGGGATGACGCTGGTGGCACTCGGGCGCGACAAAGAGGCGCTGTCATATTTGCGAACGCTTAACGTCTCCAGTTTAACGAGTCTCTATTGGGCCCCGATGTGGGATTCGTTGCGAGATGACGTCCAGTTTCAACGGTGGCTCGTGACGATCGGCCGCGGCGCGGAATACCAAGTCGCGCGCGAGACACTCGCGCGAATGTTAAAGGAGCAGGCGGCGAAAAAATGAGCAACGCAGTGAAGAAGTGTCTCGAGCGACGCGTCACCCGACGCGCAAGCATCGACACTATTGCCAAATTCACCAAATGGGCAGCCAGACGTGGTCACGTCCGACGGGCCAGTCCGAAGAAGACGATCCAAAGGGGGGGCTAGAGTGGGCAGGAGCTGCCCGAGGTGAGTCGGCCAACTCCCGCCCCTCATCAAACCGGACGGGCGGATTTCCCTCCTCCGGCTTTCCGCGAACATACGTCGCAAAGCTATCGGCGGTTTTAATGTGTCGCCCACTTCTTCCGCAGGAGCGCTCTCGGCATGGCGAAGCACTAAAACCCCCAAGGTTGATCCCCCTCGGCGCGGGCACAAATCCCAACGGATCTGCAACGGATCACGCTGGGCAACTTTTTTGCCGCTGAAAAATCAGCGGCCTGATCCCGTTCGGCATTCCACCCAGCCCCCAAAGCCTGACCCCGTTTTGCGTTTCCGGCAGGAACTCAAAATAGGCCTTTGACGCCGAATTGCCAGAGCGCGCCATAGTCGGTGCGCGAAGTTAGCCTGTTCACCGCCGGCGTGAGCGGACCGTAGATTTGGGCGTTCTCCGTGACATCCGTCACGTTGCGCAGGCTGGCGTAAACCGAGATGTTCTTGCGAAGGAAAAACTCCGCGGAGATGTCCATGTAGCGCTGTTTCGGCGACCATTGATGTGTGTCGGGGCCGATGCTCGCGCCCGTGATTAAATCGCCGCGCTGCCGGGTGCGCCAGTTCCAGTTCATGTGCAGGCTGAACCGCGGGCGCGCGAAGCTGACTCCCCAATTGCCCGTGAGCGGAACGGCCAGGCGATCGGTGAAGCTGTCGAGCCCGTCGCCTTTCGCGTGCGTCGCAGCACCATTGAAGAAAACCTGCAGCCCGCGCGCCCAATGCGGCAGGAACGTGAGCGCTTGCTTGTAGCTGAAATCCACGCCTTCGATCCGTACCGGCTGGGTGATGTTGAACTGGGTCGAAACGTCGTAGGACTGATACACGGCCGGATCCAGTCCGTAGGTGGCCAGCAGATCCGGTGTGATTTTCGAAACGGCCGAGCCGAAGAAATTTCGGAAGTCGCGACGGAAAGCGCCTACGGAAACCTGCCCGACCCCTTCAAAATAATATTCGAGTCGCACCTTCGTGGATTTCGCGCTCCAGGCCTTGATGCCGACATTGGTGATCGTGAATTGATTGGAGTTGCTGGGGAGCTCGTCGGAGTTCGGCAGCATAAGTCCGCCGGTGTATTGGTTGTAGTTGGGCCGGCCGACGGAGTAATAATAGGCCGCGCGTGCGACCAGATTCTCGCGCAGGTTGTAGCTGCCATTGAGGCTCGGGAAGAGCCGCAGGTATTCCTTTTCGGCGTGGGCGGCGCGCGGGAGAAATGTGAGCTTCGAGGTCGCCAGCGCGTCGCTGGTGATGGCGAGCGGGCGACCGTTCGCGCCGAGGATCGGTTTGCCGGCCGCATCGCGTTGAACGTTGCGCGACGGATCGGTCAGCGGACCCTCGGCCTCGATATTGGTCTGTTCGGCGCGCAGCCCGCCCGTGAACTTGAGTCGACGCTCACAGAATTGCGCGTCTCCGCGCAGGTAGGCCGTCGAGATGAGCTCCTGGGCATACTTGGTTCCGGTGACGGCGTTGCGATACTGCGTGTTGAGGTTCTGGGTGAACAGCGCCGGTGAACTCTCAAACTCCGAGGTCACCAGATAGGCATTCAGCCATTGGATCTTCGGCCAGCCATAGGGGCCGTCGCGTTTGGAAAAATTCGCATCGAGGAACCGCCCGGCGTTGCGGTTCGCCGCCGCGTAGGTGAGCGTCAAAGTATCCCCCGTGGTGTGCACGTCACGCGAGGACCGCCGTGCATCTAGGCCGGCTTTGAGCGAAAACGGAACGTGGCCCTGGAAATCCCGCGAGGCATTGAGGAACGCGCTCTGGCGCAGGTCGTCGGTGTCGTTTTCGGTATTGCTCGCGGTGTTGAGATTGAAGCTGGTCAGATTGAACGGATCGACGACAGCACCGGCGCCATCGGTGATGCGAATCGCACCGGGGCGCAGGGCGGTGATCTCATCGAACGTGACGCTGAGGCCCGTGCGGTTCGCCGCGATCGTGCTGAGGTAACCCTTATCGCGGGCGCGGTTGTGATTGATGGCGCGCGAAAATCCAGCGCCGCCCTCGGCTTTCCAGATCGGCCCTTGGTGGCGCCAGGTGAGCGTGGGCATGACCGTGCGGTTGAAACGTTCGGTGCCCGTGGTCGTCTGGGTCATTGTGCCGGTGCCCGCTCCTCCCACCACGCGGGTGGCGGAGAAATTTCGCGCGGTAACGCTGCCGGTGTCGATCGCGAGCGCGCGCCCCATGAGCAGGCTCTTGTAGGTGGCATGCTGAATCGAAAGCGAAAGCCGGTCGCGGTCCGAGATCCGGTAATCAAAAGTCACCGCCACGGAGGCGCGGCGAGTCATCTTGGGCGAGTCGCGCACCGTGTAGGAAGAGAGGTAAGGATTGTCGGGCGTGGTCGCGGCATACGCGGCGCTCGTGGCCGAGCCGACTCCACGCCACACATTCTGCGTAATCGACTGATCGGAATACTGCGTTGTGGTGCTGCCGGAGAGCGTGAACCCAAAACGTTTGCTCACCGGATAAATCAACGAAAAGTCGCCGCCGGGCTGAACCTTCGTGGTGAGAGTTTGCCGCGGGCCGGGCGTCTGGCGAAGCTCCTTCGCGTTATCGCGCATTACTACAAAAACGCTCGTGCGCAACGACGGCCGCGGCCGCTCGAACGCGCTGCGCGGAACCATGTTGACCGAGCCAGCCAGCGCGGAGCCCTGCGAGTCCGGCGTGGGCGAATACGAAACCTCCACGCGCGAAATGTTGTTCAGCGACATGATGTCCATCTGCGCGGCGCGGTCGACGTTGCCGCTGAGCGGCGCGCTCGCCACCGAGAAGCCATCGAGCGACACCGGCACGTTGTTCGGCGGGACGCCGTCGATTGAGATGCCACGCGCCGTGCCGCCATTGTATTGAATGATCACGCCGGGCACGAACTTCAGGAATTCCGCGACGTTGTTCTCGGCCACCGTGCCGAACTCATCGGTCGAGACCACGTTCTTGATGTTGGCCGCGATGCGCTGCTCGTTAATCGCGATGGCGGCGCCGTCCATCGTGCGGCCGGTTTCGACAACGAAACGGTCGAGCTGCACCACGCCTTCGGCGGCAGCGTTCTTGTCGTCGCGACCGCCCAGTTGGAAATCAAGCCGCGCCGTCTGCCCGATGGGGACCACGACGCGGTCGGTCTGGGCCGGCACGCCTGTGAAGGTCACGCGCACCCGACGTTCACCCGCGGGAACCCGCCCGAAACGATAGTTGCCATCGGAGTCCGAAAAAGTCTCGAGCGCGGATTCCTCCAGCACGAGACGCGCACCTTCGACGAAGCTGCCGTTGCGCGGATTGAAGATGCGGCCTTCGATCGTCCCGAAGGAAAGCGTTTGCGCGAAAGATACCGTGACCAGAACGAAGGCGGCGCTTATGAGCAATGCGCAGCGTGAAATCCATGAAGCCCAAAGGGTAGTGATCCTGATTAATCGAAGCGATTTCAAATGAGGGCGATTGTCAAGACGCAGCCTGACAGGGTCAAGGACGAGCCGAAGGGGAAGCCGAGCCGAAGGGGGCACGTATTGACTCTTTAAATACAGCGCAATCTCCGGGGCTTATGAAGTCATGGCCGCAAGGTGGGGCCAGCCGAAGCTCGCTGGGGATCGCAACGGCGAGCGGTCTCCTCGCTACGTACCAGCCGAAGCATCGGAGCCTGCCTGAGAAAATTCTAAAAACGCTCGCTCCTTGACTCCGAGCGATCCGGAGGCCTGCATCCGCGCATCGTCCCCCGCGATGATTGCCCCCCCCAACGGCAAGCCGCACCTCGATTCGCGCCCGCCATCCCCCTTTCCGTCGCCGCCGTTCCCCACCCCAAGTCCCCATCCTCAGCCGAACCCGCCGCCCTCTCAAAATCGACTGATTTACGGATAACTCATACCCATCCCACCATGCCCCTCCCAGATCCGATCCCCCTGAAAATCCGGCTTCCTTTCAGCTCAGCAAGAAGGATCGCCGCCGTCGTCGGGCTTGGGATCGTAGCAATGCTGTGCGGGGCGTGCGTTGGGGAATCTGGGCAGGACAAGTCGCAGGCGGAACTGAGAAAAGCGTTCGTGGGCACGTGGCGGCTGGTGTCGATCGAGGGGGGCGCCAATGATGGAAATCGCGGAGCCAAGCCATCGGGACTGATCATCTATGACGCCATGGGCAACATGGCGGCGCAAATCATGCCCGATCGGCCGCGGCCCAAGTACACAGGCACGCCGACGCCGGAACAGGCGCTCGACGCCATGCGCGGATACGGCGCGTACTTTGGAACCTACACCATCGACGAGAAAGCCGGCACGGTCACGCACCATCGGCAGGGGATGCTGGACGCGGGCGCCGTTGATTTCGTCCGTAAGTTTGAGCTCACGCCGGACGGCAAAAAAATCACCCTCACGCCAATCGGTGGTTCTGGCCCTCCGACACATCTCACGTGGGAGAAGGTGAGCTAGGTCACCCGGCGTCCTCGTCACGACGACGTGCTCCACCGACCACCTACCGGTGCGGGTGAGGAAAGCGCCGCGCGAGCGGGTATGGAAACACGTCGTCCTCGATGCCGCTTGCGATCTTAAACCCCTCCCGGATCCGATCCCCCTGAAAATCCAGTTTCCTAGCAGCC
>CAMDOF010000290.1 GCA_945903465.1 Opitutus sp. GAS368
GGGGGTGATCACGCGGCGGCATTCGCCCGGTAATACAAACGCGGATACGCGTCGCTCAGGGGAGGGCGCGCGGGGGTGATCGCTCAGGGGAGGGCGTGGGGGGTCACGAGGGGGAGGGCGGGGGTGGTCACGCGGGGGAGGGCGCGCAAGGGAGGTCGCGCGGGGGCGGATCGCTCAGTGGAGGGCCGCGGGGGAGGGCGCGCGGTGGTCACGCGTGCGGTGGTCACGCGGGGGTGTTCACGCGGGGGAGGGCGCGCGCGGGTGCGGATCGTGCTGACGCCGGGTAGTGAGGCGGCGTCGTCGCGGCCGGCCGAACCCGGCGGGGGGCGGCGGAGGGGCGATTAACGGCCGAGGCCCCAAGGAGAGAACGTCACGACCACGGTGAGCCAGAGGAACCCGAGGGTGGCGAGGGTGAGCCGATAAATGCGGCGCTCGGCCGGAGTCATTGAGTTCGCGGCGGCGGCGGCCGTCAGATCCGCGACTTCGTTTGCGCCCGGGTTCGCGCCACCGCTGCGGCTGACCAGGGCCATCGTCGTCGCGCAGATGAGCATGATGACAAAACCGCAGTTCAACGCGCTGCGCAGGTAGCGCGGAAGTTGCACCACAAGGTCGGGCTGAGCGAGCGCCCAAAACGTGATCGCACCCAGGACCGTGCCGACGGTGAGGGTGGCGACGGCGCCGCGCGGCGTCGCTCGACGGGTGAAGATACCCGCGAGGACGCAGACGAAAACGGGTGGCGCGAGCAAGGACCAGATTTGTACGAGATAACCGTAGACGCCCTTGAACTGCTTGATGCTCGGTGCGAGCACCGCGCACAGCACCAGCACGATTACCATCACCGCGCGTCCCATCCGCACGCGGGCAGACTCGGACAGCTTCGGCGCGAAACGGAGCATGAAATCATAGGAAACCATCGACGACG
Source organism: Opitutus sp. GAS368 (assembly GCA_945903465.1). Taxonomy (GTDB): domain Bacteria; phylum Verrucomicrobiota; class Verrucomicrobiia; order Opitutales; family Opitutaceae; genus ER46. Next base: position 923 of record CAMDOF010000290.1, read on the forward strand.
CCGCCGAGAGCCCGGCCGCGACGGTGCCGAGAATCGCGGCCAGAAGGCCCGCGAGCACGAGCCCCGCGAGGCCTGGCGGTACGTAGGTTGACACCAGTCGAGCATAAACCTGATCGGCCTGGGCGAGGCCGGGTAGAAGTTTCGCGGCGATCACGCCCGGTGCCGCGATGATGAACAGGGCGAGTATTTTTAAGAACGCCGCGAACAGCGCGCCCATCTTGGAATGAAACACGCTCCGCGCCGCGAGTGCGCGTTGCACGTAGTCGTGATCCGTGCAGTGCCCATGCACCGCGAGCACCAGTCCGCCCGTGATCATCGGCAGCCAGCCGAACGCGTGATCCCAAGGCAGCACCACCGACCAGAGGCTGTTGCCCGCCGGACCTTTGGTGGGGAGCACCCCCGCCCACCCGCCCGCCGCCGAGAGCGTCACGCCAAACGTGATCACGCCGCCGGCCACGAGCAGAGCGACCTGGAGGAGGTCCGTCCACAGCACGGAGCGCAGCCCGCCGAAAATGGTGTAGGTGCCCGCCGCGACCGCAATCGCCGCGACCGCGAGGTTAAACTGCAGCGGCGAACTCACCCCCATCAGGTCCGTCAGCACGGTCGCGCCGGCGTAGAGGGCACTCGCGATACTGGCCGCCAGAATCATCACGATGTTGATCGCGGAAACGAACATGCGCGTGCCGGGGCTGTAGCGCCGTTCAAAAAATTCCGGTGCCGTGCGCAGTTTCAGCGACAGGTAAACATCCACGAAAAACACGGCGAGGAGCGCGAAGCACGAGGCCCCGACGAGCTGAAATGCCCCCGCGGCCAACCCGATGGTGTAGGCAAGCCCGGCCTGACCGACGAACTGCTGGCTCGAGATGTTCGCCGAAAACATGGACGCGCCCACCATCGGCCACGTCGCCTCGCGGTCCGCGAGGAAGAGCGCCTCTGCGCTGCGGATCTTCTTGCGCCCAAACCAAAGACCGAGCGCGATCGTCAGCAAAAAATACGCGGCCACAATCAGACCGTCGAGTGGGGTGATTCGGAGTGCGTTCAAATGGTGGCGGATTAAACTGGCCGGAACCAACGGTCGCCCGATGCCTGCTGCCACGAGGCCAGTCGCGCGCGCAGGGCTTCGCGGCGGGTCGTGTTACCCGGATCGCTCGCCAGATCGCGGCACTCGTCCGGATCCGTCGCCAAATCAAACACCTGCACGCGCTCGGTGCCGCCGACGCGGTAGACGATCAGTTTCCAGCGGCCATCCGTCACCATCCGCTGGCCATTCATATAGACCGCACAGACGGATTCCCGCCCGCCAGCGTTGCTTGCCAGCACTGGCACGAGACTGCGGCTGTCGATTCCGGATGGCGCGGACACGCCGGCGAGGGCGCACACCGTGGCGTAGAGATCGAGGGGTTGAACCAGCGCAGCGCAGCGCCCGGCGGCGGGCACGCCGGGTCCCGCCAGGATCAGCGGCACGCGCACGCTGTGGTCGTAGAGATTTTGTTTTCCGAGCAAGCCATGACTGCCGAGCGCGAGTCCGTGGTCGGAGACGTAAACTACGACGGTGTTTTCTTCCTGCCCCGTTTCGCGCAAGGCCGTGAGCACGCGGCCGAGGCACGCGTCGTGATGCGAAATCATTCCGTAGTAGTCCGCGAGGTGGGCGCGGACGACGTCGGGCGAAAGCGGCCGTGGCGCCAACCGCTCGTCGCGCACCGCGAGTTCGCCGTTGTCGAAGGCGTGGTCAGGCTGGAAGTTCTTAGGTAGCGGAATCTTGGCCGCATCGTAAAGCGCCCGATACTCCTCCGGTGGCGTCCGGGGATCGTGCGGTGACGTCAGGGCGACCCACGCGAAGAACGGCCGCTGACGCCCGCGCTCGCGCACAAATTTCTCTGCGGCGCCGCAGAAAATCTCTGACGAAAAACCGACGCCGACGCGGGCGGGCGCGCCTTGCCGAATTGCTGCGAGGTCGCGCACGGGCACCGCCGTGTGATCGCACATGCCGCCATGAAAAATCGCGCGACCGCAGTCGAACGAGCGCAGCAGTGCCGGCAGATCGTTGTGCCATTTACCCGTGACAAACGTCTCATAGCCGGCCGCGCGCAGTCGCTCGGGCAGGGTGCACGCGTCCGCCGGCAGCCTGACTTCAAAGATCGGCCCGGAGTCGAGCTTCGGATCGGCGTCGGCGCGAAAGAGGCCGTTCCCCGTGAGCAGGCACGCCCGCGACGGCGCGCACACCGCTGGCATCAGGCTGCCCTCAATCGTCGCGCGCGTAAATGCGCTGCCGCGGCGCACGAGTCCATCGAGGACGGGCGTCTGGACGGTCGCATGCCCGAGCGCTCCGATGGCATCCGCCCGGTGGTCGTCGACGACCACGAAGAGAATATTGGGCTGAGAAACGCCTGCGCCAAGAGCCATGAGGCCAAGGTGTGTCGGGTCTTGCGGTGCAAAACAAGGCTGCGTCTACGGAATCGCTCAAGTGAACACCCCGCCTCCCACGACCCGCAAACCCATCGCCCAGCCCGTTGGCCTTAGCGTCGCCGCGGTGGCGCTGCGCGCCGATCGGCAAGGGATTATTTGAAGCCCCAATCGTCGCCAAAATCCTCGGGGTCTTTCCGCACGGCGTAGCCATTTGCGAGCAGCGCGTTGTTGAGAAAGACCTCTTCGGCTGCTGGCAACTGTCCGCGGGGACCCGACGCCGGCTGCAAGAACACGTCGGCGAGGTAGCGGTCATATTTGTCGGGCTTGCTGGTGCTGATGACGATGGCGATCGTCTTGGCGAGGAGGGCATCGACGAATCGCTTGGCCGCCCGGCCCTCGGGGGTGCTCATCTCGGGACAGTCCAGCCCGCGGAGTCGCAGCTTTTGCTCGATGAACACTCCGGGGGAAACCGCGAGCGCGATGACCAGCGTGTCGCCATCGACGACGCGACGGAGCGTGGCGGAGTAAGTGAAGAGATCGGCCTTCGACGCATCCGGCGCCAACCGCAGGGAATCATCCGGCGAAATCCGGACGATATCATCCCTCGCAAACCGCTTCGATTGTTCGCCGGTCAGAGGCCAGCAAAGTTTGAAGCCAAGATCGACCGCGAGTTCGCCGCCGCGCTCGACGATGGGGTGTAACCCCGGTGCGCCGCGGATGGGCTTGAGGAGCGCGGGCGGTTCTCCGGTTGGAATCGCGATGACCTCGGTCGCTTCCGGGGGGGCGAGTTTGCGCAGCCGGTGCTCAAGTTGAACCACGGCCCACTCGTGGTGATTTGCCTCGGTCGCGAGCGCGCGGCGCAGCTTGGGGTCGGCAATGGGGCTCAACGTGCGAAAGTGCGCCCAGGTCAATTTGGGCCACGTGGCCCAAATTGGGAATGCGCGGTAGAATTTGTCGCAGCGCTGCAATACGCTGCGGTCGATCTGTAAATCGGCGGCGAGGCGGAGAATGGTTTTGGCGCCGTAATCCGCCCGATCCTGGTTCGCCAAGACATGGTGGCGAATGAGCCGGCCGGTTTCGTGATACGTGCGTACCTTGGCGTGGTCGGCGGCGCGCTGGCCCTGAAACAACGTCACCTTCACCGCCGCCCGCAGTTCGGCGTAGGACTTCGGGGAATTCGCAGGGGTGATCGCGCGCGTGGCCATGGGGAACCGCGTCTCAGATTGGGTGCCGCCGCCTCTGCCGATGGCCCAGGAAATCTTTGAAAATTATTTCCGCGTGGGGGGAAGCTTTCTGGACCAAAGCCATTTGGCCAGGGTTGGTCGCAGCGTAGGCCGCGGCAGGATCGATCTCGACAACAGGTCGCCGCGGGGCCGAGCCGCGCCGCGAAAAGTCGAGCATCGCGATGCCGACGCCTTTGCCCTCGGTCGTGCCGTCGACGAGACGACCGCGGGCGATCGCTTCGCTGGCTGCTGCCGGGGCGCGGTCCCCATCGAGGTAAAGGGCCGCCGCTTCGCGATCGCTCGTGAGTTTCATCGTTTGCTTTTTAGGGTACGGTCGAGAGAGGGGCGGTGATGATGCGGGCCGGCGTCGGTACGGAAGCAATGACGGGGAGGACGCGCCCCGCAAGCTCGGGAATCGGGGCTGGGCCGATGCTCCGGCGCCGGCTGGGGGCGCGTCCGGTGACCGCCGCGCGCGAGGCTTAAGCATTTAAGTAAACGTGACGGCGGTTTCTCCGCCGCGATAGCTTCACCGCGCGCAAGAACGCCGGGGCTGTCCGCGAAAGCGGTCCGCACAGTCCCCTGTGCGGAAGGGTCGTCTCCTGACCCAGAGCCGCACAGTGGACTGTGCGGAAGGGTCGTCTCCTGGCCCAGAGCCGCACCGTGGACTGTGCGGACCACACTCTTCACCGCGCGCAAGAACGCCGGAGCTGTCCGAAAAAGTGGTCCGCACAGTCCCCTGTGCGGAAGGGTCGTCTCCTGACCCAGAGCCGCACCGTGGACTGTGCGGACCACACTCTTCACCGCGCGCAAGAACGCCGGGGCTGTCCGAAAAAGTGGTCCGCACAGTCCCCTGTGCGGAAGGGTCGTCTCCTGACCCAGAGCCGCACCGTGGACTGTGCGGAAGGTGCGTCTCCT
>CAMDOF010000291.1 GCA_945903465.1 Opitutus sp. GAS368
CCTCGAGGATGGGTCGGATCGGCGCTGGCACGGGCTGAGGGCAATCTCTCGCAACAGACCTTGCAATCAGCGGACTGACCCCATCGGCCCCCCACCGCTCCCCTCCCACGAATGAAAGTTTTCTCCGTCCTCGCGCTCATCGGATCGTCTCTGGCCTCACTTGCCCGTGGCGCTGAATTTTCCCCGCTGCAACCGCTCCTCGTCGTGCCAGACCAGGTCGTGCTGCGCGACCGACGACGCCACGCCAAAGCCGCTCGCGAAAGGCGTGTATCAGATGAGGCCGGGCACCCGCTGGACGATCGCAGACGGCGTGCTCCGCGGCATCCCGTCCTCGGCGGAATTCCAAGCGAAGAAAAAAGATCACTTCGGATATGAGCCGCGGATTTCGATTCCCGCCTGCCCCCGGGAGTTCGCGATTCAATTCGATGTTCGCTTCGTCGGTGGGCAGCCGACGGCGATTGGGCCGTTTGTCGAGTTCGGTCACCGCATGGCGCGGGACAGCTGGGCCGGTGGCGGTGCAATCTTGAATGGGGAAGCGGGGCGGTGCAGCTCGCCAGCGCGCCCGATTTCAAAATCGAATCGGGCCGCTGGTATCGCGGGCTCGCCGAAATCAAGTGCGATGAATTTGTGATTCAATTCGCGGGTGGTCCGACGCTCTACGGAAAACATGCGTCCTTCAGCGGAGAGAAGGACGGTTTCGGGGTCGCCGGCCCGAAAGGGGCGCGGTGGAGCTCGATAACGTCACCGTTTGGTCGGTGAAACCCGAGCGGCAGGCCACGTGGGAAAAAATCCGCGGGGCGTTCCCCGCGCCCACCGCAGTCGTGCTGAAACAGCCTGGAGCGAAGAAAAAGGAAAAGTGAAAGGTGACGCGGCTCCGCCTCCTCCGCTCAGAAACCAAAGGTGTTGGCGAGATGCCAGCGGCGCTCTGGCGCCAGGCGGACCGTGGAATAAACGCCCCAAGGCTGCACCCCGATGGGTAGGGCATCGCTCTGCCCGTAGAGATTGGTCACGTTGAGCTGAACCCGCCAATTGATGCGGCCATTCGACAACTTGCGGGAATAACTCATCCAGCCATCGACGTTCGTCAGGGGAGGCGCGTAGTACGGATGGGCCAGGTCAAGCTTGACGGAGCCGTCGACGTTTCGCGTCGTCGGATAGCCGATGCCGAGTTTGTCCTGCCAGCGCACGGCGCCGCCCATGCCCCAGCCCTTTAATTTTTCAGCGAAGGGCGAACCCCGGCCAAACGTGTAATTCGCCACCAGATTGGCGCGCCATTTCCGTTGTTCCGCACTGGCGGAACCTTCGGTCGCGATCGCCGTGGCAAACGGGACCAGGACGTTCACATCGATATAAGTATTCACCGTCTGATTGCCGAGAGCATCACCCGGCTGCCAGCCCGTGGGATAACGCGCCACGGCCCGATCGCCCAACTGCCGCCAGATGGGCGTCATGGTCGCGATGAACTTTTTCAACCAGGGCAACGAATTGAATTGAACCGTCTGCTGTTGGGCCACGTTGGCCATTATCCGCCAGTTGGACGTCGGGTTGATCACGATTTCGAACTCCTTGCCGGTGGCCGTGAAATCCGTCGTGTCCGCCTGGCCCGGCAGATTGGTATTATTACTTGTCGCAAGATTCGGAACGGTGCCCGTGAGCTTGTAGCCGTAGAGATCGAGGTAGTTCGCCGGCAATACACTCAACAGCGTTTTGATATCGGCCGTGCGCATCGCCACGAGTTGGGGATTCGTGTTTCCTTCCAACGCCCAGCCCGCCACCAGTCCGACCACGGCCGGCACACTAGCGGTACCGAAAACGCCCGGAGTGAAGGTCTGGCGCTGCACGCTGGTCTCGAACCGATTCACCCGGATCACAAGCTTGTCCTGCAGGGTGGAGAGATTGAAACCGTATTCCGTTGTCGTGCCTTGGGGCGGCGCGATTTTATCGCCGTACGGTGTGACGCGGTCGCCACTCGGCGTGAAATTCTCCGACTTGTTGTAGAAGATGCCGAGGTCCGTTCCCGGGGGCAGTTTGATGATCCTTTTCGGCCAGCGCAGCACCACGCTGTAGCTCTTGATTTCCCGGCTGGTCTGCGGCGGCGGAGTGTGCGGGAATTGCAGGTCCTCAAATCCAAAGACCGTCTTGCCGGGATCGTTGGGATTGGCCGGATTGGCCACGAAATTGACCGCCCGGCGCACGAAATAATCTTCGTCGCGCCTCCAGCCGCCCGCGGTGATGAGGTGGTCTTGCAACCAGTAACTCTGCAGAGTCGCGGCGCTCGATTTGATCCGCTCGCGCGACACGGTGCCCGCGTTGATGAACGTCGTAAGGGTCGCCTCGCTGTTTTCGAAATGCCCCGGATCGACGGCGTCGCCGGCACGCACGAAACTCGAGATGGGAGTACCGATCGGACCATTCTTGATTTGCGGAACGCGCACCGGCTCCAGCCGCAACGGGTTCGTATTCCCAATGATCGACGGTCCGATATAAACGACAATCGCCGGTACTCTATTGCTCGCGTTGACCGCCGGATTGAGCTCCCGCGCCAAAGGGCCGTCCATGCGAAATTGCGGATTATAGCTGACCTGATCGATCAAGGCATCCTCCCGCACCCCGCTGAGCGTGTGGCGCCCCAGCCACTTGGCCCAGCTTTGATGGAGGTCCTTGAAGTCGTATTTTATATAGCCGGTGATCCGCTTGTTTTCGCGTTCGGTGAGAACATTCGTATACCGCGTATTACCGCTGGTGACGTAGGGCCGGCCCAGGTTTGGATTCGGCTGGCCGGTGGGCAAAGTGACGTTGGGGTCGATGCGAATGGGAGAGTCCCCGCCAATGGCCAGAAACGAAATGTTCGTTCTCCGGTCCACCCGCTGTTTGTCGTACGCCAGTTCGACGCCAAGGCGATCGCCCCAGGCGCGCTGTTCCAAAGCGATGTTGAACGTATGGAAGCTGTCGCTCTGCCCGCCCGTTTCATCGATCATGTGATTTTTGAAGTCGAACGCATCGAAGTTCGTGAACCCTTGTTTCTTGACGCCAGCCGGGGCGAAATTGGGCTGCTGGCCCGGGAGCACATTGGCGCCGGTCCAAAAGGCGGCCGGTATTTCGAAAACGTCGAACGTGCCCAGGGTTTTGATATTATCCAGCCCCAGGTCCCGGTTGACCAGCGGTTGGAAAAGCTGGTTCTTGATGAAGTTTGCTTGGTTCGCGTTCGTATTGTTGAGCTGTGATCGGAAACCATAAGCGGGTGCCTTGTCCGTTGGCTGATTGTAGAATACCGCGATCTGATCGATGATCGCTCCGGTTGCGCCGATCAAAAACCCCGGACCGAACGCCGCGGCGCCGAAACCGGAGCCCTGCGCCAGGGCGGCCGGGTTGCGGGCCGGATCGTCGTAGAAACTCCAATCATAACTTGGTCGGCCGGCGGCGTACCAAAAGGGCGAGATGTTGTTGAAGGGAAGAACCGTGGAAGGTCGGTTCGCCTTGGTGCGACCGGATTCGAAATTCGTGCGAATCGAGGTGGATCGAAATGGCTCGTACGTGAGGGCTCCGTAAATGCGTTTCTTCTCCTCGAAAGCGGGGTGTTGGTTAAATTGCTCCCGGTCCCGGAGCGCGGCGAGGCGGAACGCGACTTTTTTGGGTATCAGGACGCGGTTGAAATCGACCGAAAGTCGCAGGCTGTCATTGTTGCCATAGCGGACCGTCACGGAGTTCTTGTTGCGGATCAGGTCGGGCATGAGGAGCGACGTGTCCACCAATCCGGCCGGGCTGCCCACGCCGAAGAGCATCGCGTTGGGACCGCGGGCGACCGTGACGCGTTCGGTATTGTAACCATCCATCGCCACATTGGTGGTGAAGAAGCCCCGCGTGAAACCGGGTGCGGACAAACCGCGCGTGCGGCTGCTTGATTGAGGATCGGCGCGAGGATTGAAGCTGATCACTTCGGTCGCATTGATGTCGCTGGAGGCGCCGGAAAAATTACCATAGGCGCCCGCGGCCTCCATACCGGTGGCGTAAACCAGAAACTGGGAATCCGTGGCGCCGATATCGTTGAGAAAATCCTTGGTATAAACCGAGATTGCCGCCCCGACGTCCGCGAGCGGCGTGTTGAGGCGCGTGCCTGCCAGAGTCGAGCTGGCTCGATAACCGTTGTCCTGGGACGAATTGACCACGAACGGGGATAACGTTTGCACGGCGCCCGCCTCCGAATCGGATGTCGTGACTACGTTCGCAGGGCTCGGCTGGTTCCTGACCAGCCTGGCCTCGTCTTTTTCCTTCGCCGCCAGTTCGCCGGCCTCGAGCCTGCCATTTTTGTTGGTATCATATTTCGCGAGGTCGCTGGCAGTCGGCGCACGCGATGGAGCGGTTTGGGCTGAGGTGAACACGTTTCCACCCGTCAGAAGGCAGGCCGCAAAGAGGCGCCGCCCGAGAATGCAATTCGTGTGATTCATAAGGGTCATCGACGCAGTGATTTATTGCTAGGAAACTGGATTTGCGGGGGGGAGGGGTTTATCACGGTTCCTTCAATACTTTGGCGAGAAGCGGTATCGCCGTCTCGCCGTTCCAGGCGTGGCCGCCATCGAAGCGGTGGACTGCAAAATTCTCCGGCTTGCCCGCAGCCGCGTAGGCGCGCTGGATGCGGGCGGTCGCTTTTTCCAGCCAGCCCGGCACCATGAGAGCATCCTGCCGCCCCGCCTCCCAAATCACCGGGCGCGGCGCGATGAGCGAGCCAATTTCCGGCGTGTCGCCAAACTTCAGCAGACCGGGAATCACCTGCGAGCCGCATGACGCGCCGGCGCCCTGCATACGTTCCTGAAAAACATTTAACGCGCCCGAGATCACGGCCACCCGCACGCGAGGATCGAGCGCGGTAACCACCATCGTCATGCGCCCGCCATAACTCAAACCCACGCAGCCGACCCGATCGGCGCGCGCATCCGCACGGGCGGTTGCGTAATCGAGCGCCCACATCGCGTCACGGAGATTTTCGCCAAGCACTGTGCGGCCGAGATACATCAGGCGCACAAACTCGATCGCGCAGGGATCGGTGCGGCCGGCGCGAGTTTTTGCATCGAGCCGCCGGCCAAACGGGGTGAAACACGGCACCACGGCGAGATAACCCTCGCGAACAAGCTTGCGTCCATAATCGTAATTCATTTTGCGAATCTCGTCCTGCAACGCCGGCGTGTCGTCCACGCCGGCCACCGGATCGTGACCGAATTCACCGTGGCCGTGCAGGCACAGCACGATGGGGAATCGTTTCTCGCTCGATGTCTTGGGACGCAGCACGTAAAGCGGCAAGGCAGGCGTGGCGTCCGCCTCGAGCAGCAGTTCTTCGCGCGTGTGATCAGGGAATTCGCGCTTCGAAAGCGTCCGCACCTTCCACTGCTTTGGCGGCGTGTGCGGGCCGATCAGCTCGCTCAGTTTCGAGCCGAACTCCCG
>CAMDOF010000292.1 GCA_945903465.1 Opitutus sp. GAS368
CATCGGGCCGCGCCCAGCCCGTGCCAGCGCCGATCCGACCCATCCTCGAGGCGCCAAGATTCAGCGATAGGACTACATTGCAATCAGCGGACTGACCCCATCGGGCCGCTCACATTTGCGGCCTGATCGCCCATTTCGGGAACCGCCGATGCCGAATACGCGAGAAGTTCGCGCTCATTAAACGCGCCGAGATCGCTGATGAAATCGGACGTGAAAACGCCAATCGCGCTCGGCACATCTTTCAGCGGCGTGCGTGTGCGCGTGCCGGAGAGCGTGGACTGCGCGGAGTATCCGGTGTCCTGATCCGAGCTGACGACGAACGGCGAAAGCTCTACGGCGGGCTCGGTGGCGGGCATTGCGGTGGGACGCGCCGGCGGGGTGGTTTGCGCCGCGAGAGTTATGGTGCAGGCGATCGCTGCGCATTGTAGGAGCGGCCTTATGCCGCGAGGGAATTTCACGTGGTCTGAATCGCTCCTACAACAGGACCACGGGGCATGAAATTGAAACGCATAGTCACGGTTGCACAGCTTTGGATTTTTTCTTGCGGTCTTTTTTGGCACCGTCGGGACGGGGAGGCTGCGGTCCGGCATCGGTCGCGAACTGACGCAGCCACGCGAGGTGGCGCTGCTTTAGGTCGGCGTAGATCTCGGGAAATTTCGCCGCGAGGTTGTTCTTTTCGCCGATGTCTTCGTCGAGGTTGTAGAGTTCGAATTCTTTTTTCTCCGCTTCGGCGACCGCGCGACGGAAATCGCCGCCGTGATTCTCGATTTGCCCCACGAGTTTCCATTTCCCGTGCACCGCGCCGCAGTCGCCGTAGAGATCCCAGAAGAGGGTGCGGTCGGGCAGCGGAGTCTGGGCTTTTGATTTCGCGTGCGGCAGCAGGCTTACGCCGTGCACCGGCCAGCGACCGTTTTTCGACGGCACGGGCACGCCTGCAGCGTCGAGCACGGTGGCGAACACATCGAAGTGCGCGGCGTTGGCATTCGAAGTGGTGCCCGCGGGAATCACGCCCGGCCATTGCAGCATCGCGGGCACGCGAATGCCGCCCTCGTAAGTCTCGCCTTTGCCACCGCGCAGCGGGCCGTTGTTCGACGGATAGTCGTGAAGAATGCCGCCGTTGTCGGAATGGCAGATGACGAGCGTGTTCTTCTCGATGCCGAGCTCGCGCAGAGTCTTCAGCACATCGCCGATGCGCGAATCGGCGTGCGTCATCACGGCGCAGTAATCGCGTCGCGGCTGTTCGACGCCGCGCTTTTCGTAGTAAGCGAGCCATTCGGGTTTCGCGGAGTCACGGGGCGAGCTCTCGCGTCGTAGCGGACCGTGCACGGCGTTGAACGGCAGATAACAGAAAAACGGCTGGCCGGCTTTCGCCTGGGCGCGAATGAAATTGATCGCGTGGTCCGCGAAGAGATCCGTGGTGTGCCCAGAGTTGACCGGTTTGCCCTCGAGATCTTCGACGCGCGAATTCGCCACGAGCCAGTAAGGATGCGCGCCGCCGAGAAATCCGAAAAACCGATCGAAGCCGCGTGCTGTCGGGATGTTTTTCGGATCATAGCCGAGGTGCCATTTGCCGAATGCCCCCGTTGCGTAGCCGGCCTGCTTCAGCAACTGCGGCAGCATGATGATGTCGTCTTTGATGCGGCGCTCCTTGGCGGGCCAGCCGCCAGGCGGCTCGGCTCGCGCGGATTCACCGGGCCCGCGCCACATCCCGTTCTCGAGCGAGTAAAGACCGGTCATGACCGACGAACGCGTGGGCGAGCACAGCGGGTTGACGCGGAACCGCGTGAAGCGAACCCCGTTGCGCGCGATTTCGTCCATGAACGGCGTTTGCAGATCCGTTTTCCCAAAACTCGTGCAATCGCCGTAGCCCTGATCGTCGGTGATGATGAGGACGATGTTTGGAGGGACGTTGGCGGTCGCGGCCCTCGCAAAGGATTCAAGTGCACAGAGGATCGCGAGAAGCAATGTGCGCGCGAAAGAGGAGTTCAGCATAAGCGGTAGGTCGTGGATTAACTGACTGGAAGGAAACTGGATTTTCAGGAGGATCGGATCCGGGAGGGGGTTGTGACCGGGTGGAACGGCGGTCAGAATCCGCCCTTCACGCCAACCGTCCATAAAGAAGCGCCGTCTTCCGTGCGCTGGAAAAGTCTCGCGTAACCGGGCGTGTTCGGCCCGTACCTTTGGACCATGGTGGTCGGCGTATTGCGCAGATTGCGTAGGGTCGCAAAGAGCGCGAAATGCGTTCCTAGCATGTATTCACCCTGCACATCGAGGAACCGCAACGGCGGCGTCCAATTGTAGGTGCCGGCCTCGATGCCCTGTCCGTTGATGGCGGCCCCGCGCTGAAGGCTGCGGTAATTCCAGTTCGTCTTCACATTGAACTTCGCGCGCGAAAGGCTGATGCCGGCGCTCATGACTCGGGGCGTGAGGCCGGTAAACTGGCTGGCCGATTGGCCGGTGGCCCGCACCGCCGTGGCATTGCCGAACACCTGCACGCCGCGCGCCCAATGCGGCAGGAACGTGAGCGCCTGCTTATAGTCGAATTCGACCCCGGTCATCCGCACCCTTCCGGGCAGGTTGTATTGGGTGGAGACTTCATAGGCGCCATACTGCGCGGGATCGAGGCTGTAGAGCGCAAGCAACTCCGGCGTGGCCGGCAGAATGGTATTGCCGAAGAAATTTTCGAAGTCGCGGACGAACCCGCCGACCGACACCTGGCCGACGCCTTCGAAATAATATTCCAGTCGCACCTTGGTGGTGCGGGCGGACCAATCCTTGATACCGGCGTTGTTCACGCTGATCAAATTGTTCGGACTGGGTGGCGCCGACGTGTCGGGCACGGTGATCCCTCCCGCGTACTGATTGAAATCGGGCCGCCCCACCGACCAGTAGTACGAGGCACGCGCGATCACATGGTCGCGAATCAAGTAGCTCGCGTTGAGGCTTGGGAAGAGGCGCAGGTATTCTTTTTCCGCGCGCTGCCCGCGCTCGATCAGGGTGAGCTGCGCGACACCCAGGGTATTCGTGGTGGGCACGATCAGCAGGGGTCTGCCGTCGGAGCCGCGGACGATGCTGCCGCTGGCGTTGCGCTGATAGTTGAGCGTGGGGTCGTTGAGTTGCCCCTCGGCTTTAACATTGGTCTGTTCGACGCGGACGCCGCCAATGAATTTGAGCCGGCCATTGAAAAGGGCAACGTCGCCGCGCAGATAGGCCGCCGAGACGACCTCGTCGGCGAGCTTGGAACGTGAGATCGCATTCCGGTAGGTGGCGTTCGCGTCGAGCGCGAAATAATCTGGGTGCGCTTTATACAGCTCCCACAGCTTTGCGTCGTCGGCGTACTGCATGCGGGAAAAACCAAAGGGCAGCGCCCGCTGCGAAAAATAATTGTCCAGCACTCCGTAACTGCCCACATTGTCATCGCCAGCGACGGGAGTGGTGCTCGTCCGGGCATCGGGTCCGACGAAATTCCAGGTCGGGACCTCCCCGCGCAGATCGCGCCGCGCGTGCCGGACATCGAATCCGCCCTTGAGCGCGATGGGCATTTGATGCCAGTCAAAGTGCCGGTGGAGGTTCGCGAATGCCTTGGCCTGCAGGTCCGAGGTGTCCGCCTGGTTGGCGGTGAACTGGCTGAGCGCGTAGCTGTTGAGGTTGGTGAAATCCACGGGCACGCCGGTGGTTCCCTGCGTCACCAGGACTTGTCCGGGACGCCGCGCCGAGATATCGGCAAATGCAATCGTCACGCCCGTGCGTCGTGCCATGGCATTGCCGAAATTGCCCTTGGCGATGTTATCGTAGTGATTCGTGGAATGGGAGAGACCAGCGCCCGCCTCGGTCTTCCACACCTTGCCGTCGTGCCGGTAGGTGAGCGTGGGCATGTAGGTCGTGCCGGCTTTCTCACGCGCGGCTCTTTCGTTGCGCACTTCGCCGGCGCCCGCTGCGCCTTGGGTTGAGGTGGTCGTGAATTGGGCAATGGTGTTGGGGAGGAAAGTAAGGACGCCTCCGCCAAACGTGCTGTCGTAGAATGAATATTGGAGTGAGCATGAAATCTGATCGTAGGTCGTGAGCTTGAAATCGACGGTCCCGCCCACCGAGGAGCGATGTGTCAGCTTGGGATCGTCCTTGATCAGGACCTGGGAGAGATACGGCTTGTCCGGCGAAGTGCCGGGGAGGGAGGTGCCGTTGGTGGCAACGCTGGCGCCGGCCCAGGTGTTGATGATGGAATCCTGCCGCATGTAGGACGTACTGGAGCCGCCGGAAAGCGTGAAACCGAAACGGCGGTTGACGGGGTTCACATAAGAGAACTCGAAGCCGGGAAAAACGGTGCGAGTGGGATTGTCGAGCGAGCCGCCGGTTTTTCCCAGGCTGTTGTCGCTGGACCGCATCATCACGAAGACGCGGCCGTCGAACCGGGCGCGCGCCTGCTCAAACGCGCTGCGAGGAACCATGTTGACCGAGCCGGCCAGCGCGGAGCCGGGCGATTCCGGCGTGGGTGACTGCAGGATTTCGATCCGCGAGAGACTGTTGATCGACACCTGTTCGAATTCGACCTGGCGCGAAGTGGTGGAAGAGGCCGCGCTGGAAAGATCGAAGCCGCCGATGGTGATGGGCACGTAACCCGAGGGCACGCCATTGATCGAGGCGGTCCGGGTTTCGCCGCCGACGTAGCCGATGGCGATGCCGGGAAGGAATTTCAGAAACTCGCCCACGTTGCCCTCGGCGACCGAGCCGAACTCGCCGGCCGCGACCGCGTTGACGATGTTCGGGGCAAAGCGCTGCACGTTGATCGCGACGGCCGCGCCGTCCATTTCCCGGGTCGCGCTCACCACGACTTCAGAGAGCCGGACGGTTTCAGGGTCCCGGCCCGTTTCACCTCGATGTGAGGCCGTGAGGTTGAAATCGGATTGCACGGTTCCGCCCACGGGCACGATGACGGTCTGGGTCTTCACCTCGAGACCGGTGAAGAAAGCCCGCAGGGTGGCGGGGCCGGCGGGAACGTTGGTGAAACGGTAAAAGCCGTCGGATCCGGTGAACACCTCCGGCGCGACACCCTCGATGGTGACCCGCGCTTTTTCCACGTAATCGCCGTTCCGGGTGTTGAGCACCCGGCCTTCGATGGTGCCCGCTGTGTTCGGCTGCGCGCGAAGATCAAGGAAGGCTGCGCTGACCACCAGGCACAGGCCGAGCGCGAGGCGAAATGATTTTGGAAAGGAATAATTCGTCCAAAGACGAAGCCGTGAGTATCTGGACGGGTGGATGGCTGTCATGCGCATTTACTGACTACTGACTGACTGAACTGGAAGGAACCTGGATTTTCAGGGGGATCGGATCCGGGGGGCAGGTGGGATTGGGATGAGTTAGCCGTAAATCAGTCGATTTTGAGAGGGTGGCGGGTTCGGCTGAGGCTGGGGACTTGGGGTGGAGAACGGCGGCGACGGA
>CAMDOF010000293.1 GCA_945903465.1 Opitutus sp. GAS368
AACACGAAGCCGATCGGCCAGCCCTACATCCGGGTGTTTCGCCGCGACGGATTTTACTACGCACTCGACCGCGTCGGCGGACTCACCCGCTCGCGCGATGGCGTGACGGATTTCGAGGCAGGCAGCACGGACTTCGCTGCGGCTGTCGGCTACAAGGTCCGCGGCAGCGGACTACCGGCCGTCGGAACCCGCAACGCTCTGGCCCGCGCGAAGGGAGAGGAAGATGTTCTCCCAGGGGAAATGCGCCACAACGCCGTGAAGATCTACGGCGATGTCCTCACGGTTTTCTTTAGCAGGGGTGGCGATCTGCCGGAGCACATCATGTGCGCGCAAGCGAGTTTGACGGGCGACTGGAAGACGTGGCGCCTCTCTCCGCCGGTGACGGTGCTGCTGCCGGAAATGGATTACGAAGGGGGCAAGATGCCGCTGGGCGCTCCCACCAACCAAGGCATGCAAAAATCCCCCCGGCCACTCTTCAAGGAGCTGCGCGACCCGGGTATCTTTCACGACGAGGGCAAAACCTATCTCCTCTACTCGGTGGCCGGCGAAGGCGGCATCGCGGGCGCGCGGCTTTACGATTGAGCATCAGGCCCCGGTGCTCCCTCTCGGAGTAGCCAGCGCCCGCGCTGCCGGCTCTGACTCTCGCTGCGGCCGCCATTAGCGTGCGGCCACCCGTTCGACTTGGCCGCGGAGCGCGGTGATGTCGACACTGCCTTGAGCATGTGTTGCTCTTCTGTCAGTTTCTTAGAAGAAGGGTGATAGCAGAGGGTTATCGCTATATCTTCACCTGATATCACAATGCGTTTGACGAGCATTTCGACGATTTCTCGCTTTTGCTCCGGGGTCATCGTCGGCCAGTTCGTGTAAAGTTGGAGCGCATCAGCCTTGATTGTCTCGGCACTGTAGCCGTCGATTTTCAGCACCGCGAGTTCAGCCTCCACCCGCGGGACCTCCGCCTCCAGTTGCAGCTTCCGCACATCGAGCGGTTTGTAGCGTTGCTTGAATTGGTCGATGGAAAGCCCCTGTGCATGATAGAGCTCAAAGGTCGCATCCATCTCCTGCTTCAAGGTCTGCTGTTCACGCCGCAGGGTTTCGAGGAGCTTGGTCTTTTCGGCCACCGCACTGTCGGTGCGGCTTAGGAAGTCCGACATTTCCTTTGGGTTCAGGAAATACCCCTTGAGCTCTTCCCGAAACAGTTCCTCCAAATCGACCACGGGCATCTTCGTCCGGCTGCCGAAACAGGTGTATTTCGGACTATTGGAGGGCACATAAAGTTTCCTCCCGCAGCCACAAAAAGCGTAGCCGGTAAATGGGTGGACGGCCTTCTTGGTCGGGCGTTCGTTACGGGTCTTCCGCGCTTCCAAAAGGTCGTGGCATTGCTGCCAAAGTTCCGGGGAGACAATTGGCTCGACCGGACAAATGACCCATTCGTGCTCCGGCTTGGCAATCCACCAACCGTTCTTACCACTGCTCTTCGTGTAGTTCATCCGATACTGCCCCTTGGCCGACGGATCAAGCAACAGCCGGACGACGCTCGTGTCGCTCCACACGTTGCCCGCCCGAGTGCGGAACCCTTTGGCGCTGATCAGTCGCGCTACCGTCCGACCCCGTTTGTGCTTGGCGAACAGCTCATACATGAGCCGGCGCACGGGAACCTCATCCGGGTGCCCGCGCCATCCAGCACGGTTTTCTCGATCACTACGCGAAATCCGAGTGATGATGCACTCTCCTTGATACGCAATTGCACCGCCTGGTGTTGTTTCCCGCCACGACCCAAATCCGCCGGAGACGCTGCGTGTGTCGGCGCTGACACCGTCGCTTTTTTAATTTCTGTCGGCGGAGGCCCCTTCGGAGCTGGCGCCGGCGTAGCCCTTAGCGGTTTCTCTTCTGCTGGTTCGACCGGCGGGATGTTCGTCGGCTCGGCCTGTGGTTTTCCCTTTGGCATCGGTGCGGCGGGTTTCTGCGTGGCCCACTCTTCCGCACGCGCGCGTAGATCGGCTTCAACCACCGCCCGTGGTGTCGCATACGTCTCCCTCGAAGCAGTGACCGCCTCGCGACGACGTTCGGCAGCGTCTGCTTCGTCGGGCAGTTCCGGACGCGGCACGGTAAGATTGAAATCAAAGTCGCTGCGCTCGACCCGGCAGACCGCTTGGCCCGTGCTTAGATTTTGCAGATCACGGGCCTCGAAAAATGAGAGGCTACGTTCCAACGCACGGGCATCCGCATCGCCCACCCGGTAGTAGACCCGTGTGTAGGACAGCGACATGACCGCACTGGCCACTTCGGGGTCTCGTTGCAGTTGCACCAAATCTTGGTGCGCCATCGTTAGGCCCAATCGATATTTTCGCGCGCCCGAAATAATCTCCGCCATCGAGGGCGTGATGAAATTGTGAAACTCATCCACGTAGAGCCAAAAGAATTTCCGCGCTGACTCCAGCTGACGCTGCCGACTCATCGCGGTCTGTTGGACTTTTGTCATCAGCAGACTGCCGAGGAGATAGGAGTTTTCGTTGCCGATTGCCCCCTGCGAAAGCTTGGCGAGAAAGATTTTCCCCGAATCGAGAATCTCGGTGAAGTCCAACCGATTGACCTGCTGCGACACCATGTAATGAATTGGTTTCGGCGTGAGGAACGCCTCCAAGCGGGTCAGCACTGGCCCGACCGACTTGTTGCCCGACAACTGGGCGAATCCCTTTCGCCAATAGTAAACAATGTCGGGATCACCGACCGTTTGGAGCACCCGCTCCCTGAACGCCGGCTCCAGCAAGAACCGCCGAAGATCGGCTAAAGTCCCGCCCCGACTGCTTTCCAAAAATGCGAGGATCGCGTTGGTGAGCACGCTGCCCATCTGGTCGCCCCACGCGGTGGAGAGACGTCGAAAGATCGAAACAAGGTCGGCGGCGAGACGCGATTTTTCCAAATCCGAGTGGGCCGATAGAATATTAAAGCCAATCGAGAATTCTTCGTCAGAGGGATCGAGCAGAATCACATCTTTGATCCGCTCCGGAGGAATTATCGTCAGAATCTGCTCCACCAAGTCGCCGTGCGGATCGAGCACAGCCACGCCCTCGCCGGCCTCGATGTCCTGGCGGATCAGGTTGAACAGGAGTGAACTTTTTCCCGTGCCGGGGACGCCGATGATGTGGACGTGCTGCGCCCGCTGCAGCGGGGTTAACCAAACCCCGGTTTGGTGACCAAGATGGGAATTCGTGCCTAGAAATCGGCCTGACGGGTTGTTAACCAAGAGCGGTGCCGGCTTCGTCTTTGCCGTCTGCCGAACGAGTTTTGGCGATTGCACATCACTGGTGGGGAAGTGCACGAAACCCAGCAACTCGTCCGTGTTGAGCAGCATTCCCGAGCGCCGGGATTGTCGGCGCAGCACATCCTCGATGTGCGCTTCAAACGGGTAGAGATCGTTACCGAGCGGAATAAGTTCGTTGGCGTTCGGATGAGCATAGACGCGCAGCGCACTTGCGATATTCGTGGCGAGTTCCCACGAGCGATCGAACTCAGCCGCCAAGGTTGCGACTCGCACCACCGCTGCGAAGAGCGGGCGAGCAGTCTTGTTTTTTGCCTCGCCGACCAACTCGGGTGCATTCACGAAAAACGCACGGCCCCCGCCGTCGGTCACGGAGCGCACGACACTCTCCGCCCACGGATTGCGGACGGGTTGGAAAATGACCTGGTAAAGCGCAACTTCGCCTTCCCGCAGTTTGGTCAAGGCACCGACCAATCCGATGAACGGCTCCGCCTTTCCCTGAGCTAGTGGACGCATGAACGGTTCGCTCAGACCGAATTCGACGACGGCGGATTCGCGCGCATCGGTATTCACCCACGCTTGGAATAGTTCGCCCTCCCGCGACACGCACGCGACCTCGGGGAAAAATGTCTCCAGCTGTTGCATCACTGCCGGCGCATCCCCCGGATGCACGACCAAGCGCACGGCAATCGCGTCACCTGTCCCTTGGATTTCAAACGCAAACGGCTCCTGACAATACGACAGGCTCGTGAGCCATTGCTCAAAGGTATCGCGGCGCGGATTGAAGTCTGCCGGCAGAAAGATGGGCAACTCGACGAGCGTGTCGCGTTCCAGCATCGCCGGCTCGGGCTCGACCTCATCCGGTGGTGGGATGTTTCCCGGCGCTACTTCTCCGGTGAGTCGACGCGCAAGCGACTGGGTCCACGCACTCAGCCGCGTTGGCCGGCGACCATCGTCGACATCGCCACTCGGCGGCAGACCGTGCCAAAGAAACGGGCGGAACGGAGGATCGGGTGAAACCGGGTGTGGGAATACATCCCACCCTCGGCCGCGCCTTTCCCACGCGAGAAACTGGGCGGAGAGTCTCTCGTCGATCCGGGCCATGCGCTACGCCGGCGAGGTGGGTGCGGCGGCCGCAACGTTTACCTTCTCCGTTTTGTAGAGGTCGCCCAAAATCGGATTGTAGTCGTGCGTTTCGATGAGCTTCACGCCCTTCGCGGCCGTGACCTCTTCGACTTTTTTCTTCACGACCTCGGAGACGATGTTTTAGTAGAGCAACTGGGTGTCGTGACGGTAGTAGGTTTCCTTCCGCAAGAAGCGCTCATAGAGCGGGCCGAAAAGCGGAGACTTGATCGCCATCGCGTCGAGGTCTTGGAGACCGAGTCCGATGGCATTGCGCATCACCCACGCTCCCGCGGCTAATACCACCAGCACGACGAACGAACCAAGGAACGGCCCCATCCACCGTCCGGGAAAATAGAACAAAAGCCCGAGTAGGCTGGCGGTCACGACGAGTTGCCACGGCGCGATCTTGGCCGGGATCTCCGCGAACCGCAGCCAAAAGAAATAGGCGCGGCCGAAAGGCGCGGCACACACATCGAACACGAAACGCTCCCGGAGCATCCGAAGGTAGACACGCTTGTCGGAGAGCAATCCGCCCTCCGCAAAATCGACCCGCGACATCGCCAGTCCGGGCACCCGTCGAGCCGCCAGTTCCTTTTCGATCTCGGCGTAGAATTCATCCGACGAACATTGGAAGTTATCGACGACTGAAAACCAGTGCGACAACACATCCGCCTTCTTTCGCTGAAAGCCGAGAGGCATGGGGCGAGGCAAGGGAGAATCGCCACCGCCCGCAAACCGGGAGTTCAATTGACCCGGCTGTGGCCCGCTGTGAACATCAATACTCCGATCACGATGCCATTAGGCGAAACTCTCCAAACTATCCGAACGCGTCTCCAGTCGCGCGCGATTGCGAACAAAGCCAACGTGCGCCCGGGCGCTGACCTCACATGAAATTCCCGCTCTACAGCCGAGTCGCGCTGACCGTCGATCTCCCTGCGGAGGGCATACGCCGTGGCGATGTGGCCACCATCGTGGAGCACCACACCGCGCCGGCCGCAAGCATCGAGCACG
>CAMDOF010000294.1 GCA_945903465.1 Opitutus sp. GAS368
GGGGCTGTGGTCGCTGGGATCAGCTCACTCGAGGGGAGGCTTCCTCGGTGATGATGCGCGCCATTTCCGGCGCGTTTTCCTCGATGCTCTGAACGAGGGCAAATTGTGCCCGACAACGCTCTAGATTGTGGGTGGGATGTTTGATCCGATAGTAAGTATCGCCCTGAAGGTAATCGGTGAGAAAGCGGATGCCGTTTTCGTAGGTCATCATCTTGCCCGCAAAGCCGAGGTGCGCGCGCTCGGTGGCATTGAGGACGCGGCTGGCGGTCTCGAGGTAGCCGCTCACCAACGCGCGGAAAAGCGGTAGGCGGAGGTGCATACGGGTGGGATCAGGATCGTCTTCGCTCGTCGAGCTGGCGGCGGTGCGGACCATCTCGCCGAAGTCGTAGAGGGCCAGACCGGGCATCACGGTATCGAGATCGATGACGGCGACGCCGCGGCCCGTGATGTCATCGAGCATGACATTGCTGATTTTGGTGTCGTTGTGGGTGATGCGCTCGCTGACTTCGCCGCGAGCGAGCAAGTCGAGCATCACGTCGGTGTCGGCCTCCCGGGCCAAGGCGAACGCGATTTCTTTTGGGACGCTGACCGCTCGTCCGCAGGCATCGGCGCCGATGGCGGCGCGCAGGTTCTCGAAGCGGCGGCGCGTGTGGTGGAAGTGAGGGATGGTCTCGTGGAGGCGTTGGCCGGGGAGATCCGCGAGCTGCGATTGAAACGCTCCGAAGGCGCGGGCGGCCTCGCGAGCCTGGGCCTCGTTGCTGACTTGTTCGACGGTATGGGCTCCCTCGATAAAATCGTAGATTCGCCACCAATCGCCCGCGGGGTCTTGCAGGTAAGTTTGGCCGGTGAACGTCGGGATGAGCTGCATCGCGCGCGTCGATTTTGTAGCGAGATGCGCACACACTCGGTGAATATTTTCCATCAGCGCCGGTACGTTTTTGAAAATCCGCTGATTAATTTTCTGGAGCACATATCGTCGATGGGAGCGGTCGTTGGCGGTGCTGGTTATCAGATAAGTCTCGTTGATGTGCCCATGGCCATAGGGTGCGACGGAGTGAACCGTTCCGATCGTGGGGAAAAGAGTGGAGATTTCTGGGTAAGAGAAAGGTAAAATGGCGGCGCGCATGCAGGAAGATGAGGGCGAGACGAAGGAGAAAGGCCGGTGGTGATCAACGATAAACCCGCGTGGTCCGGCTGCAAGGGTACGGGTGGCGGTTGCTCGCGGTGAGGATGAGGCGAAGGGTGGGCCGAGGTGAGGACGTCGGGGCGAGAGGCGGGCGGCGCCGCCGTGGCTGGTAAATAAATGGCGAGGACCCGCTCGCGCCCAAAAACGCAAAAAGCGCGGGCGATTTTCCGAAACTAGATATTTAGCGGGGGCGCGAGGGGTTAGCGAGACAAGGGAGAGGGCGAGGTAACTAGCTCGATTACGCGGCGGTGGCGGGCGCGGCCGAAGCCGGGTCGGGGTGGGGTGGGGTGGGGCGATGGCGACGAAAGTCTCGCGACGAAAAGGGGGTGGCTCAAAAAAGTTTTTCTGGATATCGGCCCGCGTCGACCAACTCCGCGAGCGCGGCTTGCACGCGGGGCTTGTCTTCGCGGAAGGTGATGCCGAACCACGCACTCTCTGTCGGTAATACGTGCACGATCGTCTCGCCCCGCGCGATCATGGTGGAGACGGCCGCGGGTAAATAAAATTCGGATTTCGGCTCGTTGGCGCGCGCGCTCAGGAATTCGCGGAACTGCTGGTCGAGCCCGGCGAAGAGTGCGGGGGTGAACCCCCAGCAGTTCATCGAGACAAGGGTGTCGCTGGAAAATTGATGACCGGGCACCGCACCGACTTCTGCGGGTGTGATGCCGTGCGTTTCCACGATGCTGGCGAGGAGTCCGGCGGAGTTGGTCGCGCAGATACCGCGAGAAACGGCACCGTGCTCGGAGAGGGTATTGGCGAGGCGGAAACCGATGATGGCGAAGGCCGGTGGCGTCGGAGTGGTGGCGGGTGCGGGCGGGTGGTTGCCCGACGTGAGATTGTCGCCGTGATTAATTCCGGCGGGTGGCGGCGCGGGGAGAAAAGTGGCGAGCCGGTTGAACGAGTCGGCGCCGTAGAAATCGTCGGCGTTGATGACGGCAAAATTCCCTTTAAGGGCATCGCGCGCGCACCAGACGGCATGACCGGTGCCCCAGGGTTTCTCGCGTCCGGCCGGCGTAGTAAAGCCGGTGGGCAACGCATCGAGCACTTGAAACACGTAATCAACGGTAATTTTACCCTCGTAGCGTGCGCCGATTTGCGCGCGAAAAAGGTCCTCGAAATCGCGACGGATCACGAAGAGGACGCGGTCGAAGCCGGCCCGCAGCGCATCGAAGACGGCATAGTCCAGGACGGTCTCGCCGGAGGGACCGACAGGATCGATTTGTTTTAAACCGCCGTAGCGGGAGCCCATGCCGGCGGCGAGAACCACGAGTGTGAGAGACATCGCTGGGAGGAAATGGGAGCGCCCGCCGCGTGGTCAAGGGCCGACGCTGGAAAAGCCGACAGAGGCGAAGGCGTTTGTAAAAAAGTCTGCGATCTAGCCGGGTGGAAGGTCAAGGCGTCCACAGGCGGCGCTGCATCTCGGCGAAGCGCCCGACGATGGCGCCATGCAAGGCGTGGCGGCCGTTGGCGATCCGTTGGCGCGCGCCGACCCACACGTCGTGGATCGCACGGCGCTCGAGCCCGAAGAGGATGTTTGCCAGCAGTGCATCTGGTTCTGCACCGACGATAGCAGGATCGAATAAATTGACGGTGAAGAAATCGGCGGGTCGACCGACCTCGAGAGCGCCGCTGGTGGCGCCGAGGCTCCGGGCCCCGGTGAAGGTGGCCGCTTGGAGCAGTGCGCTGGCGGGTTCGCTGGCAAAGGTCCCGCGGGGCTGGCCGTGGGCGCGCAGTGAGTATTCGAGCAGCCGGGCTTCTCTCAGCACGTCGACTTGGACTTGTCGGTCGCTCCCGAAGGCAATGCTGGCGCCGGCTGCGAGCAGTTTTTCGACCGGGGCGGAGCCCATCCCCAAATGGTGGGAGGAGCTGGGGCAAACGACGACGGCAGCGCGGGCAGCCCCGAGGAGTTTGATTTCATCTTCGCTCAAATGGCGGGCATCGATCGCGGTGAAACGTTTGTCGACGAGCCCATGCTCGGCGAGAAGCGCGAGCGGGGTCCGGCCGTACTCAGCGAGACAGGCGGCGTTTTCCTCGGGATGAGAAGAGACATGGGCGTGCAGGCGCATGCGCTGGGTGCGCGCGTACGTGCCGATCGTCTTAAAATAGTCGATGGGGACGGTCGCGAGTGAGTGCGCGCCGATGCCCAACCACGCTTCGTCGGCGGGATATTCTTTTTCCACGGCCACGCGCAGGAGTTCGGTCTCACGCAGGAATTGCTCCGCGCTGGCGGTGCTGAAACGCGCGGGAGCCGAGCCGGGGGCGCTGCGGAAATCCCGCCGCGCATAGGCCACTGTGAGCAAGGCAATCCGCAGGCCGACGTCGTGCGCGGCGCGGATAATCTCCCGGCCCAGGTGGCTCGCATCGGGCCAAGGCGAACCGTCGGCTTGGTGGTGTAGGTAGTGGAACTCGCCTACGCAGGTGACACCCGCATGGAGCATTTCCATAAAGACAAGGCGCGCGGTATCGAAAACGTCCTCCGCTGTAAGCCGCGCCATGGCTCGGTCGCACGCCTCTGGATTCTTCAGCTCGTTGCGACCACGGAGAATGCGTTGGCCGGTGTGGGAGTGGGTGTTGATCAACCCCGGCAACGCGGCTTGGCCATCGAGCCGGCGGGCGACCGCGAGGTCAGCGGGCTCGCGCGAGAAGCGGGTAATGCGGCCCAACTTATCTGCGAAGAAGGCGAGGCCGGTTTCAAATTTTTCTCCAGTATAAACACAATCGGCCAGCCACCCGCTTTCGGTCGCGCCATGGGGAATGCCCGCTTTCGCCACCGCCGCCGGCAAGGGCGCGGGCGACGGGGCGGGCCGATAGGCCGGGGCGGTGCGATAACTGCCGCCGCCACCACCGCCACCGCTACTACCGCTACCACCGCCACCACCGCCGCCACCACCACCGCTACTACCGCTACCGCCACCGCCACTACCGCCACCCCTGCCACCCCTACCGCGATCTCCGTCACCGCCGCCGCCGCTGCGACCGCCGGAGCGACGAGGATCGCGCGGATCGTGTTGGTCGCGGGGATCGCGTGGTCCGCGGGAATCGCGGGGATCTGGGAGCGCCCGTGGATCGCGGCGCTCTTGGCCGGCGCTGCGGAACTCGCGCGGGTCGCGGGGAGGGTTTGGTTTTGGTTCCATGGTGGCAGTCGGATTGGGCCGCACGGTGCGGCGCAGCTAAGAGAGATGCGCCACGGGGTAGGTCGGTTTCAAGCACAACCGTGTTGGTTTCGCCGGTCCCGCCGAGGTTAAAGCTAAATCGCGGACCACTGCGACCACTGCAACCAAAGGGCGGCGGGCGCGCCACGATTTTTATTTTCGCGGATTACGTGAAGAAAGTAGCCGCGCGCGGGGGATCCGGTTTTTACGATTTACGTCGCGACGGCCAAACCGAGTGCCGGAGCTCATTTCACGGATTAGGTGAAGAAATAAGCGGCGCGCTGCAGGTGCGTTTAAAGAAACAACTTACTCGGGGTAGCAGAAAATCTACCGGCCAAAAGCGGCCGACATGCCTAACCGGAACAATTGCGAGCACCCGTGCTTGGGTGAACGTCCAGCGCGGTTGGCCGTGGTTCCGGGCGAAGGCCAGACGGCAAGGCCGGTGGTGAAAAACGCCCTTGGGCGGCGACCCATGGAAGGTTGAATTCCCAGGGGCTTGGTTCACGGTGGCGCGATGACTTTTGAAGAATTTCAACGGGCGGTGGTGGCGGGGAGCGCACTGGCTCCGGAAGTCGCACCGGCCTTGCAGGCTTTGTGGCACGATGCGCGGGGTGATTGGGCGGAGGCGCATCGTTGGGCGCAAGACGACTTGAGTCGGGCAGGTTCGTGGGTCCACGCTTACTTGCATCGAAAGGAAGGCGACCTCGCCAATGCCGAGTATTGGTACGCGCGGGCGCGGCGAATGGCTCCGGCGAGAAGTGTGGCCCTTGATGTCGAGTGGGCGGAAATTGCCTGTGAACTTTTGGGCTAATGCCAACGGCCGATAATTTTTTAGACGTTTGCTTCCGAGGTGGCACGGTGGTCGCCTTGCCTGTGGTTTGAAGTCCAAGCTGCAATCGCAATTGGGTAAAGGCGTCCCGAAGGCGCGCGGGCGAAGACCTGCGGGTGAACGTGCGCCGCGACGGTGCGGGCGCGCGGGCGCGGGTGGCGGGTGGCGCGGGCGCGGGTGGCGCGGGTGGCGGGTGGCGCGGGTGGCGG
>CAMDOF010000295.1 GCA_945903465.1 Opitutus sp. GAS368
GCGACCTTTTCATGAGCCTGATCCACACCTGCCGGCTCAATCGGGTCAATCCCTTCGCCTATCTGCTGGCCCTGGCCCACCACCACGAGGAGGTGAAGGCGCGGCCCTCGGCCTGGCTGCCGTGGAATTATCCGAAGCCGGAAACCACCGCCACGCCCGACCACGATCCGCCCGGCCAGCCAGCGTGAGCTCGTCTCGAGACGCGGTGCCCCGGTCGCCCCGCCTGTGGGCGGCCGAGATTCTTTACCTTCCGCAAGCTTGCCGAAGCTACACGTTGCAATGAAGGCGGCCAGAGCGGTTTTAATCATTTTTATTTCTTCTTCCCTTTTCAGGTGACGGTTATTTTTCCAGTTGAGCGGGTGACTTTTCCCTGGAGTCCATGGCGGCCATTCCGACTCCGATAAATCACGACCGAGTTAAGCATTCATGCCGATCGCGTGACGAACTCGTGAACTCGCCGCCGCATTGTTCGCTCCACCGTTTATGCATTCGGGCGCGAAACGCAGTCGTTGCACAACCGTCGCAGATTTGACGCGTGATCGTCGCACGAATGCGGCAATCTCCGGTGCTCCCGTGGCTCCTCCTCAAACTCAGCGTTACCTCTCACTCGCGGTCGTGGCCGCCGACAGTGCCTGCGCGCCGAGGAGAATTTTCGAGATCACCTGCACGCAGTTTCTCGTGCTCGCCCTCGGCAACGCACTGCGATGAACTTGGCGGAGGAAGCACAGCTGATCTACACCCTGCTCAACGCCGCCGAGGATGAGCACCGGTTGCACAATCTGCCCGTAGAAGAAAAATGGCAGGCGCTCAAACGCCGCTGCGATCCTTCCCACTGCGAGAACGAGCATGGCGCGCTCAAGGCCTTGTTCGACGAGTTGGAACGTACTGACGCTCTCGCGGGCACGTGGATTCAATTCCGCTGGAGGCTGGCAACGGCGGGAGAGCCACGGGGCGGATCCTCCCGTAGACCGAGGCGCCACAACACCCGTAGTCGACAAAAGAAGTGATCCGTTACCCAAAATACTCTGGGAGGGCGCGCTTTGGTCGGCTTCAGTCCTCGAGAACGATCGCATCGGGCGCAGTAATCAATTTTTTCATAAACTCGAGCGGCGAGCCGTGCGCCCCCGTCCTACTCGGGAGTGCACTCTCTTGGGAGCAGGCGCCCATGTTTGGTTTCCGCAGGGCTCCTGCGCGTGTGCGCAAGTGTTCAAAGTAAGAATAAACTGCGCTCAGCCCAAATTTTTTGTCGGCAAATTTGGTTTCCGCCAGAATTTCAATGCGCGCCAACGCTCCTGAATCCAGGAGCCCCCCAGCCTTTCCGAACCAAGGCATTGCTGAAGGCGAATTCGCCAGCTTGGAACGTACTCGAGCGGTTGATCCTGCTTCGTCCCGCGCGTGACGTGCGGATCGGAGAGCAACGCAAAGCGCAACGGATCGGACGACCACCCGGTCGCAATTATCCCCACACCAGCAGAAGCGCCACCCGAACGCGGCAAATCATGATCACGACGACCGGGCCTAGAACCCAAATGTCGAACTCACGATGAATTGCCGGGCACTCGCGCGCAGGCGCTGTTGAATCACCGCGCGGCCCGTGCCGTCGTCGTCGGAAATCCACGGCTGGAGCGTGCGATCATCGATTAGATTTTGCACGCGGAGCTGGGCGGTCCAGCGCAGCTTGCGA
Organism: Opitutus sp. GAS368; assembly: GCA_945903465.1. GTDB lineage: Bacteria > Verrucomicrobiota > Verrucomicrobiia > Opitutales > Opitutaceae > ER46. Next base: position 1,685 of record CAMDOF010000295.1, read on the forward strand.
CCTCCCAGTGTAAACTGCCGGGAGTAATCCACAAAGGCATCGACGTTGGTCGTCGCGATCCCCTTGAAGGGGCGCGTCGGATCGAGCAGCGAGGCGATGCGGGCGAAGCCAATGACCGGAGGGTTGCGCCAGCGGAAGGCGCCGCCGGCGGCGAAGCCTTTGAGCAGCGAGTCGCGATCGAATTGGTGGCGGCCGACCACGTTGAGCTGCCACTCAAACATGCGCACCTGCCGGATGCCGATGAGGCGTTGGTCGTCGCTTTGCTCCTGTTTGACGAGCGTGACGAGATCGCCGACCGTCTTGCCGTCGGGACTGACGACGGCCTGCAACGTTTTGGCCTGCCAGCCGGGGAACTGCTGCGCGAGATAGGCAAAGGTGAAATTGCCCTGATCCTCGAGCACGCTGATGTTGCGACTCACGTTGGCCATCAGGCGGAAATTCTTGGTGACGTTGGCGACCGCCTGAAACTCCAGACCGTGCGTCTTCTGCCCTTTCACGTCGCCCGCACTCGTGTCCACGCGCTTGGTCGGATCAATCGCATCCCAAATCTGATTGATCCAGCCGGCTTTTCGGCCGCGGGTCACGGCGGTGTCCTTGATATTTTGCTGCGCGGTTTCGAAGTAGCCCACGGAGCCGGTGAGGCGGTCGTCGAAGAGGAAAAATTTCAGGCCGGTGTCGATGCCGCGGCCGCGCACCGCCGGGAGAATCTCATTGGCGAAGGTACGCACGCCCTGGCTGATCGCCTGATAGTTGGTCGCGCCGTTGGAGTAGAGGCTCACGTGGCGATTCGCGTTCAGCACGAGGCCGAAGAGATAGGGGCGACCGACGCCCTCGACAGCAGGGAGGGGTTTACCGCTGTGGGCATTCTCATAGACGCCGCGCGCATCCTTGCCGAAACTTGTCTGCGTGATGAGCGATTCATCGCGGCGCAACCCGGCGGTGACCGCCAGCAAATCGTCGAAGAGGTTGGCCTGGCCCGCGAGCGAGTAGGATTGGATGCGCGCAAAATCGTTTTTCGGTCCCGGTGCGCGCACCGGCTCCCATCCGGACTTGATGCCGTTTTGGTTGATCGGCGCGTAGTCCGAAACAAAGTAATGCGGATTGCCTCCGCCAAGATACGAGCGCCGGCGAATGCTGTTGCGGCTGTCACCCAGGTCGGCGGTCGCGATCGGCAGCGGTGTCTCGTTCACCTCCATCAGAATCTCCTGATAGGCGTGGCTCGCCTCGTTGTTGTAGAGTCCCGCGATCGTGAAGCGCCCGAGGCCGCGGTTGAAGAGCTTCACGTGGCGAAAATCTTTTTCGTAAGAAAGGGTGGCGCGGAGCTGATTGTTATCGGTCCGGCCCTTCTCCCACTTCGGCGCCTGATCGGTGTAGAAGCGGCCGACATTGGGGTTGGGCGCGCCGTTGGGGAGCTGGGCGTTGTTGTCGACCTCAACGGCAAATCCATTGCCGTTGCCATCGAGGTTTTCGCGATAGTTGTGATCGTGGCTCGCCCCGACTTCGAGATTCAGGCCGTCCGCGAGCCGGTGCTGGAGAATGACCGAGTAGTTTTCGTCGTCAAAATCCACGCGGTCCGAATCGCCGGCGATGTAAGTGTTGAGCGGCACTGGCGTGAAGCGCGTGCCGACGCCGTAACTGAACGCGCTCACGCGCGCGCCGCGCACGAGCGGCCGCGCCCCGCGCCCCATCTTGGACCAATCCATCGCTCCGACGCCCGGGACGTAAGTCGGGTAGCCGTTGGTGGCGAGAAACTCCACCCCGGTGACCGCGGAATTGCGCTGCGCGGTCGGGATGATCGGACCGCCGGCGTCGAGCCAGGTCGTCACCCAGTCAAACGTTTCGTAGGGCCGGGGAATTTTCTGCCGCAGATGCGTCGACTCCAGATTGGCATAAAGCGTCGTGGCCGGCGCGAGCTGGGCGGTGGTGGTGAGAAACGCGGAATCGCGACGATCCTTGGCCGGCTCAGCGAAATTGCCGCGGTCGTCGTGCAGTAGATCAAGGCGCAGGCCGATTTTTTGCGGCACCACCACAAGATTGGCATCGAGCGAGCTACGAAAGCCCCCGAAGGAATCGGCGCGAAACTCCAGTGCGTGCGAGGCGCGGCGCAGGTCGGCCTTGTTGGTGGTCGCATCAATCGCACCGCCGGGATTGCCGATGCTGAACAGGATGGAATTGGGGCCGCGCGTGAACGTCAGGCGCGAACTGTTGTAGAGGTCCGGCTTGGTGAACGAGGTGAAGAAATTGGTCGAGATGGAACCTGCGCGATAGCCGCGCACGATGAACGGCGTGCCGGTGCGCGGACCGTTGGAATTCGCATCGTCGGCGTTGTTGGTGTAAACGGATGTGCTCGGCAGAAAGTTCAGGACGTCGTTGTAGTTGAGTGCGCCGATGTCCTTCATGAAGTCGGGCGTGACGATGGTGAGCGCCGACGCCACGTCCTTGGTCAGGGTGCGCAGGCGGGTGCCGGAGAGTGTTTCGGCGGGCGCGTAACCGCCATTTTGATCCTCCACGAGCACGAAGGGCGAAAGTTTGACCAACGGGTTCTCCTGGGCCGCCGCCGGGGGGACCAGCGCCAGATTGGTGATGGCCACGAGGGCCGCGAGGGTGCGAGGAGAGAAACAATTCATAAAACCCAAAGGGAAAGGCTCGCAGTTGCGCCACCGCAACTACGGCTAAGCAACTTTTCTGTGACGCCGCTCAGGCGCGAGCGGTGAGCCCGCTCAAGTCCACGCTGCGCCAGACCTCGTGACCGATGCCGGAAAACATCCGCACCGTGACGCGCGCCCCGTCCACGTTCACGACCGCGTAGCCGGGCAGATCGGCATACTCGAAGGCTTTCACGAACGGCTGCTCCGCCGCGTAGATCGCCTGACGCGCCGCTTCGGTGCCGGGGCCGAAATTCGGCTCCACTTTGATCTGCTCGCCGTTGTAGTTGGCGATGCCCGTCAGCGCCGTTTTCGCCGCGACCGCCGGGGCATTGACCACGCTGCTCAATGCAAACTGCGCGAAGCGTCCGCGACCCGCCTCGCGGGCGATCACGTTGTATTTATGGATGTGACCGCCGAGCACGATCGCGTACTGGTCTCCGAGCAGCGCGAGAAATTTCTCCCGCTTCGCCCGCTCCTTCTCGGCGGCAAATACGGTCCATGTCGCCCGCGCCCCATAGGGCACGACGGGCGGATGGACGATGGTGAAGAAGTGATCGGCCGTCCGTTTCGCGGCGACGGCTTCAAACCATTCCAAGCTCTCCGCGCTCTCGTAAGCATCGAAGAACGCGAACTGCGCATTGCCGACCTCCACCGTGTAACGCGCACTCGACACCGCGCCGGCGCCGGCCATCAGTGCACGCCGCTGCTCCGTCAGAAAGGGATGGAAGACCCGCGAAAACGCCTCGCGCGCGCCGTCGCCCGTGATGTCGTGATTACCTTTCGCAAAGAGAAACGGCGCACCGAGCCGGGCTTCGCGCACGAACTCCAGCACCTCCGTATTCTGCCGTACCGACCGCTCCTCACTCCCGCACAAACCTTCTACCAGATCGCCAACTTGGAGCACGCAGGCCACCGCCGTAGCCGGAGAGCGATTCAACTCCGTGATCGTTTCACGCAACGTCGCGAAGAGCCGCGGCATGATCTCCGCGGTCACGCGCGTGTAGTTTTTGATCTGACTCA
>CAMDOF010000296.1 GCA_945903465.1 Opitutus sp. GAS368
TGGCGGATGATTCGCAGTGAGGAACAACTTCGCCGTCTGCAAAATTCTCCACGTCGGCGCAAACCGGCCGGGATTCCTCGTTGGTTTGCAAAGTCGCGCCCAACCGCCAGAGCGGCCTGACTTCTTATTTTAACGCCTATGGGGGTTTAGCCCGCCACCCCTCTCCTCCAAACCCTACAAAGTATCCCCGTCAGAGACTTTATCAGGTTTGTAGGGTTTATCGGAGCAGGCCCCTGCCACGGGGGGAGGGCTCACTTGGACCGTGCGGGGAGTTTCCTAGACGACCACTAGGACGGGATTTTCAATGTGCACTGCGGAAAAATACTTCACAGGTGGATTTATTCTCATTCTCCCCAGCCTCCGCATCGCCGCCCCCCCCGGAGGGTGGCAACGGTGGTCATTTAGTGTGCGTTCTTTCGAGACCGGCGACAACGGCTCCACCGATGGGCTAGAACTCGACGGAGACGGGGCGAGTGAGGCGAAAAAGGGGGACCCAGGGGGCCCCCTGCTTTTTCATTGGGTTTATTTTAACCCATTAAATCAGACTTAACTCCCCGCCTTGTAAATTGGTGGGCCCTTTCGCCGAAAGGTGGCGCCACTGAGGCGTGCGTTGATGCAATCGCCGCCGCCAAGAAGACGATCCACGTGCAGGCCTACAGTTTTACTTCTGCGCCAATCGCCGCCGCGCTGGTGGCCGCGCACAAGCGAGGCGTGAAGGTGGCAGTGATCTTGGACAAGTCGCAGAAGACCGCAAATTACTCCGAAGCTGACTTCATCGCTCATGCTGGCATTGCCACTTTCATCGATTCCAAGCACGCCATCGCGCACAACAAGATTTTGATCGTGGACGCATCGGTGGTGCTCACTGGCAGCTTTAATTTCACCAAAGCCGCCGAGTTATCTAACGCCGAAAATCTGCTCGTGATTCGTGATGCTAAACTCGCCGCACGTTACCTCGCTAACTGGCAAGGCCACGAGTCGCACGCAGTCGCGCATCTCGGGCGGTAGTTGAATCAGAGGCTGGCTGTTCCTACTTCTTCGGCAACCTCTCGAATAATTCCCGCGCTCGCGTCGTCGCTTCGGCCTTCTGCTCGGAGGACAGTTCTTCTTCGATTTCGACGAGATAGTCTCTGGCACCCTCGTTACCGTTCGCACCGGCGATGTTGAACCAGACGGGAGCTAGGACGGGATTCTTCAGCTCGCCTTCGCCCTTGGCGTACATATAGCCGAGGTTGACCTGCGCGATGGCATCGCCCTGCTCCGCCGATTTGCGATACCACTTCACGGTTTCGGTGGGATCTTTCGGCACGCCGTCGCCGTTGTAGTACATCACGCCGAGGCCGAACTGCGCGTCGGCATTGCCCTGTTCGGCCGATTTACTCCTAAGAAACTCCCTTTGTTAATCGCTTGGGCGCAATGTTGACCCTGTTTCTTGCGGTCACGGCCAAAATCCGATTCTGGGGCGGGGGCTGATAGGAAACTGGATTTTCAGGGGGATCGGATCCGGGAGGGGTTTAACAGCGTCGGTCTGCTGCTCATCGGATCTGTCGCGCGGGCGTGGGATTGAACCGCAGCACGTGATAGGTGCTCTTGTCCCACAATTGCTCCGGCGGTCCATTCACCACGGATGTCTCGTCCACGATGGCCTGAAGGACCGCCCGCTTCGGCGCGAGAGAGGAGTCGGCACGATAGACGAGGAAGATCGCTCCTCCTTCTGGCTGCCGACCGCGCGCCGCAGTCAACGCGGCGAGCGTCGCTGGCAGCGGATCGCGCAGTTCCACCTTCAAGCAGGCCTGTTTCTTGTAGGCGGGCCAGTAGGGTTCGAGGCCGATTTCCACGCCGTTAACCAGGACGAGGAGATCCGGGGGTGTGGCGCTCTGGCTGAGCGCCCGGCTGAAGCCGCGCAAATCCTCGGCCGGCTGAAACGCGAGCCCACGCAGCCATGGCACCGTCATCGCAATCGCCAGCACGGTCAGCACCGCCGTGGCCATCCGTCGTTGCCGCTCCCGCGGATGGGTTGCGACTCCGAGCCCGAGGCTCAGCACGAACGGCAGCATGCCGGGCAGCATCGTGCGGGGCCACACAATCGGTGGCGCGACGAGCGAGTAGCCGGTGAGGAGCCCCCAATAGACCAACCCGATCGCCAGCAAGGCGTGCGCCGGGCCGGCGCCGCGCCGCGCCCATGCGGTCCATGCGACGAAAGCGGCGCCCAAGCCGGCGGCCACGAGAAAGACCGAGCCCACGCCCGGGACGTGGCGTTCGCATGCCTCGTAAAACCAGACCAGCGCGCTCCAGCCGGTGTCCTCAATGAATACTTGTCTCAGCAAAGCAGGGCTGACCGGCGGCATCCACCAGAGGTCGGGGGATTTGACCGTCCGCAGCAGAAACACGTACTTGAAGAACAACACGAGCAGCGTCGCGGGCACAAAGGCACAGCTCACCCGCAGCAGGATGCCCGGTCTTTCGCGGCGAAGGCGCCAGGCCATCACCGCGATGAGCGCGGCCATGAAAAATACCGTGATAAGGTGGGTGCTCGCCGCCACGGCCAGGGCGGTGGCGAGTCCCGCGAGGAACCGGACGTCATGCGGCGCCCGTTCGACCCGCCACGCCAGGGCCAGCGCCACGCTGAAGGCCAGTGACAACAAGCCGTATTGACGTAGCTCCTGTGAATTGAAAACAAACCCGGGCAACACCGCGAGCAGGAGCGCCGCGGTCCATCCGGCCAGCCGTTCCCGGCCGCCAAAGAAAAAACAAAACACCGCGACGGCGCCGACGCCGCACGCGACTGAAAAGAGCCGGAGGACGGGAAAAGACGGCGTCATCTGCAGGCCCGCGCGAAGCAGTGCAAAATAGAGCGGCGGATGATCGTAGTCGCGCGCCGTCGCGATGAAATCTGCCGCTCCCGCCTGCGCGAGCGAACCGGCTTCATCGAGCCAGAGGCTCTTGTCCAGTCCGGCCAGGCGCATGGCGGCGGCCAGCAGCAGTATTGCCGCCGGCGCGGCCCAATCCAGCCAGGCGGATGTCCGGGCGGGAGGGACCACACGTTCGGGTATCTCGGTTGGGCCTGCTGCAATCATTGCCGCGAGGGTTCGGGATAACGGGTATGGCGGCTGAAATTGTCGGCCAGGCCGCGGAAACGGCCGCACGCCGAAAGCCACTTGATTCGCGCCGCGGGTGAATGCCACGCGCGCATTCCAATCCAGGCCCTGGCCTGGCGAAGCCAAAGTGTCGCGGGGTGAATCGGCCGGAACAGATCGAGTGAGTGTGCGTGCAGCGTGCGCATCCAGATCCGTTCCAAGTTGGGAACCAGGCGCTCGATGTAGCTGCGGTCCAGCCGCGACGTGGGGATGAGATGCGTCAACTGCATGCGGGGCGCGTAGCCCGTCGACCAGCCGGCGCGCAGGCAATGCAGCACGAGGTCCTTGTCCTCAACGCCCCCGACACCCTGGCCGACCCATGAATTCTCCTGGATGGCCTGCCAATGAGCGGCCACATGCCCGACGTAGCCCGGCTCCAATGCCGCGCGTCGTGTCAGCAGACCCGCGCCGATGGGAGTCCAGAACGGAAAAGGGCCGGCGCCCAGTGACCATTCGAGTGGCTGATCGCCGCTGTCCCGCAGGGCGAGACACCACTGGGCATCCTCCAACCAATCGGGCAGGCTTGTTTCAAACCGGCCGGTTATTCGTCCACCGGCCGTCCCCGCCCTGGGATGCGTGTCCATGAACGCGACCGCTTCCGTCAAGAATTCTGCGCCGGGAATGGTATCGTCGTCGATAAAGACGACATACGTGGCGGAGGTCGACGCCAGTCCGCGGAGCCGTGCCCACAGGAGGCCCGGCCGTGGTTCGACCACGACGCGCGCACCGGCGAGCGTGCTGAATTCAGCCGCTTGCAGCGCTGGTGAACTGCCGTTGTCGACGAGGCAGAATTCCCATTGGGCGGCCGGGAGTGTCTGGCGGGCGAGGCCGGCCAGCACTTCGCCAAGGCGGCCGCGATGCGGGTTGCGCGCGGCCAGAACGACGGCAATGCGTGGCGTGCTCATCGCCCGGCCCGCGCCCGGTGAAGATGCTGAAGCCGGAAGGTCCAGGGCCGGGGTAGGAATTTCTTGAGCAGGCGCATCGCGGGATCGCTGGTCGTCGGCGGGTTCCCTCCGGCGTCGGTTGCCAGGGCGAGCGCGGCGGGAACGTCGGGCCAGCAGTCGAGCATCGCGAGGCGCGTGGCGATGGTTTCGGCTTCGCGCGCGATGGTTGCCTTCAACTCGGGGTCGGCTGCCGCCAGGAGCCGGCGCATGATGGCGAGCTTCACCCGCCAGACTTCGCCCAGATTGCTGTTGCTGTAGCTGGCGGCGCGTCGATACGCCGTCACGAGCTCCTCGTTGACGACACTGCAGCGCAGGCCGCGTGCAAACAGCCGGAGCGCCAGGTCCATGTCCTCCCAGTAGGTGAGCGCCTCGTCGAATCCGCCGGCGGCGAGGAACGCACTGCGACGGTAAAGGCCGTTGATGCCGCCAATCGTGTTGTTGATAGGAAACTGGATTTTCAGGGGGATCGGATCCGGGAGGGGTTTTTCGCCGGACTGGTACATATTGCCGAGTCTGTTCTGCGCAAGGGCATCGCCCTGCTCGGCCTTTTTCCGCGTCTCGCTCAGCGACTCTGCAAAAGCGACCGACACCAAAAGAGCGGACACGCAAAGGAGGCGAGTAAGGCATCTCATGGTTGAACCGTGCGCGCGATGGCGACCGAATCCAAGGAAATTGGCACGGTGTTGGGCGCAAGAAGACTACCGGACGGGAAAGAGGTCATTGCCCCGCTTTTAGGGCGGGGGAACGATTCATTCTGGCAGAGAGTATAGTGGATGAATTGTGGGCTTTTTTTTGGGGGGGGAATGAATTCCATTATTGCGATGAGTCCGTCGGACTTAGAATTTTTTCAAAAAGCCGACGCCACAGAATCGCTTAAGCGGCATTTTCTCGGAGGGGGTCTGATAGATTTGATGGTCTAAAATTCAGGAGAACTAGTGGAGTACCCCTAAAGTCCGACAGGCTCTCAAGAAACAGCTTCTGCAAGTCGTTGGTGGGAAAAGAAAGCTGTTTCTTCCCGTCGGGCCCAAAACTTGTTTTGGTGGGGAGGCTCCCATGCTGCAGGGGCGACAAGAGTGTCGCCCATCCGACGGACCGGCGACACTCCTGTCGCCGATGGTGGGCATGGAAAGCTGTTTCTTCCCGTCGGGGCCAAAACTTGT
>CAMDOF010000297.1 GCA_945903465.1 Opitutus sp. GAS368
TGGGGGTTGGGCATGGACGACACGGGCGTGATGTATCACTCCACCAACCACGTGCCCGGGCGGAATTTCAACCAGCATTGGTATTACTGGAACCTGATCGGCGAGCGCTGGAACTGGCCGCGTTTCAACCGGCCGGAGATTGGGCCGGAGGCGGCGCCGGGGTTTCAGCTCACCTACCGCGTGCAACCGATCGGCGACCGCGCCGACCAGGCAAGGACCTCCTGGACGAGCGCGAGCGGGCTTTCAATTTATCGTGGCGACGCATTGCCGGCGGAGGCGCAGGGCAACCTGTTCCTCGCGGAGCCCTGCGCCCACGCGGTTCGGCGGGCCGTCGTGGAGCGCGATGAGGACGGCAAACGCACGCTGCGCAACGCGCAGGAGAAGGCCGAGTTTTTCATGTCGGCGGATTTTTATTGCCGGCCGGTGTCCACGCACACCGGGCCGGATGGCGGTCTCTACATCGTCGATATGTATCGTGGCATCGTCCAGGACGCACCGTGGGTGCCGCCGGAATTCGCCCGCCGGATTCAAGGCATGGGGGCGGACCAGGTGAAGAACCGGGGGCGGATCTACCGGATTCTTTCCACGCGGTCCGAGTCGCGTCCGGGCCCGAGGCTGCTGGACGCGCGCCCGGCGGCGCTCGTCGAGCACCTCAGCCATGCCAACGGCTGGTGGCGCGACATGGCGCAGCGGTTGCTGATTCTACGCGGCGACCGCGCGGTGATTCCGTTGCTGGAGGCGATGGCCCGATCCCACGCCAACCCACTGGCGCGCCTGCATGCGGGATGGAGCTTGGCAGGACTGGATGCGCTGACGCCCGCCCTGCGCGACGAAAAGCTCCGCGACGACGATCCTCGTTTGCGAGCCGCCGCCATCCGCTGGCACGAGCCGGAATTGCGGCGGGCTGGTGGTGAGGCGGTGGTCGCCCGGCTGGCCGGGTGCGCCAAAGATGCGGAACCCGAGGTGCGTCGGCAGTTGGTGTTAACCCTGGGGTGGAGCGAGACGGTGCCGGCCAGGGAGATGATTCAGGACATCGCGGCCGCGGACCCGGGGAATTCGATTCTCGCTCTGGCGACGCTGACGGCGCTGTACCGCCAGTGGAATCTTCCGCTCATCGCGCGGATTCAGGAAGGGAGATTGTTCGCTGGCATTCGGGATGAAGCGAAACGGGACCGAGCCCGGACGATTTGGAGTGGCGGTCTCGAGGCGTGGAAGCGTGACGAGTCGGACCTCGCGAAACCGCGCGTCCGGGATCCCGCCCTGGCCGCGATCATCGACCGCGGTGCGCGCCATTATGATCAGCAGTGCGCGGCCTGCCATGGACCCGACGGTCGGGGCGTCACGCCGCCGGGGGCGACGGCCCTCGCACCGCCGCTCGACGGATCGGCGCGGGTCAACGGCCCGAAGGAAGCGTTGACCCGGATTCTCCTGCATGGCCTGACCGGCCCAATCGACGGTCGCATCTACGAAACCGGACAAATGGCGCCGCTGGGGTCGGCGATGCCTGACGATGGGGTGGCGGCCGTATTGAGTTATATCCGACAAGCGTGGGGCAACGACGCACCGGGGATCCAGCCCGCCGAGGTTGCGGCGATCCGGCGGACAGCCGGCCCGCGGGCGACACCGTGGACTCTGATGGATCTCGCGACCTTCACCGGCCCCTTGCTGACGAATCGTCGGGAGTGGAAGGCCACCGCGTCCGGTTATCGGGCGGAGAACGCGATCGACGGCGTGGTCGACGGCCGCGCGGAGCACGCGTGGTTCGGGGCTAACAACCCCGGCTCCTGGCTGGCAGTCGATCTCGGCCGGAGGCATCAGCTCACCCATCTTTTGCTGCACGCTCCTGATCCGTATTGGGCGCCGCGCGGGTATAAAGTGGAGGTGTCCGACGATGGCGTCACCTGGAGCGAGCCCGTGTCAGTGAGCAAGGCAGTGCCTCCGGGACAGCGCACCCTGGCGAGCTTTGAGCCGACCGTGGCACGCTGGATCCGAATCGTGCAGACCGGCAATGCGATCGAGCGTTGGGTCGTGAGCGAACTTGAATTATTCGGCACGCCGGAAGCGGCCACGGGTGTTCCCTGATTTTCAACACCCATGACAAGACTCCTCTCACTCGTTTTGCCCCTGCTGCCCTGCTTCGTCACTCCGCTCGTTGCCGCCGGCCTGGCCGGCAGCCGGCCGAATATCGTGTTCGTGCTGACCGACGATCAGGGCAAGGGCGACCTGGCGTGCCACGGCCACCCCTTCCTCCGCACGCCGCATCTCGATCGACTGTACGCGCAGTCGACGCGCTTCACCGATTTTCACGTCAGCCCAACGTGCTCGCCGACGCGGTCCGCCCTCATGTCGGGACGGCATGAGTTCATGAACGGCGTGTCGCACACGATGTTCGAGCGGGAACGCCTGACGCTCAAGGCGACGACGGTGGCGGAGGTGCTGCACCGTGCCGGCTACGCCACGGGAATTTTCGGCAAATGGCATCTCGGCGATGAGGAGGCGTATCAGCCCTACCGGCGGGGTTTTGACGAGTCTTTCATCCACGGTGCCGGCGGCATCGGCCAGAAATACGATTCGAGCTGCGCCGACGCGCCGCCGAATTCCGAGACGCCGCGGCGGTATTTTGATCCCGTGATCAATCACAATGGGCGCTTCGTGCAAACCAAGGGGTATTGCACAGATCTCTTTTTTGAGGCGGCGCTGGGCTGGATGAAGGCTCGCGCCAGGGGTGGAAAGCCGTTCTTAGCCTACATCACCCCGAACGCGCCGCATTTTCCACACATTGCGCCGGCGCCCGCCCGCCAGCGGTTCATTGAGATGGGCTTCGATGTCGAGACGGCAACCCGTTGGGCGATGATCGAGAACATTGACGACAATGTCGGCCGTCTGCTGGCCCGCCTGACCGAATGGAAGTTGGAGGAGAAGACGCTCGTGATCTTCATGACCGACAACGGCCAGGCCGGCGGCAGTCGCCGCGGCGAGCGGCACGGACAGCCGATGTCGATGGATTTTTCCGGATTCAAGAGCGCCAAGAACTCACCGCACGAGGGCGGGACAAACGTGCCGTCATTCTGGCAATGGCGCGGCGTGTTGCCGGAAGGCCGGGACGTCCCCCGCCTCGCCGCGCATATTGATGTGTTCCCCACCTTGGTCGCCCTCGCGGGTGCGGTGCTGCCCGGTGGCAACCAAGTGCGGGGCCGCAACCTCCTGCCGTTGCTCGAAAACCCAGACGCTCCCTGGGCCGATCGTCATCTTTTCGTGCACAGCGGGCGCTGGCCGAAAGGCGCCGCCATCGAGAGCTTCAAGTTCAAGAGCTGTGCGGTGCGGAGCGCACGTTTCCGTTTCGTGAACAACAAGGAGCTCTACGACATCGCTGCCGATCCCTTCGAAAAGCACAACGTGTTCGAACGGCACCCGCAGGTCGTGGCGGAGCTGCGTGCGGCCTACGACCGCTGGTGGACCGAGGCCCTGCCGCTGCTCGTTAATGAGCAGGTGCCCGATTCGCCGGTGCGCCCGTATTGGGAACGGTATGACAAGCAGCGGGCCGCCGGCGGCATCCCGGTCTGGACACCGCCCCCGCTGTAACACCGGTTTTCCGCCAATACCGAAAAGTACTCCCAAAAAACCGCTCTGTGTTCGTGCCCCGGCGCGGTCCGGAATCCAACGGAAAAAGGGAACGCTAATCTCCGCTAATAAACGCCAATCCCAGAAAAATGGACATCACAATTTCGGAAATCCAACTTGAACGGGTCAGAAAATATTCTGCGCCGGATTCTTCGCGAGAGAGCGCCTCGATTAGCGCCGATTAACGTTCCCAAAATGTCTGCCGCTTCCTTCATCTGCCCGCCAATCCGACAAGCCCATCGGGGCCGTGCAAGCCTTCCGCCGAAAGGCGGGACCACACACTCGGAACGGCCGCCCCTCATGAAATCGCACTTGTTCCTGATTTCCGCAATGCTGCTCGCCCTTCTGGGCGCAGTTCCGCTGACCGCCGCGCCCAATACGCTCACCGCCGAAGAGCGGCAGCGTGGCTTCGAGTTGCTCTTCGATGGCCGTAGTTTCGATCGCTGGATGCAGGGCGGCAACTGGGTGATCGAGGCAGGCAGCCTCTTCTGCCGCGACAAGGGGGGCGACGTCACCTACACGCCGAATTTCGTGCCCGACGATTTTGAACTGCGCTTCGAGTGGAAGGTGGCCAAGGGCGTCAACAGCGGCGTCCTCTACCGCCCCGGCCAGGTCGAGTATCAGGTGCTCGACGACGCCAACAGCAACTACGGCAAGAATCCGCGGACGAAGGCGGCGGCGTTGTTCTTCTGCGTCGCCCCTGCCCGCGATGTCACGCGGCCCCACGGCGAATGGAACGAAGGGCGGATCGTGTGCCAGGGCACGCTCATCCAACACTGGCTGAACGGCGAAAAAGTGATCGACTTCGACTACACCGATCCCCGCTGGGCCCACAATATCGAACTCTTGCGGGTGCGCGGCTGGGCGCCGCCGTACAGCGGCGATCTGGCGGCCCGGCGCGGCTTACTCCGGCTGCAATATCACGGGGGACACGTGTGGTATCGCAGCCTGCGGATGCGTACCATTCCCCAGGGCGAAAAGGTGCCACGGTCGGAACTGACGGAGCTGCCGATGACGCCCGAGGCGTTGAAGATTCAAGAAAACCGGATCAGGGGAATCCAGGGTACACTCAAGAAAGAAGTCGACCGCATGAACACGTTGTTACCGCCGGCGAAGAAAAAGGAAAATCCATGAACATCGCAACCTTCCACGCCGCACCGGGAATGACGGCGCGGCCTCATGTTCCGCCGAGCGCGGTACGCGGTCTGACGCTCCTACTCGCTTTGGCATTTTCCGGATTTGCGCCCGCCGCAGAGCCGTCCGCCACCCAGCCGAACATCGTGATCATGATGGCGGATGATTTGGGTTACGGCGATCTCGGCGGTCCTTGGGGCGGGAAGGCGCGCACGCCGCACCTCGACCGGCTGGCCCGGGAAGGGCTGCGCCTGACGGATTTTCACAGCAGCGGTCCGGTGTGCACGCCGACGCGCGCGGCGCTCATGACCGGGCGCTACCCGAAGCGGCTCGGCATCGTGAAAGCGTTCAACAACAAGTTCGATTTCGCGGGATGGGAGAACCGGGGCATCGCCGCCGAACACAACGCCCGCGAGATCACCCTT
>CAMDOF010000298.1 GCA_945903465.1 Opitutus sp. GAS368
AAAATCAGTGGAAATAAATAGCCGTAAAGCAAAGCCATCTTGTTTCTAAAATGGAGCCGCAGCGAAACCCCGAGATGAGCCCACAACGCGTTCATGCGTGACCCTCCTCGCCCACCACCCTCGCCGGCTTCGCCGCCGTTGCACTCGTCCGCGTTAAATTCAAAAATACGTCCTCCAACGAGGCCTTCTTCACCTCCAGATCCACCAGGTCCACACCGCTCGCCGAGAGCAGCGCCACCACGCCCACCAAGGTCGCCGTCGCCTGCTCCGTCCGAAACTGCACCGTCAAGCCCGAAGCATCCATCCACAGATCGCTCACTCCCACTACGCTCGCCCAGCGCTCGCGCGCCACCGGTCGCGACGTCGCGAGCGTCACCGTCGGCCAAACCGCCGCGCGCGCCATTAACTCACGCGGCGACCCCGTCGCCACCATGCGACCTTGGTCGATGATCGCCACGCGGTCGCACAGCGCCTCCGCTTCATCAAGATAATGCGTCGTAAATAATACCGTGCACCCCGCCGCTTTCATCTCCGCAATCGCCCCGTGCAACTCTCGCCGCGCTTGCGGATCAAGACCCGTCGTCGGCTCATCTAAAAATACCAGCTCCGGCCGATTCACAAACGCCAGCGCCAACGCCAACCTCTGCCGCTGACCACCCGAGAGCGTGTCCAGCGCCGCATCCGCTTTTTCCACCAGTGCAAAACGCTCCAACAACACCGCCGGCTCCTCCCGCCGCAAATAGAAGGACCCAAAGAGACGCAAAGCCTCCCGCGGCGTAATCTTGTCCTGCAGCGAGGTACTCTGCAGCGCTACACCAATTTTTTCCTTCACCGCCCGCGGATACCGGCGCGCGTCGAGCCCGCACACCTCAAGCTCACCCGAATCCGGTTCCCGCAACCCAATCAGACACTCCACCGTCGTCGTCTTCCCTGCCCCATTCGGCCCCAAGAGCCCAAAAATCTCCCCCTCTTCAATCGCAAAGCTCACTCCTCGGACTGCCTCAAAATCATCATAGCGCTTGTGTAAATTTTGAACGATTACTTTGGCGGGCATAAGGCAAAAAAATAAACCGGAAACCTCCTGTCAGTCGATAAATCAAGGGGCGCGCGCTAACAAGCCGTTTTCTCACCACGGGCGCTAACCAGCCGTTTTCTCACCACGGGCGCTTTCTCTCCGAGTGTTTCGCGGGAGTTGGGCGGTCTTCTTGAAAGCACCATACCGGTCAGTCGCTCAAAGCTATCCGGCGCTTGGGATTATTGGCCTTCATCTCGCCCGCCTCGAGCCTGGCGCCGCCAGCGCCGGATGTCCCTCGCCACCTTCCCCAACCAGCGAGCGAGGCCGCCTTTTCATCGGATCCTCTTTTTCATCGGATTCTCTAGGCTTCCCAAGTGCGTCGAATTCAAACATTCTAAAGGTTCCTCCCCATGAATCACCGCCTCCTCACCTTGCTACTCCCGATCGCCCTGGCGACGGGCTCTCTCCACGCGGCCGAAAATGCTCTGACCGGCGCAGAAAAATCCGCCGGCTGGCAATTGCTGTTCGACGGTCAAACTATGAATGGCTGGCGCACCTACGCCGGCAAGCCCGCCGGCGGCTGGGAAGTCAAAGACGGCACCCTCCACGCCATCGCCAAGGTCAAGGGCTCTGAGCTCATCACCGAAAAAAAATTCAATGATTTTGAATTCAGTTGGGATTGGAAAGTTCCCGTAGCCGGCAACAACGGCGTCAAATATCTGGTCACCGAAGCCCGCCCCAAGTCACCGGGCCCCGAATACCAAATGCTCGATGATAAGGGCCACCCCGACGGCAAAATCGGGCCCCATCGTCAGACCGCCGCGTTCTACGACGTCTTGCCACCGGCCACCGATAAACCGTCGCGCCTGCCCGGTGAATGGAACCAGTCTAAAATCATTGTGCGCGGCAAAAAGGTCGAACACTGGCTCAACGGAAAAAATGTCCTCGCCTACGAACTCGGCAGCGCCGTCGTCAAAGCGGGCCTCGCCAAGAGCAAGTTTTCTAAAGAGATCGGCTTCGGCGACAAGATTGAGGGTCATATCATGCTGACCTATCACCAAGATGATTGCTGGTATCGAAACGTGAAAATTCGCGAGCTGAAATGATTTTCGATTGGGCCGTCGGACCGTCCGCCAGCAGTAAGGCGGCCTAAGCGACCACGCTGTGAACGGGCGACCGAGCGCGGCGCGCTCGAGTTAATTGGCTGAAGTGCGCTCGGAGCCCTCTCGGGCTTAAACGGTTGCAAGCATCCGTCGCCGTTTAGGAATTCCCCTGCCAGATCGAATGGAGACGACGAGGATTCCGCACGGCCTTCATGAGACTGCGCACCCGGCCCCGCAAAACGACGAAGCATCGTCTTCAGACCTGCCGTTTCACCGGCGACGCCGCCCGCGTCCCCCAGCGGTAACCGATCAATCCGCGCGAGTCCCGGCTGAACCAGCCCTCCCTGCGTCGATTACCGAGCGCTCTGGCGCGACCTTCGCGGATCGAGCGTCTTTCGACCCGCGGATTCCTACCATCTCTTAGAGGAAAAACGGGGCCCACCTCGCCGAATTTTTCATAGTTAAAAGAATCATGTATTTCCGGCCTTGAGGATACCAGCAGGCCAGACCAAAAAGTCTCAAATAGCGATGAGCTATCACCCGCCTAATTCTCTGCAATTGTATAGCAACTGCCAAGAATGCAAGAAAACGGAAAGGCACTTTAATAGGTAAACGCGAGATCTCGGTCGTTCCTTCCGCTGTCGAACAACCCAACGTTTTTCATGGGAGAACGGCCCTCATTTGCGAACCACTATTGCGAAGGTCGGGCTAAATACCGCCAATTTTTGCCACAAAGATCCGGAGTGCGCCAAGACTTCCCCTCGAAGCAGCTCCCGCTCTGGCCTGCGCGCCTGCTTACGCACGAGCCGGGCACGGTCTGCGCCCAGAACCCACGGCGGAGAAAACTACCCCGCGGATCGCCCCGCGCCCAATCCGCAAGCATCGACCATCTCGTATCACGAATCGGCTGAGCCCGTCCTCAAAAAAAGGCTCTACCCAGCTTGGACGAATCTCGCTTCCCCTGCTTGGAAGAATCTAGCTTTGCCCAAAGGTATTCTTACGAGTCCCTAGATATGCTCCTATGAATACACCTCCGTCACCGCTCCCATCCGATAACATTTTCAAGGTTCCGCCGGCGCCGTTCCCCATCGCCCAGCTCGACGAGGCCACACTCCTTACCGCCGTAGAGTTAAGATACTCACCCACCATCCGCGTCGCGACGATTGCAACCGACCGCACGATTATAAAAAACGAACCTAGCCGCACCTATCTCACCCTCACGCCTAGCCAATGGCGGGCCCTTAAGGCCTTCGGCCCTGGTCCGGGCCGCACCGTGCCACAAGTTCTTTTCCAGCTGATTTCCGACCGCGACTGCGTCCCCTTGCGCGAGTTCTATGAAACGGTTTTAAAAGCATTTCAGGCTGGCGTTCTTCAATGCGATGCCGCCACCCCACCCGCCAACGATCCACCCACCCCGTGGAAATGGCGCATCGCCGGTCAATGGGTCCGATGGATCGCGCTGCTCAGCACGATCGGCACGCTCTTACTCACCTTACTCCAACCGACGCCATTGCCCCAACATATCGGACATCTCCTCGCCGCCTGGGCCGTCGTCTGCGTAGCCATCAGCGCAGGCGCTTGGTGCGCAGCAGGAGTCGTCGCCCACGCCAACGCGGAAGTTTACCAACCCAAACGACACTATCGGACGCTATTCCCCCGTTTTTCCGTGGACCTCGCCGATGCCGTAATGGCGGGCCAACCGACCGTGATCTCCGCGGCCCTCGCGACCCTCACCCCTTCCCTACTCGCTGTCGGTCTAGCCGCCGCCCTCGCGCCCGGTCTCATCGTTCCCCTTTTATGCGCTGTCGTCTTTTTAATTTCCCCACTTTGGGATTCACCCGGATTAAAAATTCTTCACGCCCTGTGGAGCTCACCGACACTCGACTCCGATCGCAACTTCAGCTTCCAGCCAAACCGCGCGATCCAGCACGTTTTGAAAACGCGCCTAAAGAAAACGGATCTGAGTTTTTTGAGTATTCACACTCTGCTGATTTTCATCTGGCTCGGGCTCATCCTGACCGCCGCCGCCTGGCTCCTCGAGGCAAATGCCGCCGCGCTCTGGCAAGCCGTGATGAGTACCCGCGGTCTCCACTTCACCGCGCTCACGCTCATCGTCGGCTTAAGTCTCGTCGTCGCCGGCGCGCTCGGCACCGTCGCCTGCCTCGGCTACATCATCGTCCGTGACTGGTGGCGAGAAAAACGCCGCTGCACCCTGATACCCCAACGGGCGAGCGCTAACCCTGAGTCAATCAAGGAACTCATCGACGCTGCCTTGCTCTTCAAATCGCTTCCCAACGAAAACCGCATCGCCCTCGCCGAATCGGCGGAAATCCTTCGATACCCTAAAGGCGCCAACATCGTGAACGAAGGAGAACCCGGCGACAAACTCTTCCTCATCTTCTCCGGACGCACCGCGGTGACCCGCCAGCTCCCCAGCGGCCGCCAAGAGGCCGTCGCCCAACTGGCCGCCGGTGATGTGTTCGGCGAAGTCGCGCTGCTTCACGGCACCGTGCGTACCCGTTCAGTGAGAAGTCTCGAGCCCTCCGTGTTACTCGCATTCTCCCAGTCTACCTTCAAACAACTCGTTCTCACTAAAATCAACCGGGAAAGTATCGAGGAAACCATTCAGAAAATCGCCTTCCTCCACCGGATTCCGCTGTCGCGTAACTGGCCACCCCACGCGGTGAACGCCTTCGCTCGACGCGCCATTTTCCAAAACTTTGCCGAGGGCAGCCTCATTACCCAAGAAAACGAGGATAATCAGTTTTTCTACCTCATCCACGAAGGCGAACTCTCCGTGCGCCGCCAAAAACAAGAGATCGCCACGCTCAGAATCGGCGACTTCTTCGGTGAAATCAGCCTTCTCCAAAACAGCGTCGCCACCGCCGATATTATCGCCCGCACCCCCTCACGCTGCCTCATTATGAACAAACGCGATTTCCTGCAATTTCTCACCAAAGACTTCACCATTAGCATCGTTTTCGAAAAGATCACCTCCAAGCGCCTCGGCTACCCCATCTTCCCCCTTAA
>CAMDOF010000299.1 GCA_945903465.1 Opitutus sp. GAS368
ACCGCCCGGCCTATTTCACCGCCGATCCCAACGCCGTGCATCGCTCGATTGTGAATCTCGAGCGGCGCGGCGAGGAAGTCGTCTGGGCCGCCTTCTTGCGCGCCGACGCCCAATTTTTCCGGCAACGTCTCAAACTCACCGGCGGCGTGCGCGCCGAGCAAACGAACATCTTCGGCGAGGGCCCGCTCACGGACCCCACTGCCAATTTCCAGCGCGACGCTACCGGCAACATCGTGCCACGCCGCGATGCCGCCGGGAATATCCTGCGCGCGGCCAACGGCACACCGCTACCGTCCTTGATTGGGCCGACGACCGACGCGCTCGGCGTCTCGAAGCTTACCTTCCTCAGTCGCGCCGCCCACGCCACCAAGGAATACCTCCGCCTTCTGCCGAGTCTCAACGCCAGCTCCAATCTCCGTGAAAACGTGATCGTTCGCGGCGCCTACTATCAATCGGTCGGCCGCCCTCCGTTCTCTCAATACTACAACGGCACCACCCTGCCCGACACCGAGTCGATCCCGAGCGCCACCAATCGTATCAGCGTCAACCATCCCGGTATCAAAGCCTGGCAAGCCGACACGTTCCGCTTCGTCCTCGAACACTATTTCGACCGCGTCGGCCTCGTCTCGGTCGGCGTCTTCCGCCGCGATTTCAAAAACTTCTTCGGCAGCACCGTGCTGCGCGCGACGCCGGACCTGCTCCAGCAACTCGAACTCGATCCCGCCATCTACGGCGGCTACGACATCGCGACCAACTACAACCTCCCGTCCACCGTCCGCATGCAAGGACTCGACTTCAACTACAAGCAGGCCCTGACCTTTCTCCCGCAGTGGGCGCGCGGCGTGCAGGTCTTTGCCAACGTCAGCATTCAGCGAGCCACCGGCGAAGCCGCCAACGCCAACTTCCAGGGCTACGTCCCGCAAACCTACAACGGGGGCCTGAGCTTCACCCGCGAGCGCTTCAATCTCCGGGCCAACTGGAACTACCGCGGCCGCCAGCGCTTCGCCGCCGTCACCGGCACCGGCATCGAGGGCGGCGTCTACACCTGGGCCGCCAAGCGCCTTTACCTCGACCTCAGCGGCGAGGTTCGCCTCACCCGGCACTTTTTTCTCGTTGCCAGCCTGCGCAACGTCAACGATGCCACCGAAGACATGAAGGTCTTTGGCCCGAACACCCCCGACTACGCAACCTTCCGCCAGCGCGAAGATTTCGCTTCGCTCTGGACCCTTGGCGCCCGCGCCACGTTCTGATTAAACCGTTTCCGCTGCCCCTACTTCCATGAAATCACCACGCCCGAGCCGCTGTCCCGCCCTCACTGCCCTTTTCTTCCTCCCACTCGTGCTCGGTGCCGCCGAGCCCACGATTGTTCGCCAAGTGGTCGACCCGGGCGTGGTCGTTACCCGCCAAAACATCACGCCCGCCGGCGTGCAGAGCGTGTTCGAAACGCGCGTCTACGGCGTCGCCTTCGGCACCAACGCGGATCAGGTCTGGGCACTCGGCGCCAACCACCTCGTCGGTATCGACTGGCGCCACAACCGTATCGTCACGACCGTTCCCCTCGGCGAACGCGCCGGTTTGCAGGGCGTCGTGTCGGACGCCGCGGGCCGCATCTACGCCTCCTCGGGCAGCGCGCGCGACGTGCGTTTGCACACCGTCGAACAGGGCGCCGCCCGGCTCGTCGCCGGCAAACTCGGCACCCACATCCCCGGCGCGATGGCCGTGGCTCGTGAAAAGAATTCCGCCGGCCAGCGCCTCGCCGTCGTCACCATCATCGCAAAAAATCAGGCCGCCATCGTCGACGTCGAAAGCGGCCAGCTCCTCGGCCACGCGCCGACCGGCATCGCTCCGGCCGGCGCCGCCATCAACGCCACCGGCACCATCGCTTATGTTAGCAACTGGGCGGGCCGCACTCCCGCCCCGGGTGACGCCACGGCGCCGACTGGTCTGGCCGCAAACGCCGATCAGGTCGTCATCGATGCCCGCGGCGTCGCCGCCACCGGCACCGTCACCAAGCTCGATCTCACCACGCGGCAACCCGTCGCCCAGATCGCGGTCGAGCTGCAGCCCGTCGCCTTGGCTTGGGATGAACCGCGCCACCGCCTCTACGTTGCCAACGGCAACAGCGACTCCGTCTCCGTGATCGACTCGCGCACCGATACCGTTTCGCAGACCATCGCCCTCCGCCCCTTCGGCTCGGCCGCGCGCGGCATCGCTCCGACGGCCCTCGTCCTCACCGCCGACGGCGCGACCCTCTTCGTCGCCTGTGGTGGCATCAACGCCGTCGCCGTCGTGCGCACCGCCGATGGCACCCTCCTCGGACTGATTCCCACGGCGTGGTATCCCAACGGCCTCGCCCTCAGTCCCGACGGACAACTGCTCGCCGTCTCCACCCTCCTCGGTGTGGGTTCCGGCTCGCGCGGCGACTTCGCCAAGAAATTCGTCCACTCCTATCGCGGCAGCGTCAACGTGCTCCCCTTGCCCGACGCCGCCCAGCTCGCGAGCTACACCGCCGCCGTCGCCGAAAACAACCGCCAGCCCCGTAGCGTCGAAGCCCCGACCGCCAGCGCCGCCAAACCCGCCGCCATCCCGATTCCGCGCCGCGCCGGCGAACCCTCGTTGATCGAACACGTCGTCTACATCGTGAAAGAAAACCGGACCTACGATCAGGTCTTCGGCGACCTGCCCAAGGGCAACGGCGATCCTTCGCTCGTGATGTTCGGCGAGGACGTCACTCCCAACCAGCGCCGCCTCGCCGATCAATTCGTGCTCCTCGACAACTTCTACGCCTCCGGCGGCAACAGCGGCGACGGTCACCAGTGGATCACGCAATCCAACGAAACGCCTTACGCGATGTGGCCCGGCTGGGACGGCCGCAGCTATCCCTTCGACGGCACCGATCCCGTGGCCTACGCGTCGGGCGGGTTCCTCTGGGACTACGCGCTGCGCGCCCACAAAACGGCCAAGGTCTTCGGTGAATTCGCGCCCCGCGATTCCACCCGAAAAGCCGCCGACCGCCTTACGCTCTTTGCCCGCTGGCGCGCCGGCGAAACATTTGAAACCGAGTTCACCGCCAAATCCCCCATCCCGCCTCTCGACCGCCTGCTCGCGAAAAATTTCCCCGGCTACTCCACCAACATCCCCGACGTCGTCCGCGCCCGGATCTTCCTTTCCGAGCTGAAGCGATGGGAGCGCGCCGGCCAAATGCCGAACCTCGTCTTCCTCCAGCTCCCCAGCAACCACACCTCAGGCACCTCTCCGGGCAACAACACCCCCAAGGCCATGGTGGCGGACAACGATCTCGCGCTGGGCCAAATTGTGGAGGCACTCACCCACTCACCGTTCTGGAAAAAAATGGCGATCTTCGTCGTCGAAGACGACGCGCAAAACGGCGTCGATCACGTCGACGGCCACCGCACGGTCGCCCTCGCGCTGAGCCCCTACGTGCGCCGCGGCCACATCGACTCGACGTTCTACGCGCATCCCAGCATCGCCAAAACCATCGAACTCATCCTCGGTCTGCCCACGATGTCGCTGTTCGATCTGATCGCGAACGATATGCGCGCGAGTTTTCACGACGCAGCCGACTTCACCCCCTACGACGCCGTCGTGCCGAAACAAGCGCTCGAAGAAGTGAATCCTACTGCCAAAGCCCTCACCGGCGGCGCGCGGGCCGGCGCCCTCGCTTCGGCGAAAATGCGCTTCGATGTGCCTGATGCCGCCCCGAGCGACCAGTTGAACAAAATTCTCTGGCACAACGTACGCGGCTGGGACGTCGCCTATCCCGGCGTCAAGCGCGCCGCCTTCGCTCCGCTCTCCGTCGATCTCGCGGACAGCGAGCGGTAAACGAAGTCCGTCAGTTCGGCCGCCTCAGGCTCACGGGTCTCCGCGCGCCCCTGTCCACACCGCGCCTTCACCGCATTGGACTTTTTCCACGACCCGGATTGATCATCTCTGCCCGAGTTGCGTTAAACGCCACTCGCGGCCAGTCCGCCGTCGACTGTGCGCAATACCGCTTCGTCCCCACCAGCACCTTCCCATTCACCGCCGCGGTCGCGAACTCTTCGCCTCGCCCGAAACGTAGCAGAACAATCTCAACGCCACCCAACGCTGCGGCTTCGGTCAACGCGGCAAATGAACGCCTCAGGTCAGCATCGACAAGCCCATCCAACCACCTCCTCCTCACCCACTCTCCCTCATCGGCAGCCACGTCACCGTCCCCCCCCCCACCACAGCGCCACCATTCACGACCACCCGGCCCTGTAGGTTTGGACTAACTCGGTCTCCTCCTGATCGGCAGTGACCATCACCCCACCACCGCCCGCCGCCCCGGCTCCACGCTCTGCCGACGCGTATCCCCACTCGGCGCGCTCACACTCACGCTCGCCATCGCCCCGGCGTTCGCAGCCGCTCCTGGTTTCGCGTCGGACGTGCGCCCGATTTTCGAGGCGAACTGCTTCAAATGTCATGGCCCAGTAAAGCAAAAGAGCGGCTATCGCCTCGACGTGCAGGCCATCGTGCTGACCGGGGAGAAAGCGGTACGCCGAACATTTTGCCGGGCCCCGGCGCCGCCAGCCCGCTGGTGAAATTCATCGCCGGCGAGGTCGAGGACATGAAAATGCCACCCGAAGGCGAACCGCTCGCTCCGGCGGAGATCGCCTCGTTCAGGGCGTGGGTCGACGCGGGCGCGCCTTGGCCCGACGGGGCCAGGGCCGCCGTGCCGGACCCGCTCGACTGGTGGTCGCTCCATCGTGTAGCCTCGGCAAGCGTGCGTAACTCGGCGGCAGGAGTGTGCTACGATGGGAGGAGATGACCACGACAGCCTCGACCCGATGACCGCGGCGCAAGATTGCGAGCCGCCGGACCTGCCAGCGCTGACCCGGCGGTTTCAGACGTGGCGAGCGAGCCGAGTGCGGGGGCAGCGCATTCCCCGGAGCTGTGGCCAGCGCGACCGCCGTGGCCCGGATCCACGGGATTAGTCCGACGGTCGCGGCGCTCAAACTCAATTATTACGATCGGCAACGCCGACTGCACAGCGGCCAGGCGTGCCGCCGCGGGCGTCCTCCCGCCGCGGTCTTCGTCGAGGTGCCGTCGGTGCCGTTGTCCTCCTGCGGCGGGGAACGCGGCATGGTTGAGTGGATCCACC
>CAMDOF010000300.1 GCA_945903465.1 Opitutus sp. GAS368
ATTATGATCAAAAGGGGACTAAGAAAAAATCCTGCTCTCAGTCGGAGCCACCCACCGCTGGCGAGCGGCTGTACTCCGGCGGCGAATTTTTAAGGTACGCAAGGGTTACCACGTCCAGATCCGGCGTTTGGATGTATCGGGTTGACCCAGCGTCGAATTTTTTGGTGAGCATGCGTTCAACCCTAAGAGAAACTAAAAAAATTTACGGTACGCAAGCTACCGTGCGGCATCTGTTGAGTTCGTAACCGGAATGTAACTTTTGGTGATCAAGCGACCGTTTTTCCGCGCAGTTAACCGGACTGAAAGACGCGATCCCAGCACAGGTCCCAGTGATGGCTCATGAGGAAACAGCGCAAGTCCAGGATGCTTCGCGCTGCGGCCTCCGACCAGATCATGCCGGATTGCTCCAGGCGCTGGCCGATGACGGCCTTGCCGCCGGACTCAATGACGCCGAAGCCATAAAAAAAGACCCTGTTGGTGGTAGGACCGATATAACATGCGTGGGTTTATACGTGGGTGATGCTTCCTTCCGCACAGGGGACGGTGCGGACCCCTTTCGCCGACATGCCCGGCGTTCGTGCGCGCGGTGCCCAAAGGGGTCGGCGCGAGGCGTTATTTTGGAGAGAGGGAGGGATATTGACGAGTCGACGACCAGTTTCCATTTGCGCCGCAGGGTCGCGCGCGCCACGGTGATCATTTACGTTTCCATGAGCGATATTCCTATAGAGATTACCCATGACCAGCACGCCGTTCGGCGTCAGAAGCTCGCGGACATGCGCGCGGGCGGCTTTGATCCGTTTCGCGCGCACTTCGCGACCACGCATTTCTCAAATGATGCCATCAAGTCGCAGGTCGACGGGCAGGATAATACGGTCGTGGTCGCGGTGGCGGGTCGATTGGTCATCATTCGCGACATGGGCAAGAGTCAGTTCGTGAAGATTCTCGACCAGCAGGGGCAAATTCAACTCTACGTCAAAAAAGACGTGGTGGGCGACGACGCTTATGCGGCGTTCAAGAAGTTGGACATTGGTGACATCATCGGTGCGAAGGGGACCCTCTTCAAAACCAAGACCGGGGAAGTCACGGTTCGGGTCGAAAGTTCAACGTTGGTGGCGAAGGCGTTGCGACCGTTGCCGGAGAAGTGGCACGGGCTGAGCGACCCCGAGACGATTTATCGGCAGCGCTATCTTGATGTCATCATCAACGCGGAATCGCGCGCGCGGTTGATGCTCCGATCCCGATTGGTATCGCACATTCGGCGATTTTTGGAGGAACGGAGTTTCCTGGAAGTGGAAACTCCCGTGCTCGAGTCGACGGCCGGCGGCGCGGCGGCGCGTCCCTTTGTGACGCATCATAATGCCCTCGATGTGGATTTTTTTCTGCGGATCGCGACGGAGCTACGTTTGAAGCGTATGTTGGTGGGTGGTTTTGATCGGGTGTTTGAGATTGGGCGAATTTTTCGTAACGAAGGGGTTTCTCGCCGGCACAATCCTGAGTTTACGATGCTCGAAGTGTATCAAGCCTACAGTGATTACCGCGGAATGATGACCCTGATTCGCGATCTTTTGATTTCGTTGATCCGCGAGGTGGTACGGCCGGCGGACGGGTCATTGAAGATCAAGCATGCCGCCAGCGGGGTGGACATTGACTTTGGCGGCGAATGGCGCGAGGTGCGGTATAAGGATTTAATCCGTGAAGCGACGGGTGACGGAGACTGGTTTACGCGCAGCAAAGCAGAGAAGATCGCGGGTGCGGAGAAGTTAGGGCTGGGCGTGAACCCCTCGTGGGAAGAGTTTGAGATCACCAATGAAATCTTTTCTAAAAAAATCGAGCCGACGCTGATTCAGCCGACCTTTGTGACGCATCTGCCGAAGGAATTGTGTCCGCTGGCAAAAATCACCTTGGACGATCCCACGACGATTGATGTCTTTGAGTTGACGATTGGCGGTATGGAAGTGGCGCCGGCCTATTCAGAGCAAAATGATCCGGACGTGCAGCGAGCGATGTTTGAGGCGCAAGCTGGCGAGGAGAAACACACGATTGATCACGACTTTTTACTGGCGCTTGAGCACGGCATGCCGCCGGCGGGCGGAATGGGCGTGGGGATTGACCGGCTGTGTATTTTGCTAACGGGAGCGGAGAGCATTCGCGATGTGATCTTATTTCCACAACTGCGCCCAGGGTCCTGACGGGGCGGCAATGTGAACGATTTTCCCCGCGACCGTTGATGAGGAAAAGCGAGCGTGGGTGCGGCGCATCCGTCTGCTTCTTTTTTTATCATAGTCACTGGGCCCTCCCTCGATAATCCCAGCCTATGCCTTGGTACATTTATTTAGCGTGGAAGCAGCTCTTCCCGACCGGCCGACGATTTCCATTTTTTACGGCGATCTCGGTGATGGGAGTATCCTTGGGCGTGGCGGTGCTGGTCATCGTGACGAGTGTGATGGGTGGATTTGGGCACGAACTGCGGCGAATGATCGTGCAGACAGAAGGGGAGGTTCAGGTTAAATCCCGTGGCTTGATCGACGAGGTGGCGGTGGTCCTGGAAAAAGTCCGGTCGGTTCCGGGCGTGGTGGCGGCGACGCCTTATGTCTCTGGGCCGGTGATGGTGCTGGCGAGCGGGGGGCGACCGGCGTTTCCGAATTTCCGCGGAGTCGATCTTGAGACGGTCGGGCAGGTGGCGAATTTGCAGCGGTTTATCTCGGGAGGGAAGCTGAGCGATCTTGACGATGATTCGGTCATTCTCAGCGCGGAAGTGGCGACGCAGCTGGGGGCGGGTCCGGGCGATCGCATTGAAATTTATTCGCCGTTGTTAATTGAGAAATTGAAGGGTGATGAAATTTTTCTACCGCGGCAATTTCGAGTCGTGGGTTATTTTCAGATCGGGCACCAGCATCTGGATAGCAGTTCGATTTACGGCACGGTGCGGGCGGCGCAGGAGTTGTACGGCCTTGGTCAGAGCGTGCACGGCCTCAACGTGCGGCTGGCGCCAGAGATTTCGGAAGATGACGGGGCCCGGCTGATCAACCGGGTATTGCCAGCGGGCACAGTGGCGATGGCGTGGACGCAAAGTTGGGAGAGTTTCCTGTGGGTCTTGAATTTAGAGAAGACGATCAACTTCTTCCTCCTTATGTTTATCGTGGTGATTGCGGCTTTCTCGGTGATGAGCTCCCTGTTGATATCGGTGGTGCGCAAGACGCGGGAGATCGGCCTGCTGGGTGCGCTGGGAGCGCGGGCCCGCGAGGTGGCTCTTTGTTTTTGTGTGCAGGCATTTATTATTGGAGCGACGGGTACCAGCATCGGTGTGGCGCTCGGCTTTGGCGTGCTCGCCGTGCGCAACGAGCTCGTCCACGGAATTGCGCGGCTGATAAACCGCCAAGATACGCTCCGGCAGTTCTATCAATTTAGTGATCTGCCGGCGCACACGCTGCCCAGTGATCTCGTGACGACGATCATAGCCGCGATTGTGATCTCGACTCTCGCCGGGCTCTTGCCGGCGTGGCGCGCGGCCCGACTCAAGCCGGTGGAGGCGCTGCGCGGAGAGTGAAAAGCCCAAACGCGAAGCCAAGGTTTCGGCTCAGAGAGGTGGCCCCGGTCGAAGTTTCGGCCGGTCGGAAAGAGGCGGCCCTCCTCCGATGGCTGGTCGGGCCGGGGCGGGTCTTGGGCCGCGCTGGCCAGGGTGGGCCCGGGCTGGGCGCAAGGGGTGGACGCGGCGGGGCGGCGGGTGGTTTGCCGTTGCACTGGAGAAGGTGCGACTTCCTGTTCACCCGATGAAATCTTTTCCAGTGAGGTTCCCTGAAAATGGCGAGGGTGGCGCGATTATATTCCGGACCGAAGGGTGCGTCCATGAGTAATCCGGTGTTATCGGCGCGAGCCTTGAGGAAAGCGTATCTGAGCGGTGACCGCCGGATTGATGTCTTGCGCGCGGTCACGCTGGACGTCGCGGCGAGTGAGAGCGTGTCGATCCGCGGGGAATCAGGTTCGGGCAAGTCGACTCTGCTCAATCTGCTTTCAGGTCTGGATGATCCGGATAGCGGGAGCGTGCAATGGGGAGACGCGGGACCGGCGCCGGAGCGGCGGGCGCTTTTTCTAGGGATGGTTTTTCAGGCCTTTTATCTTATTCCTGAGCTTAATGCGGAGGAAAATGTACTGATGGCGGCGCGCTTGGTGGGACGTCCGGGGCCGGCGGAACGCGCACGTACGAAAGAGCTTTTAGGCCGAGTGGGGCTGGCGGAGCGTGCGACCCACTTGCCGTCACAACTTTCCGGTGGGGAGCGTCAGCGCGTGGCGGTGGCGCGTGCGTTGCTTAATTCGCCCAAGCTTCTTTTGGCAGATGAGCCGACGGGGAACTTGGACGAACGTACGGGGGTTGCGGTGATCGAGTTACTGCTGACCCTGTGTCGGGAAACGGGTACCGCCTTAGTTCTCGTCACGCATAATGCGGCCCACGCGGCGAAGACGGGCCGGACGCTTTTTTTGCGGGACGGTGTTTTGCAAGCGACGGGAATTTAGTGGCTCGGGGAGGCGGTACAAGGTGGGCGGAGGTTTTGAAAGTTTCCTCGTAACTGCTCAGGGTGAAAAAAGCTGACGGTGAACGTGCACGTTACGCGAAGAAAGCAGAATTTTAGGCTGAACTCGGAGTGCGGAGGGAGGGGCGCCTTCGTCCAAGAAGGAAAGCAGGGTGATTCAAGGCCGGGAGTTGGGTGAGGGGGACCTCGCGTTGATCTGGACGTTGGCGACCGAGCCTAGCGTGTGGGGCCGGACGCGGCTGTCGGCGAAAGTGGTCCGCCCGGTCCCCAGTGCGGAAGGGGCGTCTCCTGACTCAGGGCCCGCCCAGTCCCCTCTGCGGAAGGGGCATCTCCTGACTCAGAGCCGCACAGTCCGCTGTCCGGAGGGGGCGTCTCCTGACTCAGACCCGCACAGGGGACTGTGCGGACCACTTTGGTCACCGCAGTGTGCGCAACAGGGCACGCCGCACCTGATGAGCCGCACAGGGGACTGTGCGGACCACTTTGGTCACCGCGCCAGAGGTGATGGGTGCTCGAGATGGCTGGGAATCGACCTGAGCAGTTAAGTTTCCTCTTTGATTGCCGAGGGTCGGTGAAAACCCACACTAGGAGGATGGCATCTTCG
>CAMDOF010000301.1 GCA_945903465.1 Opitutus sp. GAS368
TCTTTCAACAACGTGAAGGGCGTGACCGACGGCGGCTGCGGAGCGGGCGAGTGGATCTCGGGATCTTTCAACGCGCCATCGATGTGCGCCGGGGTGAGCACGTGACCGTTGAGGGCAACTGCGAGACGATCGGTCGGAAGGTGGTTGAAGCAGATCAGTCGCAAGGTGGCGCTCACCGGTGTGGGGAGCGGATTCCAGAGATAGACCGGCACCTCGGCGGGCGAGCCGTCATTGCGCAGGCGGACAGGCAGCGGGGCGTAGAGATTTTGGGAAAAATAGCCCTCGCCGTTCGGATACCCGCCACGGCGCTCCGCTGCGTAGAAACGCGGTTTAGCCCGGATCGTGGCGAGGCTGCCAATCTCGGAATTCGCCAGCTCCTGGGGTGCCGGGCCGGGCTTGGCCCCGATCTCGGTGGCGAGAGCAGGCGAACCGGCGGCCCAGTTGAAGGTCCCAACGGTGTCGGCGCCTTGCGCCCAGAAATTCTCGAATACTCCCCGCAGGAATTCGATCGATTGGATCTGATATCCGTCGGTCGCATGCCAGCCGTCGAAGCTCGGCAACAGTTTGATACGTGTTCCAGCCGTGATCTTTCGAAACGAGGGCAAATCCACCCGCATCGTGCGCGTGCCCAACACCATAATATCGACGAGGTTTTGCCGCGCCCATTCCTCCACGTCGTAGCCGTCGGTGCGGCAGCCCTCGAGATTTTCGGGGATGCGCACCGCCAACAGGAAGGGACGGCCACGGGCGGCGCCACGCGTCAGCAGCATCGCGCGCACGTCGGCCACGAAGCGGGTGATGCCGTCGCGCAGCTCCCACTGCCGTCCCGGCGGCAGGTGCGGCGTGTGCCGCGCGAAATCAAGCTGGAAGCCGTCGAATTCGTAGCGCTCCGCCACCTCGGTGAGAATCGCCAGCTTATGCTGGCGCACGCCGGGCACGGCGAGATTCCAATGGCCCTGCCACCACCACGATTTGATCACCCAGTCGGGATGCTGGGCCTTCACCGGATTACGCTCGTCCATCTCGGTACCGCCACCGATACGGAAGCCACCGTGCCCGCGCTCCACTTCGTTCACTCGGTGATTCCACCAAATCTCCTTCTGCCGCTTTCGCCCCTCCTCAATCATTCGCTGGATGTAGTCGAGCCCTTGGTCGTGCCAACGCAACAGACCCGGATTGCGGATCATGCGGAGAATCTTGCTGGGGTAGGGCGCAACGCCTTCGTTGGAAACATCGAGACAGATGGCGTCGATCTGACTGCCGGGCTGGTCCGCATAACCAAATCGATACCTCATCATCGCCTCGATATTTCCACCGAGCAGCTCCGGCGGTTCGAATGAAGCGGAGTCGTATTGGCAGAAAATCCGCCGCGGGCGATCGACGGCAGCGAGATGCGCCGCGCTGAGCCGCAGCGGTGCCAGCGCGACTTCGGCCGCCACCGCCGCGATCGTCGGGACTAACAGTGCCAGAGAAAAGCAAACTATGTGGGGTTTCATCGGTTGAGGTTTCCGCCGCCAGCGGAAGCAGGAAGCGGCGTCATGGAGTGAAGACGGCGGTTTGGCGAAAATGGGTTACTGCCGGTGAAATCACTTTCGCTTTCGCGTGCAAACGAGTCTGCTGCGGGTCAATTCCCCGCGGTCAGGTCCGCATTTTTCTCATCGTAGTGTCCACGTCTCCCGAAGATTCCCGCTGGTTCACCTTGGCCGTGCAGTCACACGAAGCCGAGTTGCGCGGCTACCTGCGCCGTCAGTTTCCGGCACTCGATGACGTCGACGATCTGGTGCAGGAAGCCTTCGGACGCCTCTGGCGGTCCCATCTGCTCGGGCCGGTCGCCAATCCCCGGGCCTTTCTTTTCGCCGTCGCCCGCAACCTCGCGTTTGATTGTCATCGCGCGGGATCTCGATTTGTCCTGAAACCAATAACCGAAACGGACGCCGAGAACGTCTTCGATGAGGAGCCCTCCGCCGCCGAACATGCCAGCCGCACCCAAGAACGAGAAATCCTCCGCTCCGCGATCCGGGCGCTGCCGGACCGCTGTCGTGAAGTCGTGCTCCTCCGCTATATGGAAAGTCTCACCTATAAGGAAATCGCCCAAAGGCTTAATATTTCTCCTGAAACCGTGAAAATCCACCTCGCCAAGGGCCTCCGCCGCTGCGTGGCCCATTTTCAAAACGCCGAAGGAAAATCCCCGTGAAACCCAACGACAAACATCACGATGCCGCCAGGATCGAACACGAGGCCGCCGATTGGATCGCGCGCCGCGCCGGGGGACTCACGACCGCGGAGGCAGCGGAGTTTGATCGCTGGTGGCGGGCCGACGAGCGCCGGGCCGCGGCGGTCGCACGTCTCGAAGCAGCCGAAGACCGGCTGCGCGGGCTCGCACACTTTGCCGGCGACGGGGAATTTCGCGCCATGCTTCCCGTTGCCGACACGAGGGCGTCGCGCATCCACTGGAAAGTGTGGATCCCTTGGGCGGTGGCCGCCTCGATTGCGGCGGCGTTTTTCCTCACGCGGCCCGGTGCGGGCTCGGCCGAGGCGCCGCCGGTTTACGCCACCACGGAGCACGGCTATCAACGGCTGATGTTCGACGGCGTAATCGTGCAGCTCAACGAGCGTACCGTGCTACGGCCCGCGGGCGACCGCGCCGTGGCGGAGCTGATACGCGGCGAGGCGTGCATCGCCGTCATCGCCGGGGCGCGCGGGTTCTCTCTCCAAGCAGGGAAACAAATCGTCCGCTGCGCGGCCGGAAATGTAATCGTGCGGGTAGCCGACGGACGCGTCTCAGTGCTCGTCACCGCGGGCAGCGCCGAGATCCACGACGGCCGCGGAGAGACCCAGCGCGTCAACGCCGGCGAGCGGATCACGATCGACGAGGTGGGCACCACGCCGGCGCGTTCGGAGCAACTCGCACCCGCGCAGATGCAGGAGGTTCTCGCCTGGCAGGCGCCACGCCTCCCGTTTGCCGAGACCCGGCTCGCCGACGCGATCGAACACTTTAATCTCTTCAATTGGGAACAGTTCGAACTGGTGGATCCCGCGCTCGGCGAACGGCAAGTGAATGGCGTGTTTCGCGCCGATAACGCCGACACCTTCGCGGCTTATCTGCGCCGCGAACACCGCATCGTGACCGAACGCGTCAACCGCACGTCGTCGTCCGATCGCAATAGCCCCGGGGGCGTTTCCATCCTCCTGCGCCCCGCACCATGAACATTCTCCTCGTCTGTTTTGGCGCGGCCTACGCCGCAATGGTCGTGGCATCAGCGGCACGCGGGGCCGAGAGCCCGGCGCTTGCCCCGGTGCCCGTGAGACCGGCCGACGATCCCCACTACGCCGACGACCAGCGGCAGTTCCAGGGTATTCCAAGCATCGCCATCACCCCGGGCGGCCGGCTATGGGCCACATGGTATTCCGGCGGCGCCGGCGAAGGACCGGACAACTATGTGCTCCTCGCGACGAGCGCGGACCGCGGTCGCACGTGGTCAAAACCCGTGCAGGTGATCGACCCGCCCTCGCCCGTGCGCGGCTACGATGCCGTGGTGTGGTGCGATCCGCTTGGGCGGCTGTGGTGGTTTCACACCCAAGTATATGGTTCGTGGGACGGCCGGGCCGGAGTGTGGGCGAGAGTCTCCACGAACGCTGACGATTCGCTGCCCACCTGGTCCGAGCCGCGGCGGATCGCCGACGGCATCATGATGAACAAACCATCCGTGACGCGTAGCGGGCGGTGGTTATTTCCCATCGCTCGCTGGGCGCTGAAGCCCAGTGCCTCCAT
This sequence comes from Opitutus sp. GAS368, assembly GCA_945903465.1. GTDB lineage: Bacteria > Verrucomicrobiota > Verrucomicrobiia > Opitutales > Opitutaceae > ER46. Next base: position 3,773 of record CAMDOF010000301.1, read on the forward strand.
GCCCGGCGGCAAGCGGCCGCCCATTCCGAACCCGCACCTCGCCTGGGATCCCGACGCCGCAGGCAGCCACGTCTACAAGAGCGATGACACGGGTGCCACCGTCACGCTCCTCGGCACAGCGAAGATCCCCGATGTCCGCTACGACGAGCATCACGCCATTGAGCGCCGCGACGGCACCCTCTGGATGCTGGCGCGCACCAATGTGGGAATTTCCGAAAGCACGTCCGCCGACGGCGGAGTCACGTGGTCTCCCGGCCAGCCCTCGGCGATCCCCAACGCGCCCTCGCGTTTCTGCATCCGCCGTCTCGCGTCCGGCAATCTGCTGCTCGTGAAACACAATCCTCCTATGGACCAGCCGTGGCTCGTCGCCGGCCGCATCCAGCCCTCATGGCGGCAAAGGTCGCACCTCACGGCCTATCTCTCATCGGACGATGGTCTCACGTGGCGGGGCGGCTTGCTGCTCGACGATCGCCTCGTCGTTTCGTATCCCGACGCCGATCAAGGCCCCGACGGCATAATCTACGTAATCTACGACCACGATCGGGAATCCCATCGCGAGATTCTGCTCGCGCAGTTCTCCGAGGCCGAGGTGGCCGAAGGAAAAATCTCCCAGCCCAGTTCAGCGCTTCGCTTGCTCGTGAACCGCGCAACCGGGGCGCGGCCCTAGTATTACTCTGTTATTTTCCTCTGAAAAAACGTCTCTTAAAAGTGTCACGTATTACGTGACACTCCCTACGGGAATTCGGTTTTTTGGTAATGAACTTAACAGAGGAATACTAGAGCGACGCCGATGAGTTTACCGCGCCTCTCTCGATTTTCAGAGGAGCGCCTGTTCTGCCACCGAACACTCACTCGTCCTTCCCCATCTTCGTCTGCACGGTCGTCGCCTTCACTTCGGTGATAAACGAAGTCAGCACCTGATCCAGCTCCTTGGTCTCCTCCGGCAGCTTCGCGTCAGGCCGTTTCGGTCGGCAGAGCCAGCCATCCGGCGTGCCTCGAAGTTCCTTTTTTTGTTCGGACGAACGGACTACGGCAGCCACTCCGGGTCGGCCGCGAAGCTGCGGCGGGCGAGTCCGGGGCCCAGCATGTCGGTGCCTTCGGCTTGGTCGAGAATCCAGCCGGTCTTGGCACCCACGTCGTTCATGGCGCGTTCGAGCACGCGGG
>CAMDOF010000302.1 GCA_945903465.1 Opitutus sp. GAS368
TTGTTTTGGTGGGGAGGCTCCCATGCTGCAGGGGCGACAAGAGTGTCGCCCATCCGACGGACCGGCGACACTCCTGTCGCCGATGGTGGGCATGGAAAGCTGTTTCTTCCCGTCGGGGCCAAAACTTGTTTTGGTGGGAAGGCTCCTAAGAAACAGCATTCGTAAAACGTTCCTGCGGTGCGTACGGGTGGTTTCTTTCCGTCACGGCCAGAATCCGATTCTGGGGCGCGGGCTGATAGAAACAGGATTTTCAGTGGGATCGGATCCGGGAGGGGTTTAAGGGGAGGGTGACTGGTGCAAACGGAATCAGACCCCTGGCGTCCCCCAAATCTCAAGCCCATCAGGCCTGCCAGCAGCGCGAAGAGGCGGTTTACGCAGATCTCGCGGCGAAATTTCAATAACTCATTCGGTTTTGACGGCGCGTTGGCAAATATCGGGGCGTCGGTGGCAGCGATCACGATGCGAGGAGGCCGTCCTCCGGCTGCTCACCGTCAAGGAGTGAGTTTTCAAACTGGCTCCAGAGCATCGGCCTGGACGAAGGTTTCGGCGGGGCCGGCTGGTTCGGCGCCGCCGGTCCAGAACACCGGCTCGCCCTCGGCCGAATCGGGCTGGGCGCAATCGTCGTCGAACAGGAATCCCTGCCCGGTGGCCGCCGGCGTGACTTCCGGGGGGCGACCCGCAGGGGGCAACCCGCTGGTTGCTGCAGTTGTCGCGAGAGGCGGGCGATCCAAATGAAACCACCAGCGATCAGCGGGTTGAACCCTTCCGGCTGCCGTCGCCGCGCCCAGGCCTGCGGAAACGGTTTGTCGGCCGTTAATTTCGGAGGAAGACTTAGCGACGCTGCTGACCGGCTGGAATCACAGCGGCCGGATGATTTCGTGATGATTTACAGTGGACATTGCCAAGGGTCGGCCCGCGTTCGCCGCCGCGCCACCACGCCGCCACGCCGCCACGCCGCCACGCCGCCACGGGGTAGTTATCTTAATCTTACTGTCAGGCAGGAATCCGCCAGAATTCAAGTGTCGTTGGGCAGATACGTCGGCTAACCTGGATAAGAGTCGTTCTAAAATGCCTCCGATTCACCGCGCTTGATTTTATCCGAGCCCTTGAGGATCCGTGAATCTCTCATTTTTTCACCCTAACCATACGAAACCCTGCCCACCAGTTGACCTCTCATTCCCAAGCAACCCTATGAAAATAAATGAAAAGAAAAACCGTCGGTCGCGCCGGTGCATCGGATCTTATGCGGTTTTGGCCGTAATCACCGCGGTCTCTTTGGTGGCGCAGGTTGCGCCGGCTTCGGCACCTGCCGCTGCGACGTTGGCTAAATACGATACCAACCGAAACGGCAAACTCGACCCGAACGAAGTCGCCGCGATGGAGAGCTCCCAGAAGGCGGCCGTCTCGGCCTCGACCGCGGTAGTCGCGCAGCCTGCCCTGGAAGAGATTGTCGCCCTCTCACCCTTCGAAGTCGTCTCCGACAACAACCGCGGCTACTTCCAGTCGAACACGATGTCCGGCACGCGCCTCAACTCGAAGATCGAAGACTTGGGCCAGTCGATCACGGTGATGACGAAGGAGCAGATGAGCGACTTTGCGATGCTTGATATTAACGACGTATTCGATCACATGGCGAGCACTGAGGGCACCGGCTCCTACTCCCAATTCGAAACCGACCGCACCGGCGCAGTGGTCGATCAGGTGAGCCTCAATCCAAACAACGCCAATCGCGTGCGCGGCATCGGCAACGCCAACATCGCGTTCAATAATATCCAGACTTCCGGTCGCGTGCCCGTAGATCCGCTCTGGATGGATTCGCTTGAGCTGAGTCGCGGTCCGAATGCTAACATCTTCGGCTTGGGCAACGCCTCCGGCACGGTGAACCAGGTGCCGGCCACGGCCAACCTCAGTCGCAACTTCACCAAGGTGGATTTGCGAGGCGACAGCTACGACGGCTGGCGTACTTCGCTCGACGTGAACCGCAAACTGACAAACAAGGTGGCCGCGCGCGCGAGCTATGCCAACCAGCACACCGGATTCGTCCGGAAGCCTTCCGGCGAAGATGCCCGCCGCCTCAGTTTTCAACTCAAGGCCCGACCCTTCAAGAATACCACCCTGTCGGCGTCGTGGTATAACTACAAAAATGCGTCCGCGCGGCCGAACTTTACGACCCCGCGCGACTATTTCACGGACTGGATCAAGGCCGGGAAACCGGGTTGGAATCCCGTCACCAACTTGGTGACCCTCGCCAATGGACAGGTCTACGGCAACGGCAACGTCCTCGGTTCCACCACGCCGTATTCGGCCGCACCTGCCTTCTTCATCACCGGCGGGGCGGAGAGCCGTTCACCCTTCCAGATCGGCGGCCCGGGCCAAAGTCCCTACTGGACAATGGCGCGGTATACCTCGGGTGCCTTGGCCACCATCGATCCGTTCGGCGCCAGTGCCGCGGGTATTGGCCTTTTGACCACGGGTGCGTCGGAAACCTACACCGCCACGCAACAGCCGCTCTACAATTCCGTCACCCGCCCCATCAATAATCGGTCGATCTACGACTGGAGCAGCCTCAATCTGGCGGGCAATGGCAAGGCGTGGGACAACGTCGATACGTATCTGGCCCAGCTCGATCAGATCCTCATCAGCACGCCCCAGCATACCTTGGCGGCTCAGGTCACCTTTATGCGCGAGAAGGCCAAGCGGATGGAAAACCAGCCCATGGGCCCCGCGAGCGTGAATAGCAATGTCGGCCAGCTTCAAGTCGACGTGAACCAATATAATTTGGACGGCACGGCCAATCCCTACTTCGGCCGGCCCTACCTGCGGAGCAGCGAACCCTACCTGCGGATCAAGCCGTTGCTTTGGGACACCACTCGGGCCCAAGCCGTCTATCGTCTCGATTTTTCCCAAGATAAGGGTTGGCGCAAGTGGCTCGGCACCCAGCAGATCCTCGGCTATTATGAATACAAGGATCAGCAGAATCGCCAATACAACTATCGGCATACCGCGCTGGGCCTCGACAAGGCGTGGCAGCAAAAATATGCCGCCGCCAACACGCTCTTGGGCATCCAAACGACTTCAAATGTTGACCCTCGATACACGATCGCTCCCGGCAACTATGACCGGGTAAACGAACAATACTATGTCGGCAATACCGTCGGCGGGGGCATTGAATACTCCCCGAGCCATTTCCCGGAAGGGGTCAGCGTTCCCTACGTCTGGGGCCCATCGTCTGGCGCGATGATCAAGGATGTTTCTGCCATCGGCTACACCCCGGCCCCCGGTGGCGGTCTCAACAACCTCAATGAAGTCGTCAAGACCACGGGCGGCGTACTCCAGAGCACCTTCCTCAGGGGCAAGTTGGTTGGCACCTTCGGGTTGCGCGAGGATCTCGTGAACGACCGCAATGCGCCGCTCGCACTGCTGACCTCAAACCTCCGAGACTACGATTTCGCCGCGTCCGACCGATGGACGGGCCCGTGGCGTCTGGCCAAGGGCAAGACGAAGTCCAGCTCGGTCGTGGCCCGACCGTTCCGGGACCTAAATTTCCTCCAGACCCGGATCAGCGTCGGCAGTGGGGTCAGCCGGTTCCTGGCCGAGGCGGTCACCAGCCTCAGCCTCACCTACAATCAATCGGATAACTTCATCGCGCAGGGTCCCGCCTACGATCTGTTCCTGAAGCAGCTGCCCAACCAATCAGGCACGAGCAAGGATATCGGTTTGTGGATGACCATGCTGGATGGAAAACTGTCCGTCCGCTATAATCATTTCGATACCAAGCAGCTCAACCTGCGCAACGGCGACATTAGTACGATGGCCCAGCGCATCCTCCGGTATGAAGGATTTGTCTCGTCCGATTCATATAACCTGAGGACCCAGACAACTGCCTGGCTGAACGGGCTCAGCACCGGTGGAATCACCACCAACGCGCAAATTGCCGCCGCCATCAAGATGCCGTTGGCACAATATATCGGGTTGCAGACCATTGCCGCCAACAACACTTATGCGGCGGTCCAGAACGCCCAGTCCAAAGGCCATGAGCTGGAAATCAACTACAACCCTACGAGGAATTGGACCATCAGTGGCTCGGTCACCAAGACGCAGGCGATCAACACGGCGGCGGGCTCTGCCGTTGACGATTATATCGCCACGCGCATGCCCATCTGGACCTCCCTCGAGGATCCGCGCTTCACCCAGACCGCGCAGACCATCAACGGCGTGAGCACTCCCTATGCGACCGGGCCGGTTAACCTCCCGACCGGCGCCACCGGCCACCTGCTCTGGTGGAATATATTGGGCACACCTTTCAGCACGGTGTCCGGCTACAACGGCACCCAGTCGGCCGCGTTGAACTTCGCCGGGAGTGTCGACGCGCCCATGGCCGTGTTCCGCGCCTTGATCGGTCGCCCTCGGCCCCAAATCCGCGAATACTCGGCCAAATTCAACACAAGATACAATCTGGCTGGCATCAGCGACAACCCGATCCTCAAGGCCACGAGCGTGGGCGGCTCGTGGCGCTATGCCAGCCAGGGATCCATCGGTTTCTATGGCCTCGGGTATACGCAGGGCATGGATCTCACCCTCCCGGCGAACAAGATCCTGCAACTCGATCCGAACCGCCCGATTTACTCGTCGGCCGACATCACTATCGACTTGTTCATCAGCTACCGGATCAAGCTGTTCGCTGACAAGGTCCGGACGAACTTCCAACTCAACGTGAAGAACCTGCAGGAAAATGGCGGTCGATTGCAGAAAACGAGCGCATTCTTTGATGGGAGGGCCTCCACCCATAGGCGTTAAAATAAGAAGTCAGGCCGCTCTGGCGGTTGGGCGCGACTTTGCAAACCAACGAGGAATCCCGGCCGGTTTGCGCCGACGTGGAGAATTTTGCAGACGGCGAAGTTGTTCCTCACTGCGAATCATCCGCCATGCGC
>CAMDOF010000303.1 GCA_945903465.1 Opitutus sp. GAS368
CGCACTCAAGGGCGGTGAATGCCTGAAGATTCCGGTCATCGGCTGAGCTGACCGCAGATTTTAGCACCCCACCACCCCGCCCACATCGTCATGAACAGATACCCCCTGTCCCGCCATATTCACCACGCCCGGTCGTTGGGTTTCGCGCGCAGTCTTGCCGGGATCGTGTTGGCCGAGGCCGCGGCAGTGGCACTCGTTGCGCAGCAACTTCCGCCGGCACCCGCGGGTGCGGTCGCCAATGCGGAAGCCGTCAAACTCTCGCCCTTCGTCATCGAGGACAATGTCGACACCGGCTACCTGGCGAGCAGCACGCTGGCGGGCAGCCGGCTCAAGACGGACTTTCGGGACATCGCTTCGCAGGTGTCGGTGATGACGCCGGACTTTCTGGCGGACATCGGGGCGTTCTCGAACAACGACGCCTTCAACTACAGCATGAACACCGAGACGAGCGCGGAGATCTCGGGCGTAACCGCGCAGTTTTTCGGCACCGGCGCGACCGGTAACGATGCGGTGAGCCGCACGCGCGGTCTGGGCAGCATGAGCAACACGCGGAATTTTTTCCGGACCGATATTCCGAACGACGTGTATAACACCGGCGACTCCGGCCTGACCATGGCCAGCGGACCCAACGCGATTCTGTTCGGGCTGGGCGCTCCCTCCGGCCTCGCCGAGTCCCGCTATAACACCGCACTGCTCGCGCGGTCGAAGTCCGCGATCACCTTCGCCACGGACACCAACGGCACGAAGCGCGGATCCCTCGATCTCAACCAGCCGCTGATCCGCGATCGACTCGGGCTGCGGCTCGACTTGCTGCACAATGATCGGCGGTTCGCACTGCGTCCCGCCTACGAAAAAGACCGCCGCATCTTCGCCGCGCTCGGCTACACGCCGCATCGGCGCGTCCGGATCGATGTGTTCACCGAACTCATGGAGCGCCAAGCCTCGCGTCCCGTTTACGTTTTGCCACGCGACAACCTGTCGATCTGGGTTAACCCCGCGATCGGCAACCGCACCCCCTACAACCAGCCGGACGTGAGCCCGACGCCCGTCGGTCAGACCCTCACGACGCCCAACGCCACCGGTTACCTTTTCAATTGGGCGAGCGGACAAGATACGCCGCCCACGTTTTCCTACGGCGCGAAGCTGAACCAGCCCGGCGTCTACATCTACCGCTACACGCCTGCGGTCCGGCCCGTGGGCGACTTTCTCGTCAACGGTATCCGGGTGGCGCAGGATCTGGGGGCGGCCAATACCGCGACTTTCAACGACGAGCGGTTCTACCCGTTCAGCAAATACAACGTCTACGGTGGAAGCCATCCGTCAGTGGCGCGGGCCAAGCGTGTGATGGCCCAGGCCACGGTGAATCTCCGCTCCGATCTCTACCTCGAGGTCGCCGCCAATTACGAGACGCGCCGTGAACGCCAGGCCAACAGCTATGCCCCCACCGAGGCGGTGCTCACCGTCGACCCGAGCGACTATCGTTACAACGCCGGCTACATCCCGCTCGACCCGATCGCCGCGGGTGCGGCGCAGGCCGCGAATCGCACGACCAACGCGGCCAATCGCGGCGTCAACCCGGCGCTCGGCACCTACTACCTCGAAGGCGCGCAACAGGGGGCGATCAGCGACGGCACGAACAAGGATGTGCGCGCCTCGCTGGCCTATTTGTTCGACGCGACCACGCGCTACCGCGGCCGTTGGCTGTCTTGGCTTGGTCGCCACAACCTCTCGGCCAACGCCTCCTACGGTGAAATCGAGCGCTCTTCGCAAAATTTTCTGCGCCTCGTCAAAGACGATGGCGGGGTGGACCCGGTCACGGGAGCACGGCTCGCGCCCAGCGTGATCACCGCCGCCAACGCCCGCGATGGCACCAGCGCGACGGGCCGCTACCTCGTGCAAAACAACCGCCAGTTCCGCACCCGCGCGTATGTCGATCCCAACGACGTGGCGAACCGCTACGACAATCTGGGCGGGCTCGATCCGTTTGGCACGTGGGCATTCGCAGACGCCGCGGGCAAGCCCTATCAGGTTGGATTGTTCGATCTCGGCGGCGGCACCAGTGCGGCCAACGGCCAGCGCTCCACCGATCTCTCGAAATACGCCGCGTGGCAGGCGTTTCTCCTGCAGGACCGCGTCGTGCTCACCTACGGCCATCGCTGGGATGCCGTGCAGCAGAAGGTCTACGATCCCGTGCTCGGCGCCATCAACGCCCGCACCGGCCTCGCGCCTTATTTCTACGACGTGCCGTGGGGGCGCTACCGCAGTTTGCCCGCGTATGAAAACAAGACGAAGTCCGTCGTCGTCCATCCCCTGCGCTGGGTTTCGCTCTTCTACAATCTCTCGACGAGCAACGAGGCGACGCCGTCGACGGTGCACGACATCGACGGCTCGCTCTATCCCGTGCCGACCGGTGACAACAAGGACTACGGCATCAACCTTCAGCTCGGCGGGGTCGGCCTGCGCATCAACCAATTTCGCACGGCGTCGACGAGCACGGACGCGGGCAACACCTATGGCAACGTCGGCACGCGTCGCAGCACCTACACGCTGGAAGGCCGCTACCTCGCGATCCAGCGGCTCCGTTCGAGCGGACTCGGCCGGCCGGACTTCTCCGACTATTACTTGAAGTCGCCGACCAGCGACGGCTTCAACGCGATCGACAACGTGGTCGACTACTATCGCGTTTATGCCGACAGCCTCGCACGCGGCACCGAGATCGAATTGACGGGCCGCGTCGGGAAGCTCGACCTCCGCGTCTCGGCGGGTCGCACCAAATCTGTGAAGACCAACATCGGCTCCAAGTGGCTCGGCTACGCGACCGATCCCGCCATGGTCCAGCGCATGGAGACGCTCGAATGGTATGCGTTCGACAATGTTTCGCGCCAGAACCGCCCCGTGGTCGCCGTCAGCCCGACCGGCCAGATCGTCTTCGGCAACCCCGGCGACAAACCGATCACCGGTTGGAAGAACATCCCGCTGGCCGACAGCGGAGCGAACTTCTCGACGACGATGTTCACCTACTACACGAACACGCTCTTGCCGCAGGCGCTCCAACTCTACCAGTTCAACGGCATGTCGAATCCGGCGGTGCGCGAATGGCGCTTCAGCTCCACGTTCGCCTACAACTTCGGAGCCGGCTGGCGCGGCGGTTTTTCAACCCGGCTGCGCGAGAAAGCCGTGGTCTCCTACGGCTCGCGGCCGATCACGCTCACTATCGGCGGCCAGTCGGTGACGGCTTTTGCGACAGACCTCCAGTCGCCGCTGTATAACGACCGCCTCTGGTATTTCGATCCGTTCGTCTCCTATGTTATGCGTGCGGGGAAGGACAAGCGGGTGACCCTGCGGCTGAATGTGAGGAACGTGCTGAACGAAAAAAAACTCCTCGCCGCATCCATCACCTCGTCGAGCGTCAACGCGATCGATCTGAAGGACCCCCGCGTGAGCTTCTACGGCTGGAGCAACGCGAATGTGATTCCCACGGTTTATCAGACCCAGGATCCCCGCGAGATCGCGTTCTCGGCCACGATCAGTTTTTGATTTCCCTCTTGAGACGTCAGTGCGGCACAATCTGAAGTTAGATTTCACCGCGAGGCGCCAGTTCGTGCCCGTGGTTTGTTTCCAACCTAACCCCCGACAAGAGACCCCACCATGAGCATAGAAATCAATCTGACCCAGAAGATCGTGCTGATCACCGGCGCATCCCAGGGCATCGGTGCGCAGATGGCGCGGCTCTTTCACCGGGCCGGCGCCACGGTCGCGGTGAATCATCCCGACCTCGGCGGCACCTGTCAGGATGCGGAGACGTTGGTCAACGAGTTGAATGCGTTGCGGCCGCTCAGTGCGTGCGCGTTGGCGGCCGATGTGGCCGACCCCGCCGCGGTTCAAGCCATGATGCAGGATTTGAAGCAGCGTTTAGGGGGCATTGATTTCCTGATCAACAACGCGGCGATTCTGCGCGATCGTTCCCTGGCCAAGATGTCGCTCGATGAATGGAACGCCGTCATCGACGTGAATCTTTCGGGTGTTTTTCACTGCTGCAAATTCGGGCTCGAAATCATGCGCGACGGCGGCGCGGTCGTCAGCATGGGCAGCATCGCGGCGATCCAGGGGTTTTACGGTCAGGCGAACTACGCCGCCGCCAAGGCCGGAGTGCAGGCGATGATGCGCGTGGTCAGCCGCGAGGGTGCGCGGCGTGGGATTCGGGCCAACGCGATTGCGCCCGGCGTGATCGAAACTTCGATGGCGGCAACGATCCCCGAAAACGTTCGGGCCGAGATGATGAAAAATATTCCGCTGGCGCGCTTCGGTGCGACCGAGGACGTCGCCAACGTCGCCCTTTTCCTCTGCTCGCCGCTCGCGGCCTACGTCAGCGGGCAAACGATCGAGGTCAACGGAGGCTGGCGCGGATGAGAGGTGCGGCCTGCATCGTGGCGGCCGACGAGGCGGTGGCCGCGATTCCGAGCGGCGCAACCGTCGCCGTGGGGGGCTTTGTGGGCGCGGGTCACCCCGAGGCCCTGACGGCGGCGTTGGAAAAACGTTTTCTCGCAACCGAGGCGCCGCGCGACCTCACGCTGGTCTACGCGGCCGGCCAAGGTGATCGCGGTCAGCGCGGATTGAATCACCTCGCTCATTCCGGGCTCGTGAAGCGCGTGGTGGGAGGACACTGGAATCTCGCGCCGAAGCTGGGCCGGCTGGCGCTGGAGAACCAAATTGAAGCCTACAATTTTCCCCAAGGCGTGATCTGCGGTCTGTTTCGCGAGATCGCGGCGAAGCGCCC
>CAMDOF010000304.1 GCA_945903465.1 Opitutus sp. GAS368
TGTGTGATCTCGCCAGTTGGCCAGGCCTCGCCAAAGCCGCGCCCGCCTACGGGATGACACCGGCGGAGCTGGAGAAAAACCTCGCCGCGCACAACCCCATCGATCGCCTTGCGCCGCTGGCGACGGCGAAGATCCCGTTTTTTGCCATCCACGGCGACGCCGATACGCTCGTGCCGCTCGACGCCAACTCAGCTCTGCTGAAATCCCGCTACAGCGCGCTCGGCGGAGAAATGGAACTGATCGTTCCTCCCGGCCAAGGGCACACACATTGGGAGGGTTTCTTCCGCTGCCGCGAGTTGGTCGAGTTCGTGTTGAAGCACGCCCACCGGTGACCTGGCTCTTTCGTCGATGAAACTCCACGCGTTGATTATACCTTTCTCCGCCCTTGCACTGTTCGCTGCCCTCCGCGCCGCAGAGGCGCCGAAGCACGTCACCAACTCCCTCGGCATGCAGCTCGTGCGCATCGAGCCGGGCACGTTCACGATGGGTCAGGACGGCCCGCCGTTGGTGGACTACCTTGGGGCCAAGCGGATGGCCGAAATGCACCGAGATTTTTCCCGGATCGATTTTGATGAGAGGCCCGCGCACCGGGTCACGATTACCCGGTCGTTCCTGATGGGTCGCACCGAGGTGACGGTGGCGCAATACCGGCAGTTCGATCCCAACTTCAAAAGGAACGACGCGCAGGCCAAGCCGGCCGATGATGACGCGGCGAGCGGCGTGACATGGGAGCGGGCGGTGGCCTTCTGCGCGTGGCTTTCGAAGAAGGAGGGCAAGACCTACCGCCTGCCGACCGAGGCGGAGTGGGAGTATGCGTGCCGCGCGGGCACGTCGACGCTCTTCCACACCGGCGACACGCTGCCGGATGGACACCAGAAGTGGTTCGGCGAGGACAACTATCGCGGGGTCTACTTTCCGCCCGGCCCAATGCCGCGCGAGTATGACTGGCGCGCCGCGAGCAAGGCCTCCGCGACGGCGTTGAAGCAGGGCGACATCCTCGGCTTGGATCATCCGGCGGAGGAATCGCGAGCCGGCGGCGCGGGTTCGCTGCGCGTCGCACAAAAGACTCCGAATATCTGGGGCCTGCACGACATGCACGGCAATGTCGCCGAGTGGTGCCTCGATTGGCACGGGCCGTATGAGAGCGCCGCGCAGACCGATCCGCTCGGTCGTGCCGACGGCGACTGCCGCGTGTTTCGGGGTGGCCATCAGTCTGCGATGATCCGCTTCCTGCGCTCCGCGAATCGCGGCTCGTGGGTGCCGAACTCCGCGAGCGAGCGCATCGGGTTTCGCGTCGTGCAGGGCGAACTGCCGAAGGGAAAAATGCTGTCGGTGGCGCCGCCGCCGCTGAACGCGCGGGACGTGATTCAGCCCGCGCTCAAGACGCCGACGCCGCCAGCGAATGATCCGTTCTTCGACGGACCGAAGCTGTTCGTGCGCATTCCGCCGGGAGCCGTCGGCCCCGTGTTCATCAGCCAGAATCACAGTCCGTCTATCACCGAATGCCCGAACGGCGATCTTCTCGCCGTGTGGTTCTCGACGCTCGGCGAAACCGATCTCACCACCTCGAACGCGGCTTCGCGCCTCCGCTTCGGGGCAAAGGAGTGGGAGCCGGCGTCGCCGTTCTGGGATGCGCAGGACGTGAACGATCACGCGCCGAAGATCTGGTGGGACGGTGACAAGACGCTCTACCATTTCGTCGAGGCGAGAGGCCACGGCGACAATCTCGTGCGCCGTTCCACCGACAACGGGGTGACGTGGTCGAAGGCCGAGGTGCTGCGCCCCCGCGGCGAGCCCGCCAACAATCCCATCCTCACCAAGGACGGCGTAATCGCGATGTCCTATGACAACTCGTCGCTCGTCGTCAGTCGCGACCACGGCCGGACGTGGCAGTCGCGCGGTCGCGACTTGCGTGGCGGCGACAACCTCCGGCCCGGCGGCAGCGGGCCGTTCATCGCCGGCATCCACGCGCCCATCGTCGAGCTCGCCGACGGACGCCTGATGGCCTTCGGCCGCCTCAGCGCGGGCCAGGCCGAGCAGGAGCGTTTCAATCTCAAGATGCCGGTCAGCTACTCCCGCGACTTGGGCGAAACCTGGCAGTGGGAAATCAGTGAGTTCCCCGTTGTCAGCAACACGCAAAAGCCCGTGATGATTCGACTGAAGGAGGGGCCGATTCTGCTGTGCTCCTTCACCGACCAGTGGCGCGAGTGGAAGGATCGGAAGGGCCTCGTCTTCAAATCCACCGGCGGCGACTTCACCGGCTACGGCCTCTTCGCCGCGGTGAGCCACGACGAAGGCAAGACGTGGCCCGATCGCCGGCTGTTAACACCGGGCGGGCCGCAGCGAGCGACCGCTCCCGGCACTCACGTCCGATTTCAGGTGAGCGACACGCTGGCGGAACCCACCGGTTATCTCGCCATCACCCAGTCGCGCGACGGCCGCATCCAACTGGTCACGAGTCAGAATCACTACGTCTTCAATCTCGCGTGGATCAAAGCGCTGCCGCTTGCGTCGGAGCGGTGAGTCAGCCTGTCGCCGTGAACTACACTCCCACCCTTCTCTTTGTCCTGCTGTTCGCACCGCTGACCGCGCTTCCCGCCGCCAGCGGGCGCGCGCCGAACAAGCCAAACATCCTCTGGCTCATCGCCGAGGATGCGTGCCCTGACTTCGGTTGCTATGGCAACACCGCCGCACGCACGCCGAACATCGACCGGCTGGCCGGCGAATCGCGGCTCTATCGCAACGCGTTCTCAACGGCGTCGGTTTGCTCGGCGTCGCGCTCGGCGTTTATGACAGGTGTTTTCCAGACCCGCATCGGCGCGTCCAATCATCGCAGCCATCGCACGGCGGCGTATCCGCGTCCGGCCGGCGTGAAGTTGCTGCCGGAGCGCCTGCGCGACGCGGGCTACTTCACCGCGAACATCCGCGAGCTGCCGCCGGAACTCGGTTTCAAGGGCACCGGAAAGACCGACTGGAATTTTTTCCAAACCGGCAAGGAGTTCGACAGCGCCAATTGGAGCGATCTCAAGGCGCGCGCGCCGTTCTACGCGCAGATAAATCTCTCCGAAACGCACCGTGTCTATCGCAAGGCCGCGAGCAACCCGGTCGACCCCGCCACCGTGAAGCTGCCTCCCTATCTCGCGGACGATCCGGTGATTCGCGATGACTGGGCGGCGTATCTCGATTCCTTGGCCGCGCTCGATGCCAAGGTGGGCGCCGTGCTGGAGTTGTTGAAACGCGAAGGTCTCGCGGAGAACACCGTGGTCTTTTTTTTCGCCGATCACGGGCGCGAGGACTTCCGCGGCAAATACTACAGCTACGAGCAGGGCTTCCGCGTTCCGCTCCTCGTGCGCTGGCCGGCGTTGCTCAACCCCGGCAGCGCGAGCGATGCGCTGGTGAGCTTGTTGGATGTTCACGCCACGACGCTCGCTCTCGCGGGCGTGAAAGCCGAGGGCCTCGATGGCTGGCCGATATTCGGACCCGGCGCGAGGATCCGCGACTACGTCTTTGGCGCGCGCGACCGCATCGACGACACGCCGGACCGCGTGCGCACGGTGCGCGATGCGCGTTTCAAATACATCCGCAACTTCGAGCCGGAGCGGCCCTACCTGCAGCGGATGATCTACGCCGAGGTCAGCAATCCCACCTACAACCGCATGCGCCAGCTCCACTCCGAGGGGAAGCTCAACGCCGATCAGCGGAAATTCATGGCGGCGCAGCGTCCGTCGGAAGAACTCTACGACTTGGAGGCTGATCCGTTCGAGTTGAACAACCTGGCCGGTGACGCGCGGAACCGCGCCACGCTCGACCGCTTGCGCGGCGTGCTCGGTGCCTGGCTGAAGGGCACGCGCGATGAATCCGCCATGCCGGAGGATCCGGCCGACCTCGAGGCGCAGATGAACAACCTCGAGAAGATCGTCGCGGTTCACCGCCAGAAGCTCGGCGCCTCCGGACGGCTGGAGTATGTGCCGGGAACGCCGGAAAAAAGGGACTAAGTATTGCGTCAAAGTTTATGAGACCGTTGATCACCGCCCTCGCCGTGCTGTTGCTCTCACCACAGGATGCCTCCGCTCACTATGCTCAAGTCCGGGATCTCGGGAAGCCGGAGGTCGCCCTCGCCACGCAGGCGGCCAAGCGCGCATGGGAATTCGCGCCGCGCGAGAACAAGGCGCGGTGGCAGCGGCAACCCGAGAAGGTTATGGAGATGAAGCAACTCTTCACGGCTTGGATGAAGGAAGCCGGCGCAAGAGATTTGACACCCATCCCCGCTGACGACGCCAGAAAGCCGCTGTTCAATTCGCGCGACGAGGCGCTCAAGAACGACGTCAAGGGAGCGGGCAAAGAAAAGGGCGGAAAACCATGAGGTGGCCTTTTTTTATTTTCGTCGCGCTTCCGGTTGCCGCGGCGGCGGCCAGTTTCGAGCACGACATCCGACCGCTTCTGCAGCGGCACTGCGTCGAATGCCATGGCCCCCAGAAACAGAAGGGCGAGCTGCGGCTCGATGCGCGGCGCTTCGCGTTGAAGGGCGGACACGACGGTGCGGCGGTCGTCGCCGGCGCTCCGGCGAAGAGCCCGCTCTTTCAGCGCATCACCTCCACTGACGAGGAGGAACGCATGCCGGCCAAGGCCGATCCGCTGTCGGCCGGCGAGATCGCGCTCGTGAAGGCGTGGATCGAGGCGGGCGCCGTCTGGCCGGAAAGCGACGTGGACCGCGCGGCGGCCGTCGATCCGCGGCTCCAGCACTGGTCCGT
>CAMDOF010000305.1 GCA_945903465.1 Opitutus sp. GAS368
GGAGGGGTTTAAGGGGAGGGTGACCGGTAGAAACTGAATCAGACCCCTTTGGTCCCCCAGCTCTCAAGCCCATCAGGCCTGCCAGCAGCGCGAAGAGTCGGTTTACGCAGATCTCGCGGCGAAATTTCAATAACTCATTCGGTTTTGACGGCACGTTGGTAAATATCGGGGCGTCGGGGGCAGCGATCACGATGCGAGGAGACAGCCCTCCGGCTGCTCACTGTCAAGGAGTGAGTTTTCAAACTGACTCCAGAGCATCGGCCTGGACGAAGGTTTCGGCGGGGCCGGCCGATTCGGCGCCGCCGGTCCAGAACACCGGCTCGCCATCGGCCGAAGCGGGCTGGGAGCAATCGTCGTCGAACAGGAATCCCTGCCCGGTGGCCGCCGGCGCGACTTTCGGGGCGGGTGGCAGCTATTGAAAGGAAACTGGATTTTCAGGGGGATCGGATCCGGGCGGGGATTAACCGCGGTCACCAGCACGCCATCGCGCCACGGCAACACCGACGTCGGCGACTTGAGTCCGTCCGCGAACAACGTCGCCTTGTCGAAGTGTCCGTCGCTCCGCGTCGACTCCAGCACGCGGATACGCCCACCGGGTTTCCCGTGCCCATCGATCCCATTCGGATAGTCCGCCATCTCCACCACCCACATCCGCCCGTCCGCGCCCCACGCCAGATTGATCGGATCCCGCACCAGCGGCTCGGCCGCGACGAGCTCCACTTCAAACCCGGCCGACACCTTGATCGCTGCCTGCGAGGCCGCCGGACTCCGCGCCGCCGGGAGCACGACTTTCTCCGGCGGCGCCACTTCCTTGTAGGCCAGAGCAGTCGCGACCAAGCCCACACCCACGACGACGCTCACACTCATTCGCCACCAGTACTTCATCGCGGCGAGCCCTTCAGAAAATTCGCGGGCAAAAGTTCATGCACCGTGCGCACGATTCGATCTTCGGTGTCTTCGGCCAAGCGCGTCGGCCAGCCGTAATAATCCATCGCGTGGTCCGCTTCGTAGCCGCCTTCCTGGAGCACTTGCCGCGAGGGAATGTAGCAGGGCACGTGGTTCGCGTAGGCGTTCACCCACAGGCGCGCCCCCCCCAGTTCGCGTTTCAAACGCAGCGCATACTCCGCCACCACTTCGCCGCCGAGAAAAACCATCGCAAAATCCCAGCCAAACGCCCACGCCTGCACCGGATACGGTACCGCCGACGGTATCGGTTTCCCGGCGTCGAGTTGTCGCAAAAATTGCGCCGCCGCGTAAGCCACGTTCGGTTTTCCTTTCAGCCGCGCCTCGAGTTCTTCCCGCGGCACCGTGCGGCCCAACGGCAGTTCAAGGCGCCGAAACGCCGCGTGCGTCACCCGACCCACCGCGCGCATTTCGCCGGCCATGACGCGCGCCACTTCCTCGGCCACGCCGCCCCCGTTCGTCGCCACCGCAGCCAACCCGCGCGGCTGCGGATCGGAATCCGCGCCACAACCAATCGCCACCAACGCCACCGCACCGCCGTTCGTTCCCTCGATTCGTTTCGCCGCCTCCCCGGCCCAATCGGGATGCACGTAGTTGTCGCCGCCCTTGAGCGTCGTGCAATGGCACGCGTAGTTCACCAGCACCGCGCGCACCCTGCCCTGCTCATCCACCGCCCGCAGCACGGGCAACGCATGATCCACCGGTCCGCCCAGCGTCGCTTTGTAGCCGGTGTGTTTGCCGTCGACGATCAGCCGGCGGTTCACCGCGAACTCCGCCTGGCCCTGCGCCCACGCCAGCCGCGCCGGCTTTCGGTCCGCCAACGCCGCCAGCGCCACCGCGATGAGTTTCTGCTGCAGACTCGCGGTGTAACGCGCGATCCGCGCCTGCTCGTTCGCGGGCAAATCGCGCGAAAACATAAATGGAATCGTGCCCGCAATCGCCGGTCCCGTGTGCTGGTGCGTCGCACACACCGCGATGCGCTCGCGCGTGATCGCCGGATACTTCGCACGGACCGCCGCCGCGACCGCCTCGCTCAACCCTTCGCTCACCGCAATCACCTCCGCCGTCACGATCACCACCGGCCCGTCCGCATCCGACCCGATCGCCAGCGCCCGCGCCGTCATCGGCATCTCCACCCGCGCAGCCTCCGTCGGCCGCGACTGATACCCCGAAAGTCGGATCGGCAACTCCGGCGTAATGTCAATCCGCGCGACGCCCACCGCCACGAGCGGTTCGGCGGCGCCCAGGAGCGGCGGGCAGAGCGCACCGCTCAGAACGAGCAGGCTCAGAAAAAATGCTGTTCGCATGGGATATTCGGGCAACGGCCCAACGAAATCGTTCGCGCGGGTCACTGCAAGCGCGCGCGCGAGGCTTCCCTGTCCCTTTCACGCGGCACCAATTGCTTCCGTTCTCGCCTTTGGCGACGGCCCCACCAGATTTCCGCCCTCCTCTCCTCCCTCCTCCCATGAAACAGCTTCTGCAAGTCGTTGGTGAGCGGAGAAATCTGTTTCTTCCAGTCGGGGCCAAAACTTGTTTTAGTGGGTGGGCTCCCATGCAGCAGGGGCGACAACAGTGTCGCCCATCCGACGGACCGGCGACACTCCTGTCGCCGATGGTGGCCACGAAGGCGTGCTTCGCTCCCCCACCACCCACCCTCTCGCGCTCGGCACCAGACCGCATCGCCCCAGCACATAGCATCATGAAATCAAACACGTTTTACTCCGTTCTCGGCGGTGCGCTCCTTGGTAAGAAACAGCTTCTGCAAGTCGTTGGTGGGCCTGGAAAGCTGTTTCTTCCCGTCGGGGCCAAAACTTGTTTTGGTGGGGAGGCTCCTAAGAAACAGCATTCGTAAAACGCTCCTGCGCTGCGTACGGGTGTTTTCTTTCCGTCACGGCCAAAATCCGATTTTGGGGCGGGGGCTCCTCCTAAGAAACAGCGCCGGCATTTGCTGGTTGGAGGGAGAAGCTGAGGAGGGCGGCCTGCTTGCGCAGGGAGCGCTCCTTGCGTTGGCGGGTGAGGACGGGATTGCCGAGTTTGGTGGGGTCGAATGCGGTGCCCGTCTTGATCATGGAGTAGAGGATCCGCGCCAATTTGTGGGCGGCGGCGGTGACGGCCCCGGCCGGCCCCAGTTTGGCGCGCATGCGCCGAAACCAGTCACCCAGCGGTGACTCGACGCGGCTCAACGATTGCGCCGCCATGCGCAACGCCGTCGCCAGCCGGTTGGACACCGGCAAGGTGCTGACGCTGAGTTGGTGGTTACCGCTGACTTTGTTGTTGGGGCACAATCCCAGCCACGAGGCGAAATTCTCGGGGCTGGCAAAGCGGTCCAAGTTGGGACCGACTTCGGTGAGGAGGGTGTAGCCGACGTGGGTGTTGACGCCGTCCACCGCCGTGACGTCCACGCCAAACTTCTGGAAAAGCAGGGTGCGCACCACTTCGTCCGGTTGCTTGCCCCGCTTGGCGGGCGGCGGCGGCGCCTCCTCGGTGCGGCTCTCGATCCCGGCGGCGAGGCGGTGAATCTCCATCAGGCATTCGTCGGCCAGTTGATGGTGGAAGCGCCACGCCGCCAGCGACTGGCGCAGCGTGAACAACTGCTCCACTTTCCAGTCGCCTTTCAACGCGGCGGCGATCTCGGCCACGCTCTCCTTGCAGCGGTGGTCGCGGTGCGCGGCGAGCTTCTGCGGGTCGCGTTCGCCCGCGACGATCGCGTCGAGAATGGCCAGCCCCGTCGTGCCCGTGATGTCGGTGACCGCGCGATGCAGCAGCACCTTCATCTGATCGAGGGCCTTTTGCAGGCGCCACAGGTGCGCGCTGGCCGCCCGCACCAGGCTGTCGCGATGCCGCAGCAGCGTGCGGACGACACAGACCTCGATCGCCGGTCGGAACGAAGCGTGGAGCAGGCCCACGGTGTGCAGGAACTGCAACCACTGGCAGTCCTGCACATCACTTTTGCGGCCGGGCACATTGCGCACGTGCTTGGCGTTGACTAGGCAGACTTCCAGCCCGCGGGCCTCCAGCAGTTCGAACAGCGGGATCCAATATACTCCGGTCGACTCCATCGCCACCGTACGAATCTGACACTTCTGTAACCAGTCAGCCAATACGATCAGTTGATCGGTCGTAGTCCCGAAGTTGCGCACCGGCTGCGGATCGCGGTCCGCGGGCACGGCGACGTAATGCACTTCGGCGGCTAAATCGATGCCGGCGGCATCGGGATGAATCACGGTCTGTGCCTGCCTGCCGGGGCGGCGCAGGCAGGTGATCATCGGCTTCTTGGGCGGAAGAGGGGAGGATTTTTTTGACATGGGCGTTGGTGGCGCTCGCCGCGGCGGCCCGAAGGGTGAAAAGGGATGCGGTAAACTCCTAACCGGGGTCGGAACCGCTTGCGCGGACTCGCCACCAATGACACCACACACGGCCTTCGGCATCAGACTGATAGACGGGCTTAAAAAAACACCATTGCATTGACGATGGATAGCTTGCCTCGCGGAAAGAACCGCTCACCTGCATGCACGATCTGCGTCCTCGCGCACGCTGTTTCTTTCTGTCACGGCCAGAATCCGATTCTGGGGCGGGGCTGATAGGAAACTGGATTTCCGGGGGGATCGGATCCGGGAGGGGTTTAGTAGCCTGATTCCCCACGACTCGTCGCCACCATGAACGCGTTTCACTACGTCCTCCGCAGTGTCGCGCACTATCGCGCCGCCTATCTCGGTGTGCTCGCCGGCGCCGTCCTCGGCGCCACCGTTTTACTCGGCGCGCTCTTCGCCGGCG
>CAMDOF010000306.1 GCA_945903465.1 Opitutus sp. GAS368
GCATCCCCGTGGCCTAACAAATCCAGCCAGCCACGACAACCCTCTGCCACGGCGCGACTCGATCCTCACGCTCTTCCCGGAATCCTGACCACGCTCCGCCCGGCCCAACCAGGTTCACCTCCGACTTGTTCCTGGAAAAACTCGTATCCGTTTTCTGATTTCAGCGTGAGACACCACAGAAATAGTCTCCGTGAAAAAAACTGACCGTGCCGCGATGGAACCGACCGCGTGGGCCCAGAAAGTTCCCCCATCGATTCCCGCCCAAAGCAAGCGACACGCATAAAGACATCATTGCATCTTCATGCTTTAATGCCAGATTTCTGCTGTGAGAACCACCCTCGAGCTACCCGACCCGCTTTTTAAGGAAGTAAAAACCCGCGCTGTTCAGCAAGGCATCACGCTCAAAAACCTGCTCGCCAATTACATCGAGGCTGGTTTGCGCGCCCAGCAAACGCGGGAAAAGGACACCGCTCCTCGCAAGAATCCTCATCCACTCCCCGTCGCTTGGGAGCGAGTTGCTGGTGAACCGATAACTCCCGATCGCACAAACGCCGAGCTTTACGCCATTCTTGACGAGGAAGAAATCGAGAATTTCCACCGCGCCTCCAGCCAGTCTCAGCCAAAATCATGACTGACCTGCTCGATATCAATCTCTGGTTGGCGCTCGTTGATAAAAGACACATTCACCACCCCGTGGCTCAGGCCTATTGGAGCCAAAACGGGGCCAGCCAGTTCGCCTTCTGTCGCATGACCATGCTGGGCTTCCTGCGCCTAGCCACCAGCCTCAAAGTCGTCGTGAACCCAAAAACCAACGCCGAAGCGTGGTCGATTTATCAGGAATTCAGAGCACTTCCCAATACCCTATTTCTGGCCGAACCCGCAGATTTGGAAACTCATTTCCAATCCCTGACCACCGCAACCGCGCTGCCCCACCGCCTGTGGACGGATGCCTACCTCGCGGCCTTCGCCATCGCCAGCGGCGGACGCCTCGTCTCCTTCGATGCCGACTTCGCCCGGTTCCCCGGCCTCAATTTTCTCCATCTGCCATCCTCATGAATGACTCACACGAAGGCAGAAAGTTAGCGGATGAGGATTAATCGTTATTAGTAAGAAAGGCGGTCGGAGGGTGGACGACGGTCGACGGGGACGCGAAGGGACACCGCTCGGTCAAATGGGATCGATCCGCCGCGCCGCGTCAGCAGCGGACGTTCAATTCCTCGAATCGCGTCCAGAGCGTGACGGCGACTCCGAGGACACACGAGGTCAGGAGAATAGCGGGGCTCTGGAAGGGGAAGTCCCACCACGCGTAGGCGACGACACCGCCGATTCCCAACACGGTGCACCCGCTCAAGGCAGGAAAAAGAGTCAATGTTGAATGGCGCTTAGATAAGCCACGAGTGAAGCGATGTCGCTCACTTAAACTGATCCACTTCTCCTCACATAAATTGGCCCTCGTTCATGCGCATGAACGCTCTTTCCGCCTCGAACACGTGGAAAAAACCGGAACTCCGTGGACAAGGAAGCAAATCACCGGTGGATCAGTTTAACTGAGCAGAGGTGGGTCAAAATAGTTGAGCGCCATCGAGTAAAAAACGAAACGGCGATCATCTCAGTATCCGATAAGTGGATACGCAAATCCGCCGGCGCGGGCGGGTGCAGAACAGGTAATTTTTCGGCCGTCGTTTTCGGGCGCGGGGCTCGCTGCGGCCGGGGTGGTGGGGCACGAGATTGTCGGCAAGGCGGGCGAGGAGAGTGCGGTGGGCCGGCCCGGCGATGGGGGCGAGAGTGGAGGGCGCAGGGCTGGCCGCGCGCCAGAGCCGCTGGGAGTGCGGCGGGCCAGCCCGGCGATGGCGGCGAGAGTGGAGGGCGCAATCGGCCCGGGCCTGCAGGCGTCGAGGGCGCCTTTGAAGCTGAGGCGTTCGATGGGGACGGCACGGGCGAGGCTGGCCTCGAGGAGCCATGCCCCGACCAAGTTATCGGCGATGGCGTACCTCCAGCTTTCGCGTTCGATCATGCTGGGCGAGAGGCCGCGCAGGACCTCGACTGCGAGGTTGGTCTTGATTTGGCGGAAGTGCAGTTCGACCTGCCAGCGGCGGGCGGAGCGTTCGGCGATGGCGGAGGCGGGGAGGGCTTTTACGTCGAGCAACGAAGTGACGACGATCACGCTCTGGGTGCGGAACCCACGCACTTGCACTCCAAAACGCACGAGGCGCACCGTCAGGATTTTCTGACGTTTTTTCAGGAGCATCTCGATCGTCCGCACGGGCGGTGCGGCTTTTCCCAGGCTTCCTGCCACGAGCGATAGCGGCGGGAACGCAGGGTGCGGGCTTGGTGTCGCCGAATCACAAAGTCGACTTTCCTGTCCAGCAATTGGAGGAGAAAAAACCAGCCGCCAAAGGCGCGATCGGCCACCAGCACCTCACCGGCGTGCAACCAACCCAGCAGTTGGCGCGTGAGAGTCCGATCGTGCTGTTGCCAAGTGCCCTCGACCAACGCGATCAACCGGCCGGTTTGCAGACAAAACAGGCCGAGGAGTTTGCCGGTGGGAAATCTGCCGCCTTTTTTCTGCCCGCCGGCATAGGGCCAGCGTTGGCGCTTCGCTTTGGTATCCGGCCTGGAGAAACCCGTGCCATCGGCGAGCCGCACGGTGCGACCGAACCACTGGGTCTTGGTCCGAGGCTCGAACCACCGCGCCAACGCGGCGAACAACGCTTGGAGCCACGCCCACGACGGTGTTATCTATCACACGGGATGTCTGAGGCGGAGGAGGATAATCGTTTTTTCTCACGTATCAGATTGGGTAGGGTTGCGCTGGGCGCATGATCGACTCCGATCCCGCATTGGCTTTGCCCGGGCTGCCCGCCCTCGAACTGCGCCTGATCCTGCCCGACGAACGTCCCCAGTTTGATCAAACGCTGTGCGCGGAGCACACTCTGCACAACGCCAACCTCGTGGGCGAGACGCTCCGCTACATGGCGGTCGGTGCCGACGGGCGGTGGCTCGCCCTGTTCGGCTGGTCGAGCCCTGCGTTGCGCCTGCGGCCGCGGGGTGGCTGGCTGGGCTGGTCCGAGGGCCAGCGCGCCGCCCGGCTGCGCCTGATCGCGCAAAATCGTCGTTTTCTGATCCGGGCCGAACGCGCCCTCTATCCGAATCTCGCCAGCCCCCTGCTCGCCCGTTGCACCCGGCGCCTGGCCGACGACTGGCTCGCCACCCACGGGCACACCGGGCTGGTGGTCGAGAGCTTCGTCGATCCGGAGCGGTATGAAGGAACCTGATACAAGGCGGCCGGCTGGAGCGCCCTCGGCCCGACCGGCGGTTTTGCCCGCGACTATCGCGATTTTTACGTCGATCTCGATCATCCCAAACAGCTCTGGGTGCGTGCGCTCCACCGCAGGCGCAGGCGTGGCTGAGGGCCGAGACGCTGCCAGACCACCTGGCCGCGCAAGTGCCGGAGCCCTTGCCGCGGTGCGCCTACAAGTCCGCCCAGCTCGGCTCGTTGTGGCAGTGTTTCCACGATCAGCTCACCGACCCGCGCGCGCCCCGCGGTCGCCGCCACCTGTTGTCCACCATCCTGACAATCGCCGCGGTCGCCACCGTCGCGGGCGAGCGCGGGCCCAAAGGTTTCGCCCGGTTTGCCGGCGAGCTCAGCCAGCCCCAACGCCGCCATCTGCGCTGCCGCCCGCACCCGCCGACCGGCGTGCGGCAGGTGCCCAGCGAACCGACCTTCCGTCGCGCTTTCAAGCGACTCGATCAAGTTCAGTTCCACGCCGTGCTGGCCGAGTGGCTGGCCGCGCACGACCCGGAAAAATACACGGCGGTCGCGGTCGACGATAAAACCGTCAAGTCCTCGCGCCAAAAGGACGGCCGGCCCGTGCACCTGATGAGCGCGGTCACCCACCACACCCAGCGCCTGCTCAATCAAATCCCCTCGCGGAAAAATCCAACGAGATCCCCGCCTTTCGCCCGCTGCTTGAGTCGCTGCCCCTCGCCGGGGTGCTCGTCACCGCCGACGCCGAGCACTGTCAGCGCGCGCACGCACGGTTCCTCGTCTACGAAAAAGACGCCGACTACCTCGTCCTGGCCAAAGGTAACCAACCCACCTTGGAAGCCCTCGCCCAAAGCCAACTGCCGGGCGGTTTCCCCCTCCGTCCGGCACGCCTGAGGCGCGCACGTACGCCGCCACGCACGCCTACGCCGAGGCGTTCGACAAAGACCACGGTCGCCGCGAGTGGCGCCGGATCAGGGTCGGCCCCACCGACCCGTTCGCCACGAACTTCGCCGGCGCCGCGCAACTCCTGCGCATCGAGCGGCACGTCTGGAAAGGCACCGCGGTCGAGCCCGCCATCGAGGGGTCTTCGGTCTGACCAGTCGCGCGGCGAGCGCGGCCACGCCGGACCAGCTCCTGGCCGCGGTGCGCGAGCACTGGGGCGCGATCGAAAACGGCCACCACCACCGCCGCGACCGCACCTATCGCGAGGACCAAAGTCCGGTCCGCGATCCGAACGCGACCCCGTGCTACGCGGCGCTGCGCGCGGTGGCGATTTTCCTCTGCGGGCAGCCCAAGCGCGCCGAGCGCCGGCCCCGGGACTTTCATGTGCCCGACTTCTTCCACTGGGGCGGCTTTCGGCGCACGAAGGGGATCCTCTGGTTCGCCCACCGTTATCAGCCACCGTGAAACCCCACCGTCGCTTCTTTCCCCGCCACACTCACCG
>CAMDOF010000307.1 GCA_945903465.1 Opitutus sp. GAS368
CCGCGGCACCCTTTTTCGTGGATTTATGGGAGGACATCCCCACCAGTCTTGCCCCACCGCACCCGTTCACCCACGGTCATCCGTCCCCATGCGTTACCCCCGCCGCACCGCTCCCAAATCTCTGCGCCGCGCAGCGGCTTCGTTCAACCCTTTGCCTGACCCAGACCCTTTTTGCCTGACCCCGCCGAAAATCCAGTTTCCTAGCACTAACAAGATCAATCCTTACCACCATGATTTTTTGGCTTTCTCGAAGCGGAATTCTGCCGTTCACCGGCCTCCTCGCTCTTCACCTCATGGGGTGTGCCGCCCCGGTGTCAGCGCAATCCGCCGCCGCCGGCGCCATCACGGGCCGCGTCCTCAACGCCGCCACTGGAGCCTACCTCTCAGGTGTCAGCATCGCCGTCGCCGACAGCCCGCGCCTGACCACCGTCTCTGGCGATGGCGGCTACTTTCGGCTGAACTCCGTCCCCGTGGGGGGGCACACGCTGACCTTTGAGTACACCGGCCTGGATTCGACCCGCCTTGAGCTGACGGTCAGAGCCAACACAACCACTCAGGTGAACGCCGAAATCACCGCCGCCGTCTACCGACTCGAAGCCTTTAACGTCTCGGCCGTCCGCGAGGGACAGGCCAGGGCCATCAGCCAGCAGCGCGCGGCGCCCAACGTGCAGAACGTCGTTTCGACCGATGCCTTCGGCAATGTCGCCGACAGCAACCTCGGCAATCTGCTCCTCAAGTTACCCGGGATCGTGCCGGTGATCGACGAAGGCGGCGAAGTGCTGCGTGTTTCTGTTCGCGGGATCAATCCCGATCTCAACTCCGTCTCCGTCGACGGCACGCTCCTGGCCGGCGCGACCACGCGGAGCACCGACCGCTCCTTCGAGGTCGACAAGGTCTCCACCAATTCGATCGAATCGATCGAGGTGATTAAATCACCGACCCCCGACATGGACGCCGATTCCATAGGCGGAAAAATCAACCTCCGCACGCGCACCGCGTTCGATCGGAAGGGGCGCGATTTCAACTACAGCCTTGGGGCCAACACCTATGTGCCCCGCCTCCGATCGCACCCGTCCGCCAGCCTCGCCTACTCCGACACGTTTGGCCCACAGCGCCGACTGGGGCTCGCGCTCTCGGCCAGTTTCAACCGTACTTTTTCCCCGCAGGCCTCGGTGCGCGCCGGCTTTCTCAATCCCAATTTCAACGCTCCGGCGGCGGTCAATGACTTTCAGCATTCGGAGGATGACATTCGCCTCGACCGCCTCGGCCTCGGCGCGCGCCTCGACTACCGCCTGGGCGACCGCACGCGCGTTTTCATCAATACGTTGTATAATAATTTCGAGGACGCGATGCGCCAGCACAAGTACCGCGTCCGGCTGAGCAGCGGGCAGGTGCTCCTCGCGAACGACCTCGTGACCGAATTCCGCAACGGCCAGGGAGAATACGAAATGGAGTCGCGCACGCGCACGGTGAAGACCGGCATGGTGCAGATCGGCGGGAAGTCCGACTTCCCGCATCTCCGGCTGGATTACGATCTCTCCTCCTCACGTTCCACCGGCAATGAAAAGCGCGAGGATCTGGTGATGCGCGTGAACGGTGTCGGCTACCGGGTTGATCGCACGAACCGGCTCCATTTCCCCGCGTTCACGCAGCTTTCGGGCCCCGACGTTTCGAACTACGACAACGCGTTCGTCAATGCGATGAACCAAAAGGACTTTCTTGCGCGAGATCGCGTGACCGCCGGTCAGTTTAATCTCCGGCGCGATTTCGCCACCGCCTGGCCGTTTTACGTCAAGTCCGGCCTCCGCTACCGCAGCCAGGAAAAACGCCAGGACCGCAATCAGGACGTGTGGACCTATGTCGGGCCAGATCGCCGGGCCGGACCGGTCAACGGCGTAAGCGACGACAACCTGAACCGGTTTCGCGACGATGGACATTATTATTCGCCAATTCTGGGTCGCTACCCGCGTCCCGTCTGGCCCAACTGGGACGCCATGCACGGAGAGCGCCGGCAGCATCCGGAACTGTTTTCCTTCAACGCCAATTCCTCGCTCCAGAACGCGCTCCAAAACGACAACAAAGCCGGCGAGGACATTTACTCCGCTTATCTGATGGGCAACGTCAGCCTTGGCGCGCTCACCATTCTGGGCGGCGTGCGGGCGGAACGGACCGACACCTCGGGTACCAGCCCCGTGCTCGACCGCAGCAAGACCGCCATCGCGGACCGCTTCGGCAAGAACAAGACCGTGCACGGCAGCTACACCAGCACCTTCCCCGGTCTGCACCTCCGCTATGCGCTCCGGCCGGACCTGCTGCTGCGAGCCAGTGTGTCCACCAGCATTGGTCGTCCCAACTTCAGCCAGCTGGTTCCCAGCAGTGACATCGATCCCGCCAACAATCTCATCCGTCAAAACAACCCGAGCCTGAAGCCGCAATTTTCAGACAACTACGACCTGAGCGCGGAGTACTATTCGCGCAACATCGGCCTCGTGACCGTCGGGCTCTTCCGCAAGAACCTCGTCGATTTCGCATTCAACACGGACACCGTGGTCGGCGGCGGATCGAACAACGGCTTTGACGGGCTGTACGAAGGTTACGTGCTCCGCACGCGCACGAACGGCGGTTGGGCGAAGGTCGACGGCCTGGAGCTCAACTACCAGCAGCAGCTCACCTTCCTTCCCGGGTTCATGAATGGATTCGGCGTCTACGCCAACGCGACGTTTCTCCGAACCGAGGGCACGTACGACGGTACGGTCGTGCTCTCCGACCTCTCCGGCTTCGTCAAGCGCACGGGCAACTTCGGGATTTCCTACCTCAAGCACGGTCTGACCGTCCGCACTTCGCTGAACCACGTGGGCTTGGGGCTGACCTCGTACAACAACGACCCCGCCCAGCGCCAGTATCAGGAGGCACGCAACAAGGTCGATCTCAGCATCAAATACGCCTATCGCCGGCGCCTGAATGTCTTCGTCGACGTGACCAATGTCTTCAATGAAAAGACCTTCGTTTATCAGGGAGTCGGGTACCGTCCGGTGACTGCCGCAATCTACGGCACCCGGCTCACCAGCGGTATCCGCGGATCATTTTAGATGAACCAACGGGGTCACGTCGCGACTCTCGACAGAGCCTGGTCAAGGCTTCCTTAACCCGGGGGCAAAGGGCCGAACGGGGTCAGGCTTTGGGGTTTTGAGTTTTGAGTTTTGGGTGCCACAATACTTCGCCCTCACGTTCTTCTGTGCGATTACGTCGGGTTACCCCCCAAATATCGCGCTTCAAAACAGCCTGGGGCGCCGCTCACCAAACCCCTTCCCTCCCCGCAAATCCAGTTTCCTCGCAATCAATTGATCAATAAAACCTCGGTGCGCATCCCATCGGCCTCCACCCCCCGGATCGGCGACACTCCTGTCGCCGGATTGCTTTCGGCTAACTCATCCAAATCCCACGATGCCCCTCCCCCAAACCCTCCTCCCCGCAAATCCAGTTTCCTAGCAATAATCCCACGATGCCCCTCCCCCAAAAACCCTTCCCTCCCCACAAATCCAGTTTCCTCGCAATCATTGATCAATAAAACCTCGGTGCGCATCCCATCGGCCTCCACCCCCCGGATCGGCGACACTCCTGTCGCCGGATTGCTTTCGGCTAACTCATCCAAATCCCACGATGCCCCTCCCCCCCAACCCCTCCCCACCCGCAAATCCAGTTTCCTCGGAGCCCGTCGGACTTAGCCGCTTGAAGGCGTTTGCGACTCAATATTTGACTTTTTATTAACTCAAACTCGCCAATAATCGCTTCCAGAGGCCTTTATTTTTCAAGTCCGACAGGCTGCTCGCAGGAGTCGTTAAGGCCCCCTCATTTATTCCGCTACGGCGGGAGCTGCCGCGCAAGATGCCCCGTGGCCTCGCCGCCGCCGGAAAACTTAAGCATTGAGCGTTAAGTGTTGAGCGTTGGACGTTCCGCCTCCTCCCTGCATTACCCCGATGCCGCCCCTCACCGCCGAATCTCCCGTTTCCGCCGGCGCTTCGTTCGACGACGATGCGTGGGAGGACCTGCTCAACTACATCGAGGAAAAGCGCGTCATCCCGATCATCGGCCCCGAGCTGTGCGTCGTCCAGACCGACGCCGGACCCGAAAATCTCTACACGTGGCTCGCGCGTTCGCTGGCGGCGCGCCTCAATCAGCCGGTCGACGCCGATGCGCCGCCGCCGACGCTTAACGATGTCGTCGTGCGGCATCTCTCCGGGCGCGGCCGGCGCGAGGATCTTTATGCGCGCATCCGCACCATCATGCGCGAGTCAACGTTCGCCCCGCCGCCCGCGCTGGTGAAACTTGCCGAGATCACCGATTTTGATCTCTACCTCAGCACGACCTGCGATTCGCTGCTGGAGGATGCGCTCAACGTCGCGCGCTTCGGCGGGGCGAAAAGCACCGACGTCGTTGCCTACACCCCGAGCAAGCTCGTCGATCTGCCAGCTTCGCGCGAAAAACTCCTGCGCCCCCTCGTCTATCACCTGATGGGCCGGCTCTCCGCCTCGCCGACCTATGTGATCTCCGACGAGGACGTGTTGGAGTGCGTCTGCGCGCTCCAGACTGCCCACTACACGCCGCAGAAACTTTTCAA
>CAMDOF010000308.1 GCA_945903465.1 Opitutus sp. GAS368
TCGTGCAGGAAGGCGGCGAGTTTGCGTTTCCAGAAGTCGGCGTTTGAAGCGTTGGTGGGCAAAGTTTCCATGAGAAGGTGGTTGGGTTGAGCTAACTGGAGCAAAGGATGGAGGTGCTTTTCCGATTCGTCACGCCGGCGGAGATCCGCGGATCTCCGCGAGGTTTGGCAGCCACTTGGGTCTCAAGGTCAGGTCCGCAGACACGGGCGGATACGGCCCAAGAGTTCGGACTGGTCGCGATTGGGCATGGGAGTTTGTTTCTGGCGAATCCGCGAACAAAGGGGCAGGCGAAGTGAGTTAGGCGAGACCTCAGCGACGGTTAGAGCAGATGATGAGGCGCGACGTTCGTGCCAAGAACATTCAAGAAAATCGCAACAACTGCGCGCTGATAATCAATAAGGGCTGGTGTGCGGCTGGCGATGCGGGTCGAGTTTTATCGGGATTCGGCTGCGCCGGGAAATGATAAGGAATTCTCGAGGGGGAGGAAAAACTCATGAGACCCAAAATGTACCGGATGCCCTACGACAACGGCGGTCCTACCCTCGAAAACGGCGGATCTCAATTTCGGCGCTGCGTAGCCTTCGATGGGCGGCGTGTGCTATTGAGCGCGGAGGGAATTATGGCCCCTGAACCAAAGCGGTTTCGCGAGGTCGGACAAAGCCGAAAAAAATGCCTTTGGACGAAGTCGAAAGAAGACTCAAGCACTTGGTCGCATTCGCCGGCCGGGCGATAAAAAAGGGGGCAAACTTTGCATTCTGCAATCACCTTGAGTGGCGTTTAAAATGGACTGGGGTCCGCGCGGCAGGAGCTGACCAGCCGGCCAAGTCGAAACGGACTCCCCATGCCGAGCGCCTGTCTCCTCACGCCAACGGATTCCAAACGCGGGTGAAGCCGAAGCCTTGGAAATCCTTCACGTTGGCGGTGGCGAATTCGGTGACGCCTTGGTGGCGGAGGGCCACGGCAGTGCGGGTGTCGAAAAGGCGGCGCCGGGCGAACTGAGGGGTGGCGGCGTGTTCCCGCAGGGTTTCGTGGGAGGCGAGGGAATCGGCTGGGTAGCCCAAAATGCGCCAGCGGGGGTGGTGGCGGTAGGTTTGAATGACTTACACGGCCGCCGGGGCGGCGAGGGGGTAGGGGAAAAGGGAGGGGTTGCGCAGTTAGAGATAGAATTCGGCCAGAATGAATTCGCTGAGGACAACGTCGTCGAGGGGGGAGAGGCTGGCCAGAAAGGCGTGGGCAACGGGATGCTCGGGCGCGGCAGCACTGAAAGCGTAGAGGAGGAGGTTAGTGTCGAGGGAGGTCATCGTGGGGCCGAGCCGTGGCGCTTAGGGCGGATCAGGGCGCGGGGAGGCGGGGTTCGACGTCTTGCCAGTGAGCATCCTTGAGCTGTTCGGCGCTCAGGCCGTGCCAGCCGCAGGTAGTGGAGGAGGGGGGCTGCCAAGTCTGCGGATCGGGAGCTGGTGCGCCGGGCGGGGGCGGAGGAAATTGCTGAAGAAGTTGCTCCGCACCGCGACGAAGCGTCTCGGCAAGGGACCACTCTTTCTCGGCGGCGACGCGTTTGAGGGCGTGGTACAGGTCGTCGGGGAGTTGAATTTGAGTTTTGATCATAATATAAAAAAGATGGAGATGTATATTTGACGTGAATTATGTGGGAAAAAGAGGGTGTTACTCCTGCTAAGAAACTCCCTTTGTTAATCGCTTGGGCGCAATGTTGATCCTGTTTCTTGCGGTCACGGCCAGAATCCGATTTTGGGGCGGGGGCTGATAGAAAACTGGATTTTCAGGGGATCGGATCCGGGAGGGGTTTAAGGGGAGGGTGACCGGTAGAAACTGAATCAGACCCCTTTGGTCCCCCAGCTCTCAAGCCCATCAGGCCTGCCAGCAGCGCGAAGAGTCGGTTGACGCAGATCTCGCGGCGAAATTTCAATAACTCATTCGGTTTTGACGGCGCGTTGGCAAATATCGGGTCGTCGGGGGCAGCGATCACCATGCGAGGAGACAGCCCTCCGGCTGCTCACTGTCAAGGAGTGAGTTTTCAAACTGACTCCAGCGCATCGGCCTGGACGAAGGTTTCGGCGGGGCCGGGCTGCCCGGCGCCGTCGGCCCAGAACACGGGCTCGGCGTCGGCCGAAGCGGGCTGGGAGCAATCGTCGTCGAACAGGAATCCCTGCCCGGTGGCCGCCGGCGCGACTTTCGGGGCGGGCGGCAGCTCAAATCGCGTTTGGTCGAAGTCTTCCCCGGGCGCCATCACTTCCGCCCGGTAGCGGATCGGCCCGTCGCGAGGTTGTGGATACGGCAGCCGCGATTCGAACGGCGGCGGGTCGATCGGATAGGCGGTGCCGGAGTCGGCGGCGACCAGCACAGTGAATTCGGGGACAGGCGGGCCGTGGGCAAACGGGCGGTCATGGGATCGTCCGAGCCCGAGCGGAGTCAGCACGGCGTCTATCTCGGTCGCGGTTTCCACGACGGCGATGGGCCGGAGCAGCCCGGAGCAGAGCGGGCATTTTAGCGGGTCCGTCTGCTCATAGGGTTTCTTGCCCGGCTGAGGATTGCGGAAATTGATGTTGTTGGCATCACCGCTGGTGCCGTTGGCCATCATCGCCACAAAAGGCGGATCATCGCTGCCGCCCGCCTGCAGACGCTTCAGGGCCTCGCAGAAGTAGCCATAGTAATCGGCAGAGATTTCGGCGCCGCTCACGCCACCGACATAATGCAGTGAGTAGGCCGAATAGACCGAGATCAGCCGCCCTCCAGGCTCGCGCAATGCGATGAATGACACCGTGAGATCAGGCTCGCCCGCCGGCTTCACCAGGGCCGGATTGCCCGCGCCCGGGTTCATCTTCACCTTGTCGATCTTGCCAAAGGGATTCGGCGGCATGCTGCCTTCCTTGAGGAACCAGCGGCGGATATGCACATGTTCCGGCACATCCACCGTGCCAAACGCGATCTCCGCCGGGCGCAGCAGGTTCGCCGCACGGCGCACGCCATCGGCGATGCGTCGCGCAACAAACTTTTGGAAATCCGTCAGCTCGAAATCTGAAAAGAAACCGCGCGGAGATCCACCCAGCGCATTCACCGCCGAGTGCGTGTGCGTGCCCGAGATGAGCACATTCGCCGCAGGTATTCCGGTTTCCTTTTCAATGAACTCCCGAGCCTTCAGCGACACACTGCGATGCAGTCCGAGCAAGTCACAAACCACCAGAGCCAACTTCGTTTTGCCGTCATCCAGCACCAGGCAGCGCGCATGCAGCTCGTCATGAATGTGCGTGCAAGGATAGGGCGAAAAACCACCCACCACCTCACCACCGAGTTCCGGCGTGATGTTGGACGTGGCCGCCCCGGCCATCAGCGGAGCCTTGGGAGCATCAGCGGCGATAACAGAAGGAGTGGCAAGCAAGGCGAGCAGGATGAAGCGCATGGAATCAATACAGCGCCAAGCAGCCTAGCCTTTCCAGGCAGTGTCAGCCAAAGGCAGGCAGGTTGGAAAACCTGCCCTAGGGTTGCACACGCATCTCAGCGGCCATGGCGCGCGCCTTTTCCTTCCAGACCGTCTCTTCCGACTCCGCGCAGGTCACCATGACCTTGGCTTCGAACTTCGCGCCCTTTGCCACGGTCGAGTGCGAGTAGAGCTGGTTGTACAGCTTGTGATACACCGTCTTGTCCCAATAGAATGTTTTCGGCCCCTGCCCGGCCAGTGGCACGGGATACCAAACGAGCGTGACACGCTTCGTCGTCGGATCATGGATCGCCGTCCACTTCACATCGGACTCGACTTTGTGACCGCCTTGATTGTCGAACTTGCCTTCCATCAACGTTCCATCGGCCTTTTCAGCCATCCACCCGGTCGTGCCGGGCACAAAGGGATGCATGAAACCGTACAGCGTGCCGATCTTCACTTCCTCCGTGGCCTCGTAGCGGTGCTCTTCGATCACGCGATCATCCGTGACGATGTAACCGGCCTCCAGCTTCAGCGGACCCATCATCGATTGCTTGCGCAGCTCCGCCCGCCCGCCGCGATAGACCGCCTTGTCAGTCAGCGCGCATTCCCTGCCATCGACGGTCAACACCGCGCTCCCGACCTTCTCAACGCCGCCCTCATTGTGTCCCGTGCCGATCCACTTGCCACCTTCCGGCGAAAACACCGTGCCATAAAAACCCGTGCGCCCCGTGATCACCTGCCCGCGATGTTCAATGCGGCTGATCGTCCACGCGCGATCTCCGGCAAACTCAACCGTGAGATCACGCGTCTGAATCGTCACATAAGCCACCGGTCCGGGTTTTTCACCTGCGGCAAAGGAGACAACGGGCACGGCGATGCCTAACAAAATAAGCAGAAACTTTTTCATGGGTCAATGAGTGGGAATGCTCACCCGAACAACTCCATCACGGGCTTGCCGCCATCCACGATCGGGATTGGCCGGTTATTATTAATATGGTCCCCCAGCTCTCAAGCCCATCAGGCCTGACAGCAGATTGAAGAGTCGGTTTACGCAGATCTCGCGGCGAAATTTCAATAACTCATTCGGTTTTGACGGCGCGTTG
>CAMDOF010000309.1 GCA_945903465.1 Opitutus sp. GAS368
CGCCACCACCGACAGCACCGGCGCCGGGAGCAATTCCAAGACGGTCCTCAAGACTCTCGGCGGCGTCGTCCAGAGCCACTTTCTTGATAGCAGAATCGTCACGACCTTCGGCCAACGCCAAGACGAGCAATCCGTGAAAAACGGCTCTACCCCGCAACGACTCAACCCCGACGGCTTAACTTTTAACTACGACTCCATCGATCACTGGGCCGCCGGCGACTACCGGTTCAATAGCGGCGCCACGACCCAAAAGGGTATCGTCACCCGCCCATTCCGCGGCTGGAAGCTCGTCAACGAACTCGCCCGCACCACCGGCCCCGAGCGGTTCTTCGGGCAAATGCTCAACGGGCTGTCTCTTACCTACAATGAATCAGATAGCTTCCGGCCCCAAGATCCTCGGGTGGATCTTTATCTACAGCCCTTGCCCAATCCCTCCGGCGCCGGCAAAGACTGGGGCTTCGTGCTCAACCTGCTCGATAACCGCTTCGTGCTGCGCGTGAACAACTATGAGACCAAGCAAATTAAGACACGGGGCGGCGATGCCGGCACCATCGCACAGCGCGTCACCCGCACCGACGTCGCCTCGACGGCCGCCTTTCTCCTCCAAGACAAGGCGCTCGCCTGGGTCACCGAGGCCCACCCGACATGGACCGTGGCCCAGATCCAGACGGAAGTCGGCCGCCAGATGGGCATTCCCTGGGAACGGCAGGTCGCCATTGAGGCCGCTTTCGACTCCGGGCAAATCTCCTCGACAAACGACATCGTCTCGACGGGTAAAGAAATTGAATTGAATTTTAATCCGACGAATTTCTGGACGGTCGCCGCCTCTCTCACTCAAAACGAGTCGACGAATGCCAACGTCTCAAATGATATCCAACAGTGGATCAGCGAGCGCATGCCGTTCTGGACGACCATTCGCGACCAGAGCGATGGACAACTCTGGTGGACAAAAAATTATGGTGGCTCGCAGACCGCCGCCCAGAACTTCGCTGTGTTCGTCGGCTCGCCCTACGCGGTTGTGCAGCAATCCGAGGGCAGCCCCAACCCCCAGATTCGCAAATACGCCGCTCGCTTCAGCACCAACCTCAAACTGAGTGGCCTCACGGAAAACGCGACCCTGAGCAAATTCGAAGTCGGCGGCGCCCTGCGTTGGCAGGACCAAGGCTTCATGGGCTACTACGGTAAGCAAAAAATGCCCGCCACGATCACGGAATTGGATCGGACGCGACCGATTTGGGACACGGGTAATTTTTTTGGGAAGACAACCACCGGCAACTACTCGCTGGATTTAAACCTGCGCTACCGCACCCGCATTATGCGCAACCAAGTGGGCACGAGCCTGCAACTTAACATCCGCAACCTCCAGGAAGCCGGGGGGCGTCTTCAGGCGATTGGCGCCTTCCCCGACGGTACGCCCCACACTTACCGGATCGTCGACCCGCGACAGTTTATTTTGACGGCGACGTTCGATTTGTAGCCGTCTACAAAGAATGAGCGGGGGCGCGCCCGAGCGCGGCGACACTCGGGGGCGCGCGACCACGCCCTCCTCGGCCCCGGTTCTTTCGGCGCTTTTTTGTCGTCGTAACAGCGCTCGCCGCTTCAACTCTCCGCCTTGCTTGTGTCTGCCCCGGCCGCTTCATCCTCCCGCGAAACCCTGCTCCGCTGGCTCTTAGCTATCGGCTTGGGCGGGCTCTTACTGATCGTCTTTAGCCCGTCGTGGGGAGCCTTTCTACTCTGGTCCCGCGTGCCTGAACTGGGCGGCATGATCGAGACGCGCCGCGCCGTCAGCGTACTGGCTCAACTCGCCCAGCCCGGCTCCGAGGTCGCGGACCAATTACATCGTGCGATCCAGTGGCGAGTATTTTTCCCGCTCATCGGCCGCGTTCTGCACTTGCCGACGGTCGTTTTCTTCGGCCTCGCCCATCTCGGCGCCTTCCTCGTCCTCGCCTATTTAGTCAGGCGCTTGCGCTCGGCCGGTTTCACGTGGAGCGAGGCCGGCGCGAGCACACTCGCCCTCGGGGCCACCTCGTGGTTTTTCACCGCCACGGGTTGGCTCGGGTATTTTGACTCGTGGCTCGCCCTCGGGCTTCTCGTGACCGCCTTCAGTCCGGCCACCGCGCTGCTCGGGCTTGCCTGCCTCCTCACGCCGTGGATTGACGAGCGTTTCGTCATCGCCGCGCCGCTCGCGCTCCTTTGCCGCTGGCTGCTACCGCCAAGCCCACGCGCAATTAAACGCGACGTGGGTGTCGCCGCCGGGCTGCTGAGCGCGTTCCTCTTCACCCGACTAGGACTCCTGGCACACCACTCGGCCGCGGGCGCGACCCTCGGTGGCTATCTGGGTCAACGCGATTATCTCGATGCCCCGATCAGCCGGATCATCTTCGGAGTTTGGGAGGGATTGCGGGCGGGTTGGTTTTTCACGATCCTCGGGGTCTACGCGCTCCGTCGCCAGCGCGGGCACTCCTGGGCCCTCGGCGGCACCCTCGTCGCCACCGCCTTGACCGGACTAGCGACGGCGCAGGACTACAGCCGATCTCTGACGATGCTCTTTCCCGCCGCCGTCCTTGGCCTGCTCCTCACGCGCGCCGCCGCACCCGCTTGGTGGCCCTACCTGCCGCGCGGTGCCGCCGCGGTGGCCTTGCTCTTGCCGGCCCACCACGTGATGAACGATGCCGTCGCGCCAATCTTTAATCTGCAACACGCCCTTCATTTCGTCGACCAGCCTCCAGCGATCGCGATGCCAGAGCTCTATGAGTTGCGCGCTTTCCATGCGATGGCCCGGGCGGAATACGTTAAAGCGGATGCCGATCTCGCCCTCGCGATCAAACTGGCCGCCAATCCGGCATCACCCGCCAAACAACGCGGTATCCTCGCTGCCAGCCAGGGTCGCTGGACCGACGCGCGGATTTACTTTTCACTCATGGCCAAACATGACCCAAAAAATCCGGATGCGTGGCTCATGTGCGCGCAAGCCAGCCACGCGCTCGCGGAGCCCGCGGTTGCTCGCACGGAGCTCAACCGCGCCCTCGAACTCGCTCCCGCTGACTGGCGCACTCGGCCCGATGTCGCTCGGTTTTTGGCGAAGATCGGCCCGCCCCATAAGTAACGCCCTTCCCCGATCGACGCCGGCGGTTGGGGCGTTAATCATCTTCGCGCCCCTCATCGCTTATTTCCCCGCCTGGAGCGCAGGTTTCAGCTGAGACGACCACCCGGGCCACGTCACCCGGCCCGAGCTCCCATCAGTGGCCAGCCTCGCTCGGATCTGGTTTGAGCCGGGCGCGACCCAGCCATACTACCCGCGGCTCCCCACCGTATTTTGGATTGAGCACCGCCTGTGGGGCGAAACTGCCCGCGGGTACCGCCTGCTGAACATCTGCCTTCACGCGACCGCGCCCTGCTTATTCGGTAAAATTCTGCAACGACTCGGCGATCCCCGGCGCGTCGCTCGCCGCCCCCCTCTTCGCCCTTCACCCCGTCTGCGTCGAATCGGTCGCTCGGATCTAGAAACAAAAAAACGGACGCTCAATCGTTTTTTACCTGATGGCCGCCCTCGATGCCGCGATCGCCCACTTCCGCGCGGCCTTGGAGCTAAAACCTGATCTCACTGACGCCCCCCCGCTCACGATCGCCCTGCGGCAACCGGGCCAGCCCAAGGCTGCGGCCCACCACCACCAGCAGGCCGGCCAAACCACCCCCATGCCTCCTCGACTGAAAAGCCACGGCCCCTCCGCGCAGGCCGAACCGGCCCAGACAAACGGACCTCCCTAGAACGCCACGCGACCAGCCAAAACCCCGCTCGAGCGCCGGGAAAATGCGCGCCCTTCAGATCGCGATCTCCCCCCGCTCATCGGTCCGAATGCGAATAACTTCTTCAAGGGGCTGCACGAACACCTTGCCGTCCCCAATCTTCCCCGTCTTGGCGGCACCGACGATCGCATCAATCGCTTGGGCGACGAGGCCGTCGATCACAGCAATTTCAATTTTCACTTTCGGCAAAAAATCCACCGTGTATTCGCTACCACGATACACCTCGGTATGCCCTTTCTGCCGGCCGAAGCCCTTGACCTCGGTCACGGTCATGCCTTCGACTCCAATTTCGGCCAAGGCGGTTTTGACTTCATCCAATTTGAAGGGTTTGAAAATCGCGGTGATGAGTTTCATGGGATCATTTTTGAATATAAATGCCGGGTGAAATCAAGATTTTGACTCATAGATATAACCTTCTTCACCGTGATCGCTGACGTCCAGGCCTTCTTGCTCTGCTTCAATCGTCGGCCGGAGACCGATCACGGCTTTGAGGACGTAGGCGATCACGATGGTCGCGACGATCGAGAGCGCGACGGTGATGCCCATGGCCTTGAGTTGCTCGATCCAAAGAGATTTGCCGACCACGTCTTTGAGATTGGTGGCGAGATTAGAATT
>CAMDOF010000310.1 GCA_945903465.1 Opitutus sp. GAS368
GTGCGCTCGCCGTGACCGGCGCGCTGCGCGGTGGCAACGGCGAGTCGAATGCCGGTGGAAACGTGCTCGACAATCAGCACTAAGTGCAATGGATTGCATGGAAAATCATCTACGATGCCATATATGGCGTTTAATCATGCGCTCCTCACTCCATGACCTGCTGCCACCGCCGACGCGGCGCGCCCTCTCCAAGCTGGGACAAGACGTGGCCAACGCCCGGCGAAGACGTCACTTTACCCTCGCCATGATGGCGGAGCGAATGGGGGTGGCCCCGAACACCTATCGGCGGGTGGAGCAGGGCGATCCCTCAGTGGCGGTCGGAGCGTATGCGATGGCGCTTTTCGTCTTTGGCTTTGGCAGCGCGTTGGGCGACCTGATCGACGCGAGGCGCGACGAGGTCGGCCAGCAGCTGGATGAAGCTCGGTTGCCCAAACGCGTCCGGGTGAAAAAATCTCCCACGTCCCTGTGAAACGCACGCTCCAGGTTCATCTCGGGAGCGAGGGTCGGCTCGTCGGAACGTTGCACTACGATCAGAACGGAGCTCGGGAGCATGCGGCGTTTTCTTACGACGATGCCTGGCTGAGGGCCAAGGAACGTTTCGCCCTCGACCCAACTCTACCGTTGGGTGCCGGCGTGCAGTTTCACCGGAAGGTTGCGGCGGGCTCGGTTTTTCAGGCGGCGTTCGCGGACACCGAACCGGATGGGTGGGGTCGGCGCGTGATACTCCGCGATCACGGGAAGCGGCGGCAAGGTGCCCGCCGGGCAGCGCAGGATATGGGGCCGGTTCGGCTCAATGCGGTCGATTTTCTTCTGGCGGTGGATGACGACAGCCGGGTGGGCGCGCTGCGATTCCGCGATGAGGGCGGTGTCTTCCAACGCGCCGCTGAGACGGGCCGGCGGACCGCGCCGCCTTTGCTGGAGCTGAGCCATCTTTTGGCGGCATCCCGTGCGGTGGAGACCGAAACGGAAACGATGGCTGATCTCGACTATTTGCGCGGTCGTGGCACATCGCTCGGCGGCCTCCGGCCCAAATGCACCGTGGTCGATGAGGACGGCATGCTGGCAATCGGAAAATTTCCAAGTGTGCAAGACGAGCGCGCCGTCTCCAAGGGCGAGGTCTTGGCGATGACACTCGCGAAGAAAGCCGGCCTCACGGTCGCGGCGACCCGACTCGTGGACAGTGACGGTATTCCCGTGGCCTTGGTGCGCCGCTTTGACCGAACCCCCGACCGCAGACGCCTGATGTATGTTTCGGCGGCGACCCTGCTGGGAGTGGAATCCACCGGAGCCGAGGAACACTTCTATACCGAAATCGCGGATGCCCTGCGCATGCACGGTGCCGCGGTGCAGGTCGACCTCGAGGAACTGTGGCGACGCATGGCTTATTCCATCCTCATCACCAATGTGGACGATCACTTGCGAAATCATGGCTTCCTCCACGCCCAAGGCGGCCTGTGGCGTCTCGCACCGGCCTTCGACCTCAATCCATTTCCTGACCGCGTGCGCGAGCTGAAGACCTGGGTGGCGGCCGACACTGGACCGGAGGCAACCGTCGAGGCTTTGATGTCGGTCAGGGCCTATTTTCGGATCTCAGCCAAGCGGGCAAAGGAGATTCTCGGGCAAGTGGAACGTGCGGTCGCGGGCTGGCGCAAAGCCGGCCGAGCGTTGGGGATGACGGTCCGCGATCTGGAGGATTTTGCGGACGCGTTTGAACATCCAGAGCGCGATGCTGCGCGGAAGGCGGCCAAGTAGGCTGCTTGAGCTTGTCGAAATAGCTTGTCGAACGGATTGAGCCCGCCGAAACGGCGACCCGGAGCCGAGGTGCGAAAAATGCGGTCAAGGGATTGCAGTATGAACGCCCGGTGGACTTCAATCTGGTCATGAAGTATGCTGCACGCTGGATCGCCATTTTGAATCTCGTCGCGCCGCTCACGGCGGCGGACTTCACGGTCGCGCCTTCATTGGTTCCGAACCCGAATCCCGAAGTTCCGCTGGCCGCGCTCGTGCGCTTCACCGCCAGCGCCCCGGTCAGCACCCGGTTGACGATCTCGGAGGGCAGTCGCAGTTGGAAGGTTGATTTCAGTCCGGAGAAAGATCCGACGAATGGGCTGCCGCTGATCGGTTTCTACCCGGGCAAGCGGCACGAGATCCTCGTGACGATTCGGGATGCCGCCGGCAAGGAGTCAATCGCGCCGATACCGCTGGAGTTCAACGCGCCGCCGCTGCCGGCGGATGCGGCGGAGTTTCCGCCCATCGTGGTGAAGACGGCCGAACCAAAGCAGATGGAGCCGGGCTGGACACTCCTCAGCATTCGCCGTCAACGCCGCGGTGGAGGCGGCGGGGCGAGGGGCGGCGGGGGCGCACCTGCCGGAGAACCGGTTTTCGCCACCGGCTATGGTCTCATCCTCGCGCTCGATGAGCAGGGCGAGGTGCGCTGGTATTACCGGAGCGCGAACCGCACCGCCGATGTTCACCGACTGCGGAACGGCAACATTGCGTATGTCACCGCGGACCACCGTCTCGTCGAAATCGATCTGCTCGGCAACGTAAAGGGTGACTGGTACGCCGCCCGCCGTCCGCAGGGCCCCGGCACCAGCACCGCGGTCGACGCACTGACCATGCACCACAGCTTCGAGGAACTGCCCAACGGTAATTTCCTCATCGTGAGTGGTGAACTGCGCGAGATCGACAACTACTATACGAGCGAGACTGATCGCAGCGCGCCCCGCAAGCGGCAGAAGGTGATGGGCGATCAGGTCATCGAGTTCGACCGCAGCGGCCGGGTGGTCTGGCGGTGGAGTGCGTTTGATCACCTCGATCCATTTCGGATCGGATTTCTTACCATCAACCAATACTGGGTCATCCGCGGTTTTCCCGACACGCTCGATTGGACGCACGGCAACGGCGTTTTCCACGACGCGCGCGACGATTCGATCCTGTTCAACTCTCGCCAGCAGAGCGCGGTGATCAAGATCGAGCGGCCCAGCGGACGCGTCGGGTGGATCTTCGGCGAACCCGGTGGCTGGCCGGAAAAATTCCAGCCGTTGCTCTTCCAGCGTGCGGGTGTGAGTGAATGGCCCTGGCATCATCACGCGCCCAGTCTGACACCGCGCGGCACGCTCATGGTTTTCAACAACGGCCTGTACAAGACGCGTCCCTTCGGGGCCGAAGCGCCCGCAGCCGACACCGCAAGTGGCGCGGTCGAATACTCCTTCGATGCGAAGTCACGTACGGCCAAGCTGGTCTGGTCTTCAGACGCGAGCGGACCCGATGCCGTCAATACATTTGCCATGGGCGACGCAGCGTTGTTGCCGCAGACCGGCAACGTGCTGGTGGTCTATGGCAGCGCCGCGCGGCTGGACAATCGCCTGCCGTCCAGTCGGGTGCGGGAGTTCAAGCACACGAGTCCGCCGCAGGTGGTCTACGAAGTGGTCTTCGCGGATGCGAACCCGCAGCCGGCGATCTCTTGGGTCGCTTTCGGGGGCGACCGGATCGCGCCGCTGCCATAGATTCATCCCAAGGATCAAACCGCAACCGGCCATTCTGGCCCACACCCAATCCGCCCTGAAAATCAGCGGAACAAATCATCCCACCTCGCGCCGGACCTTTCTGCATTCGGCCGCCGCCGTCGGTAGTGCCGCTTGGCTTACCCCGAATTTCCTCTCCGCCCAAAGTCCATTTTCTGCGCGAAAAGTCCGGGTCGGCATTGTCCGGTGGTCGTTTTGGTCTGAGCTTTCAATTTCACGAGCATCCCGACTGCCGAGTGGAGGCGGTGAGCGATCTTCGACCGGAAAGACGCGAGGCGTTGCGGAAGACCTACCGGTGTGACAAGGCCGACGACTCGCTCGAGGCGCTGGTCAAGGATCCAAGGGGGGGCGATCCGATGGGGGGCGATCCGATGGGGTCAGTCCGCTGATGGCAATGTCCGCGGCGAGAGATCGCCGCGCCCAGCGGCGGGATGACCCCTCTGCAATGTCGTCGCGATCCAACGATACGGCACCGCCACCGTGGTTCGCCGCGTCCGGCCGATGGCGACCTTCCCTCCGACGCCTTTTGGCGCGCTTGCCGCGTCCGCCCAAGACTTGCCGGCTTCTTTCAACGCGGCGTCCAACGCCTGTTGCCACCGCGCGCACTTGATTTCGGCGATCTCCGTGGCGGACATTTCCGGTGACAACGCCAGCTGGGCGGGTTGGCGGGCGCTCGCCCTCCGCCAGCCTGCCGGGCCAATCGCCCAACCGCCAGAATAGGCGCCGCGCACAGTGCGATCGTCGTCGCGCGTTGCCGCGATGTTTGCCCAAGGGTCGAGGTATGGGCGCCAGGGATCGCTTTGGGTCTCGAGTCCGA
>CAMDOF010000311.1 GCA_945903465.1 Opitutus sp. GAS368
TCCGTCCTCCGCCGTCCGTCCTCCGCCCTCCGCCCTCCGCCCTCCGTCCTCCGCCGTCCGTCCTCCGCCGTCCGTCCTCCGCCGTCCGCCCTCCGCCGTCCGTCCTCCGCCGTCCGTCCTCCGCCGTCCGCCCTCCGCCCTCCTCCGACGCCGCCGCGAACGAACCGGTCTTCTAGACGGAGCCCACCCGCCCCGTTCGCCCCAACGACCAGAGCCCCTTCTAAGCCGACACCGACCCAGCCGACCCCTCGGCCGGCGACTTCCCAGCCGACGCCCCGGAGTCTGCCTGAATTTATTTAAAAAAGCTGGCTCCTTGACTCCGAGCAATCCGGAGGTCTGCCTCCGTGCATCGTAACCCCCGCGATGATTGCCCCTTCAATGGCAAGCCGCGCCTCAATTCGCACCCGAAATCCCCCTTTCCGCCGCAGCCGTTCACCTCCCCAAGTCCCGAGCCTCAGCCGAACCCGCCGTCATCTCGAAACCGGTTCATTTTCCACCAGCTAACACCCATCCCGCCATG
This sequence comes from Opitutus sp. GAS368, assembly GCA_945903465.1. Lineage (GTDB taxonomy): Bacteria > Verrucomicrobiota > Verrucomicrobiia > Opitutales > Opitutaceae > ER46. The sequence continues at coordinate 521 of CAMDOF010000311.1, forward strand.
CCCCTCCCCTTGAACCCCTCCACCCCGCCAATCCAGTTTCCTAGCAATATCACCTCACGCCGTCACTTCATCCAGGTCGCAAGCCTTGCACTGGTTCATTCACAAACGACTGCGAAAGCAGCGGAGGTGCCGTTGATCGAGTCGATTGAAAAGGTCGTGCTGCCGGTGCCGCCTTTCGCGAAGAGCGCGTGGTTTGGCCCGAGGGCGTGCATGGTGGGCAAGAAGGCCCTCATGACCGTGCAGCCGATCATGGGCTCGGATTACTTTGGGCCGGTGCAGTGGGCCACATCAGATGACTTCGGCAAGACGTGGAGCCCTTTTACGCCTGCGTCACCATTCGGCTGGGTGCCCTTACCCGATGGCAACAATGAGGCTGTGTGCGATGTCACGCCGAGCCTGCATCCGAAAACGGGCAGCGTGCTCGCACTGGGGCACAACGTGTATTACAAGACCAAGGGCTTTTATCGTGATCAACCGCCGCGCTGGCCGATCTACGCGGTGTGGAAGGACGGTGAGTGGGGACCACGGCGCAAACTCGTGTGGGATGACCCACGCGGCAGCGCCATCTACTCGAACAACTGCGGCCAGCGCGTGATGCTACCAGATGGCGATGTGCTCATGAGCTTCACCTTTGGAGCGAAAGACCAAACCCGCATCGTTTGCCCCGTGCTATGCTCCTTTGACGGCCAGGAGCTCGTCATCAAGAAGACCGGCATGGAGTTCACGATCGATAAAGGCCGCGGCCTGCTGGAGCCTTCGCTCACACAGTTCAAAGGCCGCTTCTACCTCACCATGCGTGCCGAGGATCGGCGCGGCTATGTGGCGGTGAGTGATGACGGCATGAACTTTGAGCCGAAGAAGGAATGGACCTGGGCCAACGGCGAGCCGCTCATGACGAACAGCACGCAGCAGCATTGGCTCACGCATTCCGACGCGCTCTTCCTCGTCTACACCCGGCAGGATGCCACGAACGAAAAAGTCATCCGCTGGCGTGCGCCGCTGTGGGTGGCGCAGGTTGATCCCGCCACGCTACACCTCATCCGCGCCACCGAGCGCGTGGTGCTGCCGCTCATGGGTGATGGCGTGAACGCCGCCGACCTCGTGCCGATCATGGGCAACTTCGGCGTGTGCAACGTCACCCCCACCGAATCCTGGGTCACCGACGCCTCCTGGTGCCCCAAGAACAACGACGGCGAATTCCAGCTCGCCCGCGTGAAGTGGAGTCGGCCGAATGCGCTGCCGATTTGAGGGCACTTTTGCTCCGCGAAGCACCCTCTCGATTGAGCAAGTGCGGCCTCTCGCCAACGAGCATCCATGACCCTCACGCTTCCCAAGTAGTTCGATCTTCACACCCACTTCCGCCAAGGGCCGGCGATGGCCTGGTATGGCCAAGCGCATCTCGACATGGTTTGCGCGGGCGCTTTGGCGATGCCGAACACGCAGCCGCCGGTGTCGCGAGTGAGCGGTGCGGCTCAAAGCGATAGTTGGAGCATCGAGAGCTACTCGGTGGAGCTTCGAGCAGCAGGGGCGGATGTCTTTGGGCAGCTTATCGTCCCGCTTTACCTCACGCGGCAGACCACGGCGGCGATAATTCGAGAAGGCGCTGCCTCCGGGCTGCTGCGGGCTTGCAAATACTACCCGCCACATGGGATGACGAATTCCAAGCACGGCATGCCGATGGATGACCTCATCGGCGGCGAGGTGTTTCACGCGATGGAGGAATGCAGCATCGTGCTCTGCATCCATGGCGAGCCGCACGCGCTGAGTGGGCCTGATTACATCGATGCCCGGCAGAATGCGGAGACGCGATTCTATACCGAGCGCATGCCGCGTCTCGTCGCAGCGCATCCGAAACTGCGCATCGTGTGCGAGCACATCACGCCGCGCACAGCGGCCGAGTTTGTGACGAGTACACCGGAGCATGTGGGAGCGACGATCACGCCGCAGCACTTGCTCTACACAGTGGGGCATCTGATCCAGGGACTGAACTATCCTCTCTATTGCCTGCCCATCGTGAAGTTTCAGGACGATCGTGCTGCGCTGCGATAAAACCCTCCCCCCGCAAATCCAGCTTACTAGCAATTTAGTCCGCGCCCGAACGCCCCATTTCCATCGCATGAGTTCCGCGCCCCCCGTCGTCGGCCTCAGCCGAACCCGCCGTCATCTCGAAACCGGTTCATTTTCCACCAGCTAACCCCCATCCCACGATGCCCCTCCCCTTAATCCCCTCCCCCCCCCGCAAAACCAGTTTCCTAGCAGCTCACCCACCAAAACAAGTTTTGGCCCCGACGGGAAGAAACAGCTTTCCAGGCCCTCCAACGACTTGCAGAAGCTGTTTCTTAGCAAAGCAAAGGATAGGCACCCCCTTCCGCCCACCCCTCCCCCGCTCGCTTCAGCCTATCCCCGCGGCCCGCGCCGCCGCTTCCCGCAGTTTGTCTTTCTTGCTCTTGCGCTTCCCTTTCACCCCACCCGTGCCCGCACCCAACGGTACCTCCGTCTCCAGTGGCTCAAACCCCGCAATCTGCTCCCGCGGGATCGAACACCGATGCCGTTTCTCAATCAGGCGAAAGTGCGCCTCCGTCTCCACGCTAATAAAACTCACCGCCTCACCCCGCGCTCCGGCCCGCCCCGTTCGCCCTATCCGATGCTGGTAGTCCACCGCCGAGCGCGGCAGGTCGTAATTCACCACCACCGGTAGCTCTTCAATGTCGATCCCTCGCGCCGCTACGTCCGTCGCCACCAACACCCGCACCCGCGACGCCTTGAAATCTGCCAACGCACCCATCCGCGCTCCCTGACTGAGATCACCGTGCAATGCAATCGCCGCCAAGCCCGCCCGCCGTAATTTTTCCGCCACATGCTCCGTCGCATATTTCGTCGCCACAAACACCAGCACCCGCGACCAGCTATGAAACTCAATCAGGTTGCGAAGTAGCTGCGTCCTCTGCGGACCATCCACCTCGATCGCCCTCTGCAAAATGTCCGGCGCATCCGCCGCACTCGCCACCATCTCAATCCGCAGCGGCTCGCGCAGCAGACTCTCCGCCAAACTCCCCACCGCCGGCGGAAACGTCGCCGAAAAAAATAAAGTCTGCCGCCGCTTCGGCAATAACCCCACGACCCGAGCTAACTCGTCCGCAAATCCTAGCGCAAAAAGCCGATCCGCCTCATCCAATACCAGCGTCCCCACCGCCGACAACGACACCGCATGATGTCCAATCAGGTCAAGCAAACGCCCGGGCGTCGCCACCAAAATATCGGCGCCACCGCCCAGCGCCATCATCTGCGGATTGATCGAAACACCCCCGTAGACCACCAGAGTCTTCAGCGCGGGTTCAGGTAAATAACGACCCGCATCGCGAAAAACATCCCCGATCTGCGCCGCTAACTCCCGCGTGGGGACCAACACGAGCACCCGCGCAAAGCGTCCTCGCTCCCGCGCCGTCCCCGCCAGCCGCTGCAAAATCGGCAACACAAACGCCACCGTCTTCCCCGAGCCCGTCGGCGCGGATCCCCACACATCTCTCCCTCCCAAAATCGCCGGGATGACCGCGGCTTGGATCGGCGTCGCCTCTGCATATCCGCGCTCAACCATACCCCGCAGCAGCGGCCCACTAAGACCAAATGAAGAAAACGACATCCTCCACCGATGACCGCCCCACCGTCGTGTGGGAACCTTTTATTATCATCTCCCCCCC
>CAMDOF010000312.1 GCA_945903465.1 Opitutus sp. GAS368
CCTTTGAGCCAACCGTCGGAGAAATTATAACTGTTGGTAAAACTGACGGTGTAGCGGGGCACCCCGAGATTACGCATGCCGGCGCGACTCGCGATGTACATCCCGCGGTAGCCGAGCGGATCATCCCACGCGAGTTTATTGGCGGTCACCGGCAGACCCGTGCGCCCGGTGCCCACGTTACCGTGTACTTTATCCGTCGTGACCGCGAAAATATCGCCGCGATTGGTGATGGCGCCGTTCACCGGATTGAGAATGGCGCGGTAATTCCCGCTGGCATCTCCGTTATTCAAAATGCCCACCGTGAGTTGCTGCAGCGGCGCCGTGGCGGCATTATCCCCGGGGTTGATTTTCACAAGGTACGGCGCGCCATCCGCCCACGTCACGCCGCCGCGGGCATCGGTATAAAACTCGTCGTTGTAATAAATCGGATACGTCAGGTCGGTCCCGGTGCGGCCCTGCTGGAATCCAGCGGTCAGGCGCATCATCCAATTGCGGGTCAGCGAGCCATCGAGACTGATTTCGTGGCCATCCGATTGCCGGTTGATGTTCGACCAACTACCGCGACCCGCGACACTGCCGTTGAGCCCGGCCGGGTTGATACTTCCACCGATACCGAGATTGAGAAATTCATTCTTCGCGGTGGTGGCGTAATGCGAAACGGAAACATGGATACGCTCATTGAGCAACGAGCCCTTAAAGCCGAACTCGACGCCAGTATTTTCCGCATCCTTAAGCGGCTCACCGAGCGGATCGGGGAACATGTTAACCGCGGGATTCTGCGCGACCGAGAAATTTATAAACGCCCGCCACGATCCATAAGCCCGGGCCGTGAGGCCCGTGTTATAGGAAATTTTATCTGAGGCCACTTCGAGCGGATCGAGGCGGGCAGCCGTAAACTGACGCTTGGCGCTGTGATCGGCGCGCAGGCTGAACATCGAGGTGAAGCGACCATCGAACCAGTCGTTATACATCGTTCCGAACGCACCGCGGTTCCACTTAAAATAGCGGCCCCAGTTGCCACGGTTTGTGGTGATCGCGTTGGTGGGCAGCCCCCACGGGTTGGCCGCGCCGGCCGGTACGTAAAACTCGGGAGCCGTATCCTGGGAGACCCAATTGCGGCCGGCGTAACTAAAACGGGTGACGTCAGATTCCGGGCGGAAATACCGCGTGGGGCTGGCGGCATTGAAGAGAATCGTATTCGGCATGGGGAACCGGTAAAGGTTCGCCGCTGAGGTCGTCGTGAGCAGCGCGCCGTTGGCGTCCGCCTCGTAGAAATCGACGTACCATTCGTGTTGCACGGAGGCGGCATAGTCGACGCCCGGAACGAGGGTCGAACGGATGCGCCCGCCCCACATGCTCCATTCCAGAGCACCGGCCGCCCGGAAAGAGTGGTAGCGTTGAGAAACATTATAGAGGCGGGGCGCCTGCATCACCACCGTCCAATCGTCGGTGGTGACCGCGGTGTTGTTGATATCGGTCAGGCGGTAACCCGCGGGGTAGAGCGTGGCGCCACGATTGTAATCCATATCGCGCTGTTCATCGCGGTACATATATTTGACGAGGGTCGAAAACGCGCGCGTCCAGCGGGATTCGAAGCTTGATCCGAAGGTACCGGTCAGCGGGGTCCACTCTTTTTGCACGAGCCACGAGCTGACATTGCGCAGGTTGAGTTGGCCGTTGAGGATCGAGGTGGCCGCGTTGGCGCCGTTCGCGGTGGTCTCGCCGAGGAAGTCCCGCAGACCCAGCGTGGGCACAGCCTTGTTGTAACCGATGTGGCGGTTGATGACCTCTGGCGGCGGGACCCAGCCGTTGCCGACACGGGCCGCGGTATAGGCAAAACTCGGCGTAATGCCGGCGTAGTTATTCTCGTGGGTCTGCTCGTACCAGAAACGCAAGGTCGCACGCGGGAGTTGCAGCGCCACCTGCAAGTAGCCTCCGCCAGCCTTCCGGAAAACATTGTCCCGCCAATAATGGGTCTCCGCAAGGAAGCTGGCGCCGCGAACCGCGATGCGCGGCAGCCACGCCCGCCCCGTCGAAAAACTCTGGTTAAAATCCGCCTCGCCGCGCCGCGACCCGAATGAATCCGTGCGCAGGGAAAAGCTCAGGCTCGCCTTGGTATCGAAGCGCGCTTGCTTGGAAACGGCGGTAATGATTCCGCCGCCCCCCGCGTCTTGATAAAGCAGCGCGTTCGGCCCGCGCAAAATCTCAATACGCTCGGTGGAAAAAGCATCCGAGCTGCTGGTTCCAGTAAGGCCGATCATCCCGTCGCGCCGGATGCCACCGGTGCCGAGGCCACGCAACTTGATCTCGGCATTCGCTTGGCGTGAACCGGGCTCGCTCCCAAAGGCAGCGTCAGGGTTCTGGTTCGATGCAAAGCCCGCGCTCATTCCGAAATTTTCCACAAGCGCGGACATATCACCGTTGAGATTAAGATCGCGCATGAACGTTTCCGTAATCACCTCCGAAGTCACCGGTAACATCGCGATGTCCTGATTCAGCAGCGTAACCGACGATGAACGGTTGGCTCCATACCCGTCGTTGCGCGCGTCAACGACTTCAAATGGGCTCAGCGCAATCGCCTGACTCCCCTCTTTGGCGCCCGTCGCCGTCGGAGCTGTGGCCGCGCCCGCGGACCCGAGTAGGCCGTGCAGCGCGAGAAGGATGGCGGAGGCATAGTCAGCACGAAGAAAACGGCTGATGCCATGAAGGGAAAATTGGGGTAAAATCATGGTGAAAACTTTGGGGAAGACGCCTCCGTGAAACTGACCGACTAACTCTCAATAAACAGCATCTGTAAAGTTTCGATCAGCAAGGATCGGTCATTTTAGTGAAGGGAGTAAAACCGGGGGCGAGGCTCCGCTCCTCGCTCAAGCGACAGCACCTGCATTGGCTGGTTGGAGCGAGAAGCAGGGAGGGCCGCCGGCTTGCGCAGAGAACGCTCCTTGCGTTGGTGAATGAGGGCAGAATTGCCCAGTTTGGTGGGATCGAAAGCCGCGCGCGTCTTGATTAAGGTGTACAGGATGCGCGCCAGTTTGGGGGCGGCGGCGGTGACGGCCCCGGCCGGACCGAGTGTCCCGCGCAGGCGACGGAACCAGTCGCCCAGCGGGGCCCCGACGCGGTTCAGCGAGTGCGCGGCCATGCGCAGCGCCGTCGCCAGCCGGTTGGAGACCGGCCGAGGGCTGACGCTGAGCCTGTGGTTGCCGCTAAGCCTGTGATTGCCGCTGACTTTGTTGTTGGGGCTCAGCCGCAGCCACGAGGAGACGTTCTCGGGGCTCCTAAGAACTGGATTTTCGAGGGGATCGGATCCGGGAGGGGTTTTTTGACCATCTCCAACCCGATCGGGGGATGGCAGGAGTCTTGCTTACGCAGGAGCATGATCCTTACCGACTACAAGGGGGCCAACCTCTTCGATGAGCTCGTCGACGCCTCGGGCAAGATCCGCCCCTACTACCGCAACATCGCCGACAAGCTCTCCAGCCTGGGCAACGAGGAACTCAGCCAAAAGCTCCGCAGCCTCGAACTGCTCTTCCTGAAACAAGGCATCACGTTCACGGTCTACGGCGACGAAAAGGGCACGGAGCGGGTGTTCCCCTTCGACCCTTTCCCGCGCGTCGTACCCGCCGGCGAATGGGAGCACATCGAAGCCGGCCTCGTGCAGCGCATCACGGCCCTGAATCTCTTTCTCTACGACGTCTACCACGAGCAGCGCATCCTCAAGGACGGGATCATCCCGCCCGAGGTCGTCTTCGGCGCTTCGCATTATCGGCCGGAATTCGTCAGGGTCTCCGTGCCGAAGGAGGCGTACATCCACGTCTGCGGCACCGACCTCATCCGCGATCGCGACGGGCGCTATCTTGTCCTCTACGTGGCCGTGGATCCGGTCGATATGCGCAAACAATTCAACGGTCTGTGGGCGCACGCCGAGCAAGCGCTCGGCGAAAACCCCAAATCCGGCGCGTTGTTCGGCTTCACGAATAAAAACCGCGACCGGCTTGAGAGCGGTATCGCTCCGAAAAAAATCAACGCGCCGCCCGCAGCGTCGGCCCGTCCACCCAGCGCGCGGAGAGCGAGATGGTTTTCGGCGTGGCCGGGATGCCCTGCTCGTTGCGCTGCAGCTGGGCGACGACAGATTCCACCGCGGCCGCGCCGAGCAGGGCGGGCTGCAGATCGAGCGCCGC
>CAMDOF010000313.1 GCA_945903465.1 Opitutus sp. GAS368
CGCCGCTGCCGGCTCCAAAGTTGTCCCTAAAAAAACCCGTCAAACGACGCCTCACCCAACCCCGCCGCGGACGCGTTTCTCCTCCCAAATGAGCGCCAACGGATCCCGCAAAATTCCGTTCGGGGAGAAAAGGAAGATCCGTCTGACCAACTGCCCGCAACCGGACCCGGTCGCCCGCCGCCACCGCCAACGGCCGCTCCTCGCACACAGTCCACGCGCGCCCGGACTGCCGCGGCGAAACCGAAAACTCCTCCTTGCCCCGCGCCACGATGAGCCGGCGCCGGTCCCGCCGGACGACGCGCAATTCGTCGTTCTTCTGAAAATGCTTGGTCGCTGAGTGGGCGACGAGCACGTCGCCCGGTTGGTAGTTGCGCGCCTCCTTTTGCTGCGCCCGGGTCAAATCTCTGCTCCGCAGGGAAACGAACATCTGATCGCTCCCGCTGATTTGGCCGGACTTCCGCAAAACCGCGCGAGCGCAGGCGTTCAAGGCGTCGATTTCATGCCAGGTCGGCGCCACCATCAGCGCCGTCTGGGCCTGCATCTGAGTCGCGGATTGCCGGGTGGTCTTTTTGCCTCGAACGGTCGCGTGCCAGAGTTCGACCATGCGCGTGCGCCGGGCGACGGGATCGGCGATTTCCACGACAGCCCCCATGGCGTCGAGTTTCTTCAGGGCGGACGCAAATCGACCGTCGGCGAGATCCTGGGCGGCGGCGAGATAGACGGGATTGGCGGCCTGCCGTCGGATGGTGCGGAGTTCCGCGATGGTGGTGCGGGTTTCCTTTTCCAGAATCCGCGCGCCGTCACCGGCCTCGACGCTCTTGTGCTGGGCGGAATCGCCTACCAGCAACAACCGGGCCCGACGCTTGTGGGCCACCTCCAGGAGCGAGTTGAGTTGGCCCACGGAAAGCAGGCTGTATTCATCCACGACCAGGAGTTTTGAGGTGACCGATTCTTGCAGGGCCTCATCAACGAGGAGCCGTTGCACGGTCGCGGCGTTCGAGAGCGCCTCCGCAGCGGCGGGCCGACCCGCGAGTCGCTGCTCGGCACCATCCTGCTGGAGAAGGCTCACAGCTTGGGTACTCGGGGCGAAACAGGCGACCTCACGTTCAATGGTAGCGATACCCTCGATGGCGTAGGCGAGGGTCGTGGTCTTGCCGGATCCCGCCCGACCTCGGAACACCGTCACGAGATCCTGCGAATTGAGGATCTTATCCAGCGCAGCGCCCTGATCCGGGGCGATTGTCTCGCGCGTTTCGCTTCGAAGAAACCCCAACGGCGTGGAGGCGGCCACGCCGGCGTTGACGCGGGCCACCAAGGCTCGCTCCGCGTCGAGCGCAGCCTGAGTGCTAACGTTGCCCTCGCGGTGCAATAGTCCGTCTTCCTCGCGGCGGACGGCTTTTTTGATCTCGGCCAGCGGATGCTCGCCATAGGACTGCCGAATGACTTCAGCCGTGAACTCACGCAGGGGCACCACTGTCCGGCGTTCAAAAACATGCTCTGCGGTGCGGGCAATCACGACCGGGAGGGGTTCCGGGGGGGTCTCGTCGCTGACCGATCCGACCGGAGTGAACGAAGGTGCTGCAGTTCGTCCGGGCTCAACTGCTCCTGCTGCCGCTGACGCACTTCGGCCGGAGTCAGCTCGTATTGTTTCTTGGGGCGGTGCTCGCGGACGAGGACGGCGATTTCGTCGCGGGTGAGTTCGCGGCCGAGTTCCGCTTCGCGGGCGACGATGGCGCGGTCGCGCTCCTGGGCGCGTTTCGAGAAACGTGCGAGCAATTCCGCCGGAACTTCGGCCAACTCGAAGCCGTGGTCCCGGCGTTGGATGGCGTAGCCCAATTGGCAGACCTCCCGCGCCAGGGCGTGGCGATATACCTCCGTGAGATAGCGGGACTGATCGAAGATTGGGCGGGTTTCCAACGCAGAGAGCCGGCCTTCCTTGGAGCCGTCCGCCGTGACGTTGAAGACGAAGGCATGGGAGTGCAGGTGCGGATCAAGGGCGCGACTCTCGCCGTGGCGAAATACCGCACCAGCCAGTTGCCCGGTGGAGACGTGGCGCTTGTTGATCCCCTGGCCGGTTTGCCGGCAGGCCAGCGACTCCAACTCCGCCAAGGCTTCGGTTACGGCCCGTTCGTGTGCGGCGATCAGCCGTTCGTCACCGCCGAGGAACGCTTGGATCGAAACCGACTTTGGCGCATTGAACGTCGCGTCGTATCCAGCCCGACGGTTCGTCTTCATTCGCGGAGTGAGCTTCTCCGCCGTGACCGCATGGTGATTGCTCGCCACGCGTCCAAAGGCCTCGTCAGAAATCACCTCGCCTTCGATCAGACCGACTTTCTCGCAGAGCCGCCCGAAACAACGGCCCTCCACCTTCATCCCCTCCGAGTAATAGTCCGCCTGCCGAAGGTACTCACCCAAGGCATGACTGAAGATCTTGCAGGTTCGAAGCGTCAGCATGAGGCACCTGCTTTCAGGCCATGTAACACTGACCAGCCGACGACCCGTGAGCACGATGCAGTATCTGAATCCACTTTGTCACGACAGCGCCGCACGAAACGCAGTCCCAAAATATCCTCCGGCTGCAAATCCCAGCAATCTGTCCAAAGTAGCCACTGTTGATGCCGGGAATTATCCCATGAAATCCACAAAAAACCATGGGGTAGGACACCAACGTCCAGCTATTCGCTGGGACCATTTCAGCTGTGACCTGAGGTGCTTACATGACCAGAAGATGAGCGGCACCAGCCGCATCGCCTACCTATAAGTCCGTGGACACGCCACCCCTAGCGTTCGCTAGGAATCCGTCGCTAGTCCGCCACTACATCGCTACTAAACCACCACTTCGCCACTACTCGACCACCACTCAATTTGATCGTGAACGTCGGCGTTGACCCGAATGACCGCTGAGCGCGTGCAGAAAAGCGCGGCAGACCACGAAAAAACCACCTTACACAGCCGCCTGAAAGCAGGCGCGCTGGGAGCGCCCGCGCGGAGCGCACATTCAGTTGCGCCAATGTTCGCTCAGGCTGTCCCGTTCGGCGGCAAGGAGCCGTATATGCGGATCAAGCTCGGTGAGGAACAGATGTAAGCGCGTGTCGAGCGCGCAGCGGATTTTCGGCGTCCCGATATAGCCCGGTGCGCGGTGCTCGAACCACGCGACCGTAGACCGCGCTTTTCTGTCCGCGTAGTCCGCGAGGCGCCGGTAGTGCGTCCCCCCACGCCAGCCCCAGTCGGCGGCGGCCGTTTCACTCCAGCGGGCGATTTGGGCAGCCAAGGTTGTCTTCTTGGCCTGAGCGCGGAGCGAAGGGAGCGCGTCGAGCAAACGGCCGTCGGCGGCGTGGTGACGTTTGCTCTTGGCTTGCAGCCGTGTGAAAAACGACCGCCACCACCAGGCGGCTTCGACGCGGGCCATCATTGCCGGAATCGAATCGTTCGCGGCAGCGTCGAAAAAATTGTCGCCAATGCCGCGGCGCGGATGCGCCTTCCAGTAGGCGCGCGCGGCCGCGTGTTCGCCTCGTTCGACTTCGGCGGCGTGCCGTTGGCGGGCGGCGAAAAACGCCGTCTGGAGATTGCACACCTCGGCGGGCAGCGTAGCGGGAAAGACCGGTGCACGGTTGTGGTGCTCCGTGAAATAGCGTGCCTGCGCGGCTTCCATCGAATTGCGCAATGCAATGTAGGACGGTCCGCCGACGCGGTCATAGGTGGGCTCGATCACGCGCTGCCGGAGTAGCATCAGTTCCGGTGATAAGTGTCGCAGTTGCCGGTCATTGATCGCGCGGCTGATCGCGGCGACGAACGGCGCAGCAAGTTCGGGTTCAGTGTTGAAGCAACGCGGAAACGGCGAAGCGTCGAAAGCGCGGCTCACGCGCCAGTCGGTCAAGACTTGCGCCCAGGAATCGAAGCCGGTGGGGAGAGTGAGTTGCAACGGCACGTATTGTATCACGGAAGGCAACCGCCCCCTAAAAATGGGCGGTGTGCCGGCACCGGGAACAAGGTCGCGCCGGTCTCCGCGTTGCTGCGTCCGACGCGACCCTGTTCCTTCGAAGGCCGGAGATTGCCCGGAACGGCCACGGGAGATCGGGGCCGGAGCGCTGCGCTCGCGACCGCTCCGCCTGCGGCTCCGTCGGTCGCGTCCAGCCCCGACCACCCGTGGCACGTCCGGGGTCGGCGATGAAT
>CAMDOF010000314.1 GCA_945903465.1 Opitutus sp. GAS368
TCAAGACCGTCGAGGAATTGGGTCAGGCCATCGACGCTTTCATCGCGGCCTACAATCCAACCGCCAAGCCGTTCAAATGGCGAAAACGTGAAGTCAAAGGCGCTCAACTTCGGAATACTATCGTTAATCTATGCAATTAAGCACTAGCAGCCGGATGTTCGGGTCCACGAAAAGGTAACCGGAGTTCGCTCGGCTGGAATTGGTGCCGGTCGAACTCGGCGTCGCGTAAGTCAGCCGGCGGTGGGCGTTCGAGTCCTCCTGATACCAGGCGATCTGCGCCGCGAGCATGTGGCGCTCGGAGCGATAGAAGAGCTGTTCGAGCTGAACCGTCGCGGTTTTTGTGCTCTCCGCCTGATAGTTCATCGCGGCGAGATTGATCGATGACCAATCGTAGTCCGCCTTGTCCTTGATCGAGAGCGCGGTCTGGAAGAGCGGCTGGGTGTTGCGCAAATTTGGCGGATTGGTCGTGACGTAGCGAAACTGCGGCTGGTTCTGCGCGATCGGGCTGTTCGTGCTCGTGCCACGCACGGGCGTCCAGAGCGTGATCGCGCCCGCCCCGTTCACGTTGACGATCGAGGAGCCGCCGCCGTTGTTGATGATGAGCGCATTCGTGAAATACGCGGGATTGGTGATGCCGGTGCTCCCGCCGGGAAACACGCCGGCTGAGCGCCCGTTGATAAAAGCCGTCTGCGTGAGCGGGTCCCACGTCGGCGAGCCCGACTCGCGCCAGAATGAGATCGCGTCACGCGGGGGTGTCGTGTTCGGGCGGTTCCCGTGCAGCCGATAGATGGAATACGAACCGGTGATCGTCGTGTTTTTGAACGGCTGATACTTCACGATGCCGTTCAGACGCACGGTAGCGAGGCCCGACGGTTTGCGCACGAAACCCTCGTGCTGGTAAACGGCGCTGCCCCGCACCGCGAGGACCCCTTTCTTCAGGACGCGGTTGAGATCGATGCTGCCGCGATAACCGTCGTAACTGTCTGCGCGGAATTGCACCTGCGAGCGGTCGCGCGTGAGATTGGCCGCCGCAGGCACCGAGTTAACGGTGCCCGACGAGTTGCCGAGTCCGAAGATATTCGAGTTGGGTCCGCGGCTGATTTCGACGCCATCGATATTAATGGGGTCGAGCGGGACTCGACCGCTGGTGGCGAAGTTGCCGAACGAAATATTCGCCGAACCGAGACCCCGGATGCGGTTGGCGTTGTTCGGATCGAGCTGCGTGTTGTCGACGGGGTCGCCGTTGTTGTTGAAGGAAAGGTCGGTGAAATTTCCGGTGCCCTCGGTGCCCGCCTCGTAACTAAAGATGTCGTTGATATCGAGCATGGCAAAGTCGGCCATCTGCTCCTTCGTCACGACGGTCATCGACGACGCGAGATCTTCGATGCGGGAGTTGAGGCGCGTGCCCGACATCGTGTTGGCGCCGTAGTAGCCGCGGTCACCGGCTCCGCTGACCTCGAAGGGCGAGAGCTGAACTGGTCCAGCGGAAGGCGCGGATTCACTCGCTTTTTTTACGACAGGATCGACGGGCAGATCGGAGGCGTTGCGAGCGCCGTCGGCCGCGACGAGGCACGCGCCGCTCGTGGCGTAGAACAGCGCCAATCCACGGAGCCAGAGCGTTCGGGGGGCAGGGGTAAATGGAGTCATGGTAGATTTCGCTGGGGAGGGCGGATGCGGTCCAGCCTTTCGCGCGACGAGATTAGATCCGTAACGCGGCGGCCTATAAACAGTGTGAGATGATTCGAAAACATCGTCGCGGTTACTTCACCGTAGTCAGCGCCGAGATCTTCAACGGTTCACTCGGATCAAGGATGAACCACGGCGGCAACGCGCCATCGAGGGCGACATACACATCGTGGAAGCCTCCCTTCGGCGCCTTCTCGACCGACAGGCACCAAAACCCCTCCCAGTCGCCACCGGCCGTCGTCCGCTCGCAGGCGGCCCGCGCGACGGGAGCGGATTGCGTGTCGAGCGTCTCCACTAATTTTCCGCTCGGCGCGTAGAGCCGGCTGAGGCTGGTGTCGCCCGGCGCGCCGCTGCTCACCGTAATCGCGAATTGCGCGACCTCCGCCGGCACTCGAAAATAGAGCGGCGTGGCTTTGCCGTAAATGTGGATGCCGCGGGGTTCGAGATTGGCCGCGAGTGCGTAGGGCGCGCCCGTCAGCTCGAGCTCGTAGATCGAGGCCCCGCCTTCGATTTCGACGTAGTAAACTTGCCCGGCCGCCCCGAGGAACCGCGCCGGGCTTCCGGTCCGAAGCACGCCACCGGCCACCCGCGGTCCCGTGGCACTGTAGGCATCGCAGCGCACGAGGCTGGCGTGCGAAGAGACCGTCTTGGCCGAGATCCGAATTTCCTGGTCGGCATTGGGGAAAAACAAAAAACGCGTGCGGTCGCGCAAGGCGATCGGCGTGACCGGACGGGCGGGCGACAGGGTGGGCGCCCACTCGGCTTGCATCGGTGGAAACGATTTTTCGGTGCGCTTCATCCCGGGCGCAAGCTCCACGCCGAAACCCGCGTGCAGGCGGCCCATCATCCGGTCGATCTCGTTCTCCTCGCGAAAAAGCGGCGAAGTCTTCGTCTCCGGCAGGAAGCCCGCTGCGCGCAACAACGACTGCATCACGATGAGATTGTCGCCGAAGAATTCGAGCCGCGCGCGCTGCCCTTCGGTCGCCCCGGTCGCTCGGGCCGTGTCGCGCGCTTTCAGGTAGAGTTCCTCGATCCGCGGGTAGTTCGCCGCGAGCACTTCTTTTTGGTAGCGCGGCGTCAAAGTGTAATTCGCGGTGAGGTCGCGATTATAAAACGCCTTCACGGCGGCATCCACCAAGTGGGTAAGTTCGCGCACGCGAGCGCCTGCCACCGGGCCATAAGCGCGCCGGTAGAACTCGTCGCACAGCGCATTCGCATCGAGCGCAGGGTTCCATTCCATTTTCGCCAACGCATAGTTGGTGACTGCCGCCTGGCTCCATTCCGGAATGCCATAGATAAACACGCTCGTCACGCCGTGCTTCACCAGCCGCGGGAAAGCGAAATTGAGAATCTCCGGGGCCGGCGGCGTGAGCGCACCGCGACTGCCGCGCAGCCAGACAAAGTGGTCGAAATACCAGATCCGCGTCGTGTGCGGCGACCACGCGTTCATGACGCGGTCCCATTCCTCTTTCACGCCTTCGCGATAGAGCTGATAGCCGTAGCCGAACTGCGGCGCGATGACGATGAAGAGATTCGGCTCCAAGTGCGGCGTGCCCACGCTGGGCGGATATAAATAGGCTGCGTAAATATAGCCCGACAGCTTCCGGTCCGGGAATTCCTTGCCAACGATCTTCGCGACGTCGTTGTAGAATTTCAGGATGAGCGGCGTGATGGAGAGTTTGCCGTGCGGATCCTTGTCGTAGAGCGCCCTGCTCTCCGCGCTCGTGCTCCAGTTGCCCGAGTCGGTCGGCGAAAGCGAAAACACCTTGAGCTTCGGATCGCGCCGAAACGCATCGAGCACCGTTTGAGCCATGTGCTGAATCAGCCCGGGATTGGTCGTTTCAACTTTGTAGCGATCGCCCACCACCGGCGGACGAAGGCCACCCACTTCGGGAAACCAGTCCGGGTGTTTCGCCTGCAAGGTGGCCGGCACGATCTTATCCCAGTTGTGCGCATGCTCCATCGCCATCGAGAAACCGAGCTTGTGACGCGCCGACCATTCCTGCACCGCCGGCTGCGTTTGCTGGGTGTCGGGCACCTGCCGATTCTTGAAAGCCGGCCCCTCCGTCCGATCCACATCCCCGGGCACGCGCACAGTCGCACGTTCCGGAACGTCTTCCCCGAGCGGCCCGGGAAGCAGCCAGCGCACATCGAGATAGTCCTCGATGAAGGTGTAGACGCCGTTGCACGTTCCAGCGCTCGTGCCGCCCTCGGGCGTTTTCTCATTTTCCGCGGTGTCGGGTCCGATGATGAAGAGATTCCCCGCGCGGCCTACGAGACGATAGCCCTCCAGCGGGACATCCCGCGTTGTGATCCCGGCCGCGCGCGCCGCCGGCGTATCGCCCAACGAAATGAACGGGCTCGTCGCCGGCGCTTCACCAGCGACGATGGGCAGCTTCCCCTGCGTGGACTTCTCGACGTAGCGCTGCAACTCCTGCGCCGCGGTGACGACCGAGGCGGGCGCACCGGC
>CAMDOF010000315.1 GCA_945903465.1 Opitutus sp. GAS368
CCGCGATGATTGCCCCCGAAAAACGGCAAGCCGCGCCTCGATTCGCACCCGAAATCCCCTTTTCCTTCCCCTGCCGTTCCGCGCCCCAAGTCCCCAGCATCAGCGGAACCCGCCGCCCTCTCAAAATCGACTCATTGAAAGCTAACTCCCCCCATTTCCACCATGCCCCTGCCCTTAAACCCCTGCCGCCGCAAATCCAGTTTTCGAGGAGCCCCCGCCCCAAAATCGGCTTTTGACCGTGACCGAAAAAAACTGAGCCAACCTTTCACCCCAACGCTTAACCAAGGGTGTTTCTTAGGAATAACCGCGCCGAAAAAAGGGGAGATCGGACCTGATTCCGACCGGCAACCCGAACCCCCATCGAAGACCCAACCCATGAAATTTCCCCGCACTCTTCTTGCCGCGCTTGCCGCCTGGCTCGTCGCGTCAACATCCGCCGAAGCACAGATCCCCAACGCCACGAAACCGGCGGCGCCGGGCGGCGATCAGACGACGAGCCAGAGGCCGCTCACGCTCGACGAAATCGTGGTCACCGGCGTCTTCACGGCCACCTCGGTACAGGACGCCACCGCATCAATCTCGACGATCAATTCGCGGATGCTGTCCGAACAGGTTCCAGTGAGCGCGGCGGACCTGCTCCTCAACGTGCCGGGGGTGTTCGTCAATTCCTCGCTTGGTGAGATTCGCAGCATGGTCTACTCGCGCGGCGTCTCGGTGAACACCAGCGACGGGGCGAACGGCTACTACTACGTCTCCATGCAGGAGGACGGTCTCCCCATCACCAATGTGAACCTCGGCAACTTCGGTCCGGACTACTTCCTACGTCCCGACGCCACGCTGCTGCGGGTGGAGACCGTGCGAGGCGGGAGCGCCTCGATCACGGCGACCAATGCACCGGGCGGCGCCTTCAACTATATCAGCAGGACGGGCACGGTCCGGCCGACGGGGGAAATTCGCACCCGATTCGGGATCGAGGGCCAGGGCTCGCCATTCTATCGCGCCGATCTGAACCTGAGCGGTCCGGTCGGCAAGAACAGCTGGGTATATAACATCGGAGGTTTCTATCGCTGGTCGGACAGTCACCGTCCAGCGGTCGGCTATCCGATGAATGACGGCGGTGCGCTGCGCGGCAACCTGTTCAAGGATTACGGGAATGGCTCGATCAAGATCCACGCAAAATACCACGATGATCGTAATCATTGGTTCGAATACCTGCTGGCGCTGAATCCAGAGGATCCGAAGCAAGCTCCCGGCCTGAGCCGCTACAGCACCAATCTGCTGCCGAAGGCGCGGCACACGTATCCGCGCGAAGCGGCCGGACAGCTGGACTCGTGGGACAACACAGACAAGGCCCACTCGCGTCAGCGCGTCCTAGGCATGGATTGGAAACACGAGTTCGGCGACGGCTGGTCGATCAATAACAACGCTAAGCTCAGCCGCAGCTGGATTGATCGGAACACCAGTGCCGGCGTGACGCCCCGGAGTCTGGCCTGGCCGAATTTATTCAGCACCCTGGCGTTTCAGTTCAGCGGCGGTCCCCAAAATGGCCGGGTGCCGGCGGGCACCTACCAGTTTCGCGACCTGCGGACGGGAACGCTGATGGGCGAGGTGACATCGAACGGTAACTACACGGTGAATGGCGTCGCGCCGTCCAACCCGGGCCAGGTGGTGACATTTGCCAGTCTCCCGAATGGCGGGCTCGAAATCGCGACCGACTCGAACAATGCGCTTTGGACCGTCACCGGCAGCGCCCGCAACGATCACATGGATGAGTTCATGGATCAGTTCTCCATCAGCAAGCGGACGGACAGAATGACATTCACGGCGGGCGCCTTCTTTGGCTACGCCGATGTGCTGGTCCGAACCTCGAGTGGCGGCCGCGCGGCCATGCCTCTTTCGGAACAGCCGGCGCCACTCGCGATCATCTGGATTCCTGCAACCGGGGCACGCGCGCCCGCCGGCACACCCGCCGCGGCTCTTGATGCAGTGGCGGGCTGGAACGGCCGGCCGGTGCAATTGACGAATGAAAACGGCTACACTGCGCTCGGAGTCGGCTACACCCGCAATGAGGCAATCGCGAAGACGATGGCCGCTTTCTTCGGGCACAAGTGGCAGTTGACGAAAAAATGGAGCGTGGATTGGGGCATGCGGGCGGAAAACTACCGGGTCAAGGGCGTGAACCGTGGCGGGGTGCAGAATCCATCCGGCAATTGGGATCCCGCGTATGGCGGCACGGACGGAAATCCCCTCACGATGTTCGACAACCGGTTCACAATCCCCAACCCCAATGACGTCTGGCGATACGACAAGGATGTGAACAGCCAGTCGCTCTCCGCCGGCTCCAACTTTGTCCTCAACGAACACAATTCGGTGTATGTCCGGGCCACCAAGGGTGAGAAGTCCCCGGATTTCTCATTCTTCCAAACCTACAACTCCGTTTTTCGCCTCAGCACTCTTAAAGGCCGCCCGCAGACGATCGACCAATACGAACTCGGCTACCGTTTCAATCAGGGGCGCTTCAACCTGAAGGCGACGCCCTTCTGGAGCCGATTGGGCGACATCACGACGTATCCGCAGGCGACGGAAGCGGACGGCGTCACATTATATTTCCCGGATCCGATCTACAATGTCGTCACGGTATATGGAATTGAGCTGGAGGGCACCGTCCGCCTCACGGACCGTCTCAATCTTCGCTCCGTGTTCGCATGGCAGCATTCGGAGGGCACGGTATGGAAACAATTCATCGCCGGCGCGAACGGTCGCCAAGACGACGTCTATCGTGATTTTTCGGGCAAGCCGTCGGACAATAATCCCGACTTCATCCTGAACAGCTCCTTGAGCTACCGGACGCAAAAATTCCACGCAAACCTCTCGTGGAAACACATGGGCGAGCGGGCGGGCAATGTGGCCAACGTGATCATCCTCCCGCGGTTCAATCAATTCGATCTGGCGACCGGCTACACGTTCACCGAACGGTTCTCGGTGTCCGCGAACATCAACAATCTGTTCGATAGCGAAGGCGTGATGACTTGGCGGGGTTGGGGCGTTAACCCCGGAGATCGCCAGAGCTTTGAAGTGCTCCCCGCCACTGGCGCGAAAACCCTCTTGCAATATATTCCGATCCAGCCGCGGGCCTATTTTTTCTCGGCTACGTACAAATTTTGAGCGGTGCGCAATCGATAATTGAACGACCGCAAGCGGGCGTTTCGGGAAACCGCAAACGGAGCCGGGGCTGTGCGCGGGCAGCTGGGACGACTATCAGGGCACATTAGACGTCGGCCGTCGGGGCAACGACCAGCTGGTCGTTCGGAGCAACGGCCTAAGCCAGTAAAAGAAATCGTGACACCAGTTTGAGCATCGAGAGTGCAGGGCGCGACCGCGCAGGACAATTTCGAGCTCGTGCCCGCGGCCGCCGACGCGGGCGTGCAGCCGCTCGCTGCGTTCGTCGTGCGCGCCGAGCGCGAAGGTAAGGCCAAAGCACTCACGGAGCAGCGCCGGTCGATGAACCTGACGAACAGTCTTTCCTCCGACGTTTTTGGAGATGTCGCCGAGGGCAGAGGCAGCGAGTTCGTAAAAAACGTTCCGCGGGGCGATGTTGATTTTGTCGGCCCCGATGCGCGCGGCCCGCGCCTGCGCGGCCTCGATCCTCAGCACGTGGACGTGAGTATCGACGGCGTGAAGCTCGCGAGCGCCGACGGTTGGCAGTCCACAGGCGCCGGCGCACGTTCCTTCAGCTTCGACCAAGTCTCCGTCAGTGCACCTCTCCTCTGGCTGCCTACCGCGCAGTCAAGGCACACGTTCCTTCAGCTTCGACCAAGTCTCCGTCAGTGCTCTCGAGCGCATCGAGGTCAACGCCCCCACCGGCGCTCCCTAAACCCCTCCTCGCGCAAATGCAGTTTCATACGAGCCCCCACCCCAAAATCGGATTTTGGCCGTGACCGAAAGAAACAGAGCCAACATTGCGCCCCAACGCTCAACGAATGGGGTTTCTTCGGAATTTTAAAAAACGCTGGCCCCTTGACTCCGAGCGGTCCGGAGGTCTGCCTCCGCCCATCGTTCTCCCCGCGATGATTGCCCCCGAAAAACGGCAAGCCGCGCCTCGATTCGCACCCGAAATCCCCTTTTCCTTCCCCTGCCGTTCCGC
>CAMDOF010000316.1 GCA_945903465.1 Opitutus sp. GAS368
CTTCATGGCCACCATCGGCGACAGGAGTGTCGCCGGTCCGTCGGATGGGCGACACTCTTGTCGCCCCTGCTGCATGAGAGCCTCCCCACCAAAACAAATTTTTGCACCGACGGGAAGAAACAGATTTCTTTTGCCACCAACGACTTACAGCAGCTGTTTCATGGGAGGGTGGGTGGTGGGGGAGCGAAGCACGCCTTCGTGGCCACCATCGGCGACAGGAGTGTCGCCGGTCCGTCGGATGGGCGACACTCTTGTCGCCCCTGCTGCATGAGAGCCTCCCCACCAAAACAAATTTTGGCACCGACGGGAAGAAACAGATTTCCGTGGCCACCATCGGCGACAGGAGTGTCGCCGGTCCGTCGGATGGGCGACACTCTTGTCGCCCCTGCTGCATGGGAGCCCCCCGCCCCAAAATCGATTTTTGGCCGTGACCGAAAAAACCGAGCCCACCTTTCACCCCAACGCTTAACGAGGGGTTTTTCTCAGGAGCCCCCCGCGCGAATTTCCCCGGTAAAAATCCCCGGGCATTGGTCAATCCAAACCTACGTCCGTCATAAGTCTCCACCCTAATTCTGCGGCGTCTCCGCGTTGGGCCCCACTCGCTAGGCTCGGTCGGCAAAGTCCGGATCAACGCGAGGTCCCCCCCACCCAACTCCCGGCCTTGAATCACCCGGCTTTCCTCCTTGGACGAAGGCGACCCTCCCTCCGCAGTCCGAGTTCACTATAACATTCTGCTTTCTTCGCGTAACGTGCGCGTTCACCGACAACTTTTCCCACCCTGAGCAGTTACTTTGGTTCTATGAAATCGCTCTGAATTATTCTTCGTCGGTCTTTTCGTGCGTCTTGTAAAAGGCGGCACGGATCGGAGCGGGCATCGGGGAATCGGCGCCGCGCACACTGCGCCAGACGATTTCATTGAGTGCGATATCGTCGGCCTTATCGGGCTCCGAGAAATCCATCTTTTGCGATTCGCGGCCACCCCAAGCGAGGGCGGAATTGACGGCGTTGAGATCGACGTTAGCCGGTCGGGCGGTGTAAGTCCCCAAATCGGGTTGATCGGCAAATGCATTCCACATGGGCATCGCGGCGGCGTCGAATTGCGACATCGGCTGGAGACCGAGGATGAGCTCGATCGTGCGCAGCATGCTCGTCGTGGAGTAGAGGGTCGAGTCCACCGCGCGACGCTTGGTCCATGCGCTTAAGACGAAGCCCGGCATCCGGTGGGCGTCCACATGATCGGGGCCGTTTTGCGCGTCGTCCTCCAGTACAAAAATGGCGGTTTCCGCCCAAAATTTCGACTTGCTCACCGCCTCGACGATGCGACCGAGGGCAAGATCGTTGTCGGCAACCTGCGCCGTAGGCGTGGCTTTACCGACCTTGGTGCCCTGGGTATGATCATTGCCGAGGCGCAGCACCTGCAGGCGCGGCATGCCGCCGTCCCGTTCGAAACGGTGCAGCTCGCTGATGAAACGATCGGCGCGTTTCACGTCAGGGTAATCCAAGTCCCACCCGCAGTAGAGCGGATCAATGTGGCCGACAAGGATTGGGAGCGAGGGGGCCGATTTTTCGGGCCCCTGCTGCAGGGTCGCGCAAAACTCGCCGTAGCTGCGGTAGCTTACGCCCGCCTCGGCGGCGCGGTTCCAGAGGTAGCCGTTCGCCGGGTAAGCAGCCGGAAAGTGGCCCTCGGCCGGATAATCATATTTCTTTTTCGTGTTGTGTCCGTAGCTCAGCGGCCACTGGCGCTCGACGAAATCGGTGGCGTAGGCGCCCATCGTCCACTCGTGGCCATCGGCACTCACTTCGCCATCGGCGTAAAGATTGTCGAGGAGCACGAACTCCCGCGCGAGGGCGTGCGCGTTGGGCGTGATGTGCTCTGGAAAAAGACAGAGCCGGGGATCACCGTTACCTTCCGCGACGTCGCCGAGGACCTGATCGTAGGTGCGATTTTCGCGGACTATATAGATCACGTTTTTGATCGGCGAGGGATCACCGACCTTGGCGGGTAGCGGGCTGCCGGCAGGGCGGATGCCGCGCGGCGTCAGCGCGGCCGTGAGCGGTGAACATGCGTAGGCGGTCTTCGACCACACGCCGAATTGCGCGGCGCGTTTCGTTTTCTCGGGCAGGTCAATGCGCGCGACCGTACCCTGAAACAGGCCACCGATATATTCCTGCAAATTGCGCGGCATGCTCGAACCAGGAAACGGACCGCGGGGATTTGCCATCGAGGTGTTGCCCTTGCCGTTGGCCACCAGCAGCGAGCGACCGTCATTCGTCACCCGCACGCTGGTCGGGAACCAACCGACCGGAATGAACCCGAGGGACTTTGCCCGGCCGGGAGTCGCGACGTCGAAGATGGCGACATTGTTGTTGGTGGCGTTGGCGACGAAGAGCATTTCGCCGTCGGGCGTGAGAGCGAGGCTGTTGGGCATCGAGCCGGGCGGGGAATTGGGAAAGAGGGAGGCCGTGAGTTTCTCCGTCAGCTTTCCGCTCGTCGTTTCGATGACGCTCACGGTGTTGTGATTCGCCTCGGCCACAAATAACCGGCCGTCGCGGGCCAGCAGCAGCTCACACGGATGCGGGCCGACGGGCCAGCGAGCCAGCTCTGCTCCAGTCTGAGCGTTGAGCACGAGGACCGTGGCAGTCGCCCACAGACTGACATAGAGGCGACCCTGTTTTTCGTCGGTTACACAGGTAAATGGAAATGGCGCGGCTTGGTCTGCACTGGCCGTGCCCCGCGCTTCGTCGTGCTGCATTACTGAGCCGCCCTGCGGGGGTGCGAGGACGCGGGTCCAAAGCGTGCTGCCGTCGACCGAGGAGATTTTCGTGACACGCTGCCCCCATAGTTCCGCGACGTAGAGCGCGGCGCCGTCCGCCGAGACCGCGAGGCCGGCGGGGATGCCGCGTTCTTTCGTACTGCGAACCCGGAGCAGGCGGTGTTCGGAAAGATAGCCGGCCTTGAAATCAAAGGCATGCACCAGCTCCTCACCCGCGCCGCTCGCGTAAAGTTTCGTCCCATCGGGTGACCAGGTGAGCCCGTGCAGAGATTCCTCAATCGCCGCCTGAGAAACGAACTGGTGCGCCTTCACGTCGAGGATACGCACTTCGTGCTGGCCCCAGCCGCCATGCAGCACGGCCGCAAACGCCCCGCTGGGGTGGAGAGCGATATTCACCGGGAAATCCCCGGTCACGAGGTGCCGGCCAACTGGCCGCAGCGACCACTGGTTCGGTAGCAGCATGGACCCATCGAGCTGAACGCCCGGAAGGATGGCGGGGGATTTTGCGAGCGCGGCGGCGCCCGGGGCGAACGCGAGGGCGAGGAGTAAACGGATCTTCATGATCATAGAGCGTAACGATTGACGTAGCACCTGCCAAGCCCGCCTCACGCTCAAATGCGTTACAGATTCGCGTCGGAATTGACGCGAGGAGCACGGACCACACCGCCCAACTGCGCAGCCGCCTTAAAAAAGTCAGCGCAAGTCGGGCGGTGCGCGATCCGTCTCGTCGGTCCGCGCTGACGGGCGGCCCGCCAGGACCTGCCCCCCCCTTTAGACGAAGAAGGAGAAGCAGCAGCGTCCGCTTGGATTAACTGCGTCGTGCCGTCGGCCCCGGCACCCCCTTAGACGAAGAAGGAGGGCACCCCTAAATTGGGCCCAAAATCCCCTTGCCCTGAAAGTCATTTTCTCCAGCTCGACGACTCCAAAAAAAGTTTTTGAACCGGCTTGGAAAGCGCATCTCCGGCGCAATCGTAACTGCTCAGGTCGATTCCCGCCATCACGAGCACCGATCACCTCTGGCGCGGTGACCAAAGGGGTCCGCACAAAGTGGTCCGCACAGTCCCCTGTGCGGCTCTGAGCCAGGAGACGCCCCTTCCGCACAGGGGACTGCGCGGACCACTTTCGCCGAGCGGTCGCGACCGGCCCCACTCGCTAGGCTCGGTCGGCAAAGTCCGGATCAACGCGAGGTCCCCCGCCCCACCCAACTCCCGGCCTTGAATCACGCTGCTTTCCTCCTTGGACGAAGGCGACCCTCCCTCCGCAGTCCGAGTTGAGCCTAACATTCTGCTTTCTTCGCGTAACGTGC
>CAMDOF010000317.1 GCA_945903465.1 Opitutus sp. GAS368
GGTTAGCGGACGCAGGCGAGTCCTGATTATACCGGGCCCGGACGGTCGCGCCCGCACGTCTTCGTCCAACACGAGTCGTCATAACCGGATTTGTCGGACGAGGCCGGCAACCTCATTGACTCCATTTTTTCGATCAAAACCTCCAGCGCCGGACCGATATCCCGACCGGGTGAAGCCGGCGGCTCCGCCGGCTGCACGCCAAGGTTAGTAGCGCCAGTTGATGCCACCGAGCAACTGGGGACCCGTGCGAAAATTCCGGCCACGACGGCCGCCCTCGAATTCCTGAGCAAGTTCCTGCTCGTCGAAGATATTCCACATATCCAAATAGAATGAGAAGTTCTTGTTAATCTCATAGACGGTTTTGATATCGGAGATTCCCGTGGCCATCCGGTATTGAAGGCGGGCCTGGCTGCTCGACACACTGACCAGCCGGCGGCCCACGTAGTTATACTGAAAGCGTATCGTGAGGGGAAAGCGGATGTAGGAGATGCCGGCATTACCGGTTTCGGGGATAAACCCGGCGACCTTGGTGGTGGCGACCGTGCCGACGTAATCTGCCTGCGTCTCGTTCCGGGAGTAATTGGCATAGACGCCAAACCCCTTCCATATTCCCGGCAGGAATGTGAACTGCTGTTGGTAGGCCAGTTCGAATCCCCGGACGCGCGCCGAACCGCCATTCAATTGAGAAGTATAGGTGTAGCCAAGATACTGGCCATAGTCACCACCCTGATCCTGGATGATGGCGCCCGAACTGGTGAAGATGAATTGCTTGATCTCTTTCAGGAAGACGCCGGCTGAAAATACACCGACCGGCTCAAAATAATATTCCACCCCGACGTCGAAGTTATTGGCGGTTTGCGGCTTCAAGCTGGGATTACTGATCACCAAATTGCGATTGATGTTGTCGACCGTCGTATTGGGAATCAGCTGGCCGACCGATGGCCGACCGATGTTCGTGGCGTAACTGGCCCGGATCAGCAGCCCGTTAGCCATGGCATACTTAAGATGTAGTCCCGGAAACACCTGGCGGTACTCGCCCTTCGCCCGCTGGCGTCCGCTGTATTGGGCCGTCGTACGGCGAATGATTTCCGCGGGAGTCAGGGGGCCAACAAATGCGGCCCGCAGGGCGACCTCGGCAGGGGTCACTTCGTTCTTGGCGCCCTCGCCATTCGTCTTGGTCTGTTCCACTCGCAGGCCGCCTGTGACCTGTAATTTGCCGAGTTCGATATTGCCCATGATGTAGGCGGCATTGATCGACTCTTCGAACTTCATCCGATTGGCCAGGGCTGTTCTCGTCCGCAGGTCGACGTCCTCGACGAACAGGGAGGGATTGTCACGCACCGCGGTCTCCAAGCTTGGTCCAGGTTTGTAACTTCCGCCCGGATTCCAGCCCCAAGTCGCCCAATTCAGAACCGGGAGGAGCGGATATTTACCCAAACCGCCCCAACGCCGGATGTCCGGGTTGACGAACTGCGCAAGATTGTCGTCGTTGAGCCCGGTCGCTGAATTCAACCCGGTGACACCGTCACGGCCCACATAGTCCCAGCGGTACTGATTGGCGAACAGATCGCGGTTTTGTTTGCGGGCGCGCAAACCCGCCTTGATCCAGGTCGGCACGACGGTTTCGAAACTTTGCTTGAGATTTACCGCCCCGCCCACGAATGCATCCTTGCCCTGGGCAATCCGCAGATCCCGCCGGGCGGTGCTGTAACTGTTGGGATTCTTGATGTCGGGCCCGGCCGTTTGCGTGAGCGTGGGAAAGTTAGGATCGGAGGTATCCTCGATGCGCAGGCCGATTCCCCGCGCGATGATGTTGGTCTGATCGTTGTGGGGGTAGTTCGTGGTCGAGACCGAGCGATAGACGTTATAATCCACGTCAAGCCCCTTGAATTTATGCACCGCGCCGATTTCACCGTGAATTCCCTCGACGTGCTTCCATTCGAAGGAGCTGTTGGCCGTGACCGTGCTGGCGGCGATCGGCCGCCACTCGGTCATCGTTTTTGTATAGCCCGGAACGACGCCACCTGACCCGGTCAGGTTGCCGGCGGCGTCCACCGTCGCGACGCCTTCGGCGGTGGCGTAATCGATGTAGTGGTTGAAGGACGGTTCCATCATGCGATTGCGGGTGATGTTTCCGTAAAACCGCGTGTTCTCGCTCAACTTGTAGTCCAGTTTCAAGCCCCCACCCCACCGGGTCTGCTTGTGATAGTAATCCTCGGTGCCAAATCGGTAAGTGAAGGCAGGGTCCGCGAGTTTATTCTCGTAAGCCCGGCTGGTCGCGGGCGTCGGCGAATAATGGGAGCGATTGCCGTAGTTGAAACTCACCCCGATTTTTTCTCCGAAGACTTCCGAGTACGAGACGGCATAGGCCCGCTTCGGCGGCTGGCCGAAACCCGGTTGAATCCGGTAGATCGCCCCCAACTGGCCGCCGAGCCGGCGGCCTTTGCTATCGAGGGCACTCTTCGAGACCATGTTGACCGCGCCACCGATCGAGTCCGCATCCATGTCCGGCGTCGGCGACTTGATCACTTCGATCCGGCCGATCGAGTCGGCGCCGATCTGGGTGAACTGAAACTCCCGCGACGACCCCGCCGACGCGGCATTGGCTACCCGGTTTCCATCGAGCGTGATTGAATTCAAATTGTAATCCAGCCCACGGATTCGCACATAGCGGATGGCGCTGCCATCCGTTTCACCCTGAACGCCCGGGAGGCGGGCCAGCAGGTCGGCCGGATTTGCCCCAAGACTGCCAAAGGCATCCGTGGAGACGACATTCTTCACCCCCGTGGATTGGCGCTGGATGGTGATTGCCAGGGCATTACCCTCTCGCTCGCCGGCGACGACAAATTTGCTCAGGGTATATATATTGGCGGTCAAACCGGCGTCGCGACGGCTGGTGCTCCCCGCCGCAACGTCGATCGGAAGATCCATGCTATCGAGGCCGGTGTAGGAGATCGTCACCACGATCCTCCCGGCGGAAACGTCGAAGAAGCGATAGGCTCCTTCCTTGTCGGTAAACGTCGCGCGGCCCGTTCCCTGCAGGACAACCCGGGCGCCTTCGAGTGCGCGCCCCGTGGCCGCGTTGGTCACAATGCCCGTGACCGTGCCTTGGGCCACCGCCGGCTGGGATGACGCACCCGTTTCCGCCGCATGCACCGCTTGTGCTGGTGCCAGGGCCAGCGTGATCCAGCTTACCAATAATGCCAAAGGGTTTTTTAAATTCATCGCTTTTTTTGAGGTTCGTCGGTTTCCGTTGAATAGCTTCATGATTTTCGGGACGTGACTCGCGACGCTAAACTACTTAGAAAGAGATTAATAGGACGGTGAATTTCGTCGCTCACGATAGCAATCTAATCTTTTAGTGGAGGAGAAACTTTCCTGGCGGATCCCCCGCCTGGAGTTTAGTGGCACACCCTTAAAGGAAGTGATTGCGAAAATTAACCGGCATAACCGGCAGCAATTCGTCATCGCGGACCCCACCTTGGAAAACCTCGCATTAAGCGGCATCTTGCGGGCGGACAAGACCGACGCTTTAGTAAAAATGCTCGAATCGGAATTTCACCTGATAGCAGAGCGGCGAGCGCAACAAATTATACTCCGGAGAGCTCGCTGACCGCGTCGAGACGCGGACGATAGTGGTTGCTAAGAAGAACGGTGAGACGCCACGTCACTTTAGCGACGCGGCCGGGCAACTACCGCGCGACTAACTCCCGCCGCGCGGCGGCTTCCAATCGCGCCATACCGTGAGCCACCACCGCTTCCGTCGGCCCCTCGACCAGCAATCTCAATTTGGCCTCGGTGCCCGACCACCGGACCAGGACGCGACCCTGCGCCCCCAACTCGGTTTCAAGCGCGCGGACCGCCCGGGCCAGTCCCGGCAGGGACTCGAGGGGCTTTTTTTCCCGCACATTAAGCGCTGCGGTTCGCTGGGGAAATTTCTGCAGCGCGCGCCGCAGTTCGGAAAGGGGCCGGCCGGTCGTGAGCATTACCTCGATCACTTTCAGCGCGGCCATCAGACCATCGCCCGTCGGCGAAATTTCCGAATAAACGATGTGCCCCGAC
>CAMDOF010000318.1 GCA_945903465.1 Opitutus sp. GAS368
ATTGCCGAGAATCGACCTGAGCAGTTTCTTAGGAATCAAGAAATAACCTCCACTGCCCCCGGCCTGCTCTTTGCTGCCGCGCGACAACATCTGCCTCGTTGGCGAGGCGCGGTTCCGGAAATCTCTCGAGGGAGCCCAAGCGCCCACCCACCCCGTTGACCAGAACCACCCACCGGCCGACGCCGACGCCACCGACCTTGCCGCCGACACCGCCCCAGCCGCCCCTGCAGCTGGCGACCGGCCAGCCGACGCCCCCGAGTCTGCCTGCGAAAATATAAAAAAACGTTGGCTCCTTGACCCCGAGCGATCCAGCGGCCTGCATCCGCTCAACGTTCCCCGCGTTGATTGCCCCCCCCAGCGGCAACCAGCGCCTCGATTCGCACCCGAAACGAAATCCCCCTTTCCGCCACAGCCGTTCCCCACCCCAAGTCCCCAGCATCAGCCGAGCCCGCCGCCATCTCGAAATCGACTCATTTACGGCTAACTTATCCCCATCCCACCATGCCCCTCACTTTAAATCCCTCCCCCCCGCAAATCCAATTTCCTGGGAGCCCCCACCCCAAAACAAGTTTTGGCCTTGGCTGGAAGAAACCGTGGCTATTTATCGAGAGCCCGCGCTGGCTGCAGCCGGCGGTTGCGCCGTTGTTTTTGACGCTGCCATGACCTGCCCCTCCCTGTTCCGGGCGCTTGCCCTGTCGGCTGTGCTTTGTCCGGTGTTCGCGGCGGTCGCGCCCGTCGGCTATCGGGTGCAACTCGACGTCGTGAGCGAGGGCTATGACGGTAAGAGGTGTTGGTTTCATCCGCGCGCCGGGGCGATCCCGGGGCCGGTGCCGACGGTGGTGCTGACGATGCAGTTGCTCAACCTGGCGCGCAGCGACGTGTTCTATCCCGTCGCTTCTCGTGAGTCGTCGGACTCGGGCGCGACGTGGTCGCCGATCATCGTGCACGAGGAAACGCTCGGCCGGCATCGGCTGGATGTGGCGCGCGAGGAGGCGATTTGTGATTTCACGCCGAAGTGGCACGCGGCGTCCGGCCGGTTGATCGGCACGGGGCACACGGTGTTTTATCAGGACGACAAGCTCATGCCCGTGCGACCGCGCGACTCGGTGTGGTCGGTGTATGATCCGGCGAAGCGCACATGGACATCGTGGGCGAAGCTGGCGATGCCGCCGGAACCTAAGTTTGCCTCGGGCGGCGCGGGCAGCACGCAACGGGTGGATCTGCCGAACGGCGACATCCTGCTCCCGATCTACTCCAAGGAGATTGGGGGCAAGGTTCACTTCACGACCGTCGTGCGCTGTCGTTTTGACGGCGGCAAACTCACCTACGTCGAGCACGGCACCGAACACCGCGTCGCCATCGATCGCGGGCTCTACGAGCCGAGTTTGGCGAAGTTTGGCGGCCGTTTTTTCCTGACGATGCGCAACGACCAAGCGGCGTACATCGCCAGCGGGACCGACGGCCTCCACTTTGACCCGGCGCGCAAATGGACGTTCGACGACGGCGCCGAGCTTGGCAGCTACAACACGCAGGCGCATTGGGTCACGCACGGGGACGGGCTTTTTTTGATTTATACGCGGCGGGCCAAGGACAATGAAAACGTGGTCCGCCACCGCGCGCCGCTCTTTATCGCGCAGGTCGATCCCGAGCGTCTGGTCGTGTTGCGGGCGACGGAGCGCGTGCTCGTGCCGAACAAGGGCGCGCAGCTTGGCAACTTTGCGGTCGTCGATGTGAACGAGCGCGAAACCTGGGTCACCACGTCGGAAGGCATGTCCCCCGGCAACCCGGCCCAATACGGCGCCAACGGCCGCGTCTACGCCGCGCGGATTATCTGGGAAAAGCTCAACCCCGTTTGGAACCAGCACTGAGCGGGTCCTCTGTGTCCGGCGTCCCCTGCTCGTGTCATTTATTTCCTGCTACTTTTTTTTCGCTGGGAAAAAGGTCCGTTGTCGAACCGGTCGCCGGCCGGTTGCGCCCGACCAACGGTCGGGCCTCCACCGGAAGCACGTGCGGCGAATACTCGCCTTGCTGTCGGGCCTCTGCCTGCTGCAGGTAGTGACAGCGATCGCGGCGCCGATCGTCTCCCTCGAGGACCTGCGCACCCAGCGCCAGCAAGCCGCGGACCGGCCGCGGCGGGTAATCTTCAACAACGACGGCAACGAGCCGGTTTACCTGTGCAAGGACACGACGCCCGAGGAGTTCCTGCGGCACCGTACGTCGGCGCTCGCGGGGTCTTTCGTGGACTCGATTTTCTACTGCACGTGGAGCTCGGGCTTCGGGCTCTTTACGCACAACACGAAGGTCGGGGAAGTCTTTGCCTCGAAGGAAGACCTCTTCTCGAAAAACCTCGCACCGGCTATGCTCGCGGCCGGCACGGACCCGTTGCGGGTGGTCGCGGACTTCGGCCACCAGCATAACATCGAGGTTTTCTGGTCGTTTCGGCTGAACGATACGCACGACGGCAGCAGCGCCGGCTACGGCCCGATCATGTTTCGCGCGAACCGGCTCAAGCGCGAACATCCGGAGTGGTTGATCGGCGACGCCCAACACCGGCCGAAGTTCGGCGCTTGGTCGGCGGTCGATTTCACCCGCACGGAAATCCGCGACCTCGCGTTCCGCTTCGTCGAGGAGGTCTGCCGCAACTACGCCGTCGACGGCGTTGAAATCGATTTCTTCCGGCACCCGGTGTTTTTTAAACGTGCCGCCCAGACCGGCACGGAGTGCAGCGACGACGAACGCGCGCTGATGACCGCTCTCATCCGGCGCATCCGCTCGATGACCGAGGTCGAGGGCCAGCGCCGCGGCCGGCCGTTCCTCGTGGCCATCCGCGTGCCGGACTCGGTCGAGTACTGCCGCGCGACGGGCATCGACCTCGAGCGCTGGCTGCAAGACGGGCTCGTCGACCTGCTCGTCACCGGCGGCTACTATCAGCTCAATCCTCCCAACTACAGCGCGACGCTCGCGCGGAAGTACGGCGTTAAATATTACCCGTCGCTCGACGATTCGCGCGTGAAGGACGAAACCGCGCGAAAGTTACGCGCCTCGACGGCGTCTTACCGCGGCCGGGCACTCAGTGCCTGGCGGGCCGGCGCGGACGGCGTGTACCTGTTCAACGCCTTCGATCCGAACGACCCGATCTGGCGTCAGCTCGGGTCGCCGACGCTGCTCGCCGCGGCGGACCGCGAGTATTTCGCCAGCGTGCTTGGTCAGGGGGCCGCGGCCGGCGGCGCGTATCCGCACGCGGTGTTCATGAACGTGTCGCGCCTGAACCCGGCCGTTCCGTTCCCGCTTAAGCCCGGGGAATCGGCGGCAACCACCTTCGTGACCGGCGAGTCGGCTCCGGTTGTGGCCGCGTTGCGCCTGCAATTCAAGGCGCCGCCGAACGCGGCGACGCTCGCCGTCCGCCTCAACGGGACCGTGCTCGCCGGCGGCGTGGCGCAAGGCGAGTGGCTGGAATTTTCGCTGGCAGCGGGCGCCCTCCGGTCCGGCAACAATGATGTCCGGGTGACGCTCGCGGCCGGAGCGGCACCGGTGGTTTGGACGGATTTGCATGGCCGCGTCCAACCGCCGCGCTAGCCGGCACCGACCTCCGATTACCCCCCCCTCCCCCTATCTTTATGACCAAGCGACTCCTGCCCGCTTTCGTTCCGCTTTTGGCTGGTTTTCGACCAGTCGGCTTTTTTCCCGTGACCAGGCTTCTCCCTTTCCTGCGCCTGCTGGCGCTGCTCCTGATCGCCGGCGGCGGCGGCTTTCCCGCTTTGGCGCAGGTGCCCGCGACCGGCACCATCGAAGGCCGGGTCCAGAACGCCCGGAACGGCGCCTACCTTAATAATGTGCGCGTCGTGGTGAAGGATTCCGCCTTGGTTGCCGCCACCAACGACAACGGGGAGTTTCGTCTCACTGGCGTACCCGCCGGCGCGGTGACGCTCACCGTGGCCTATACCGGCCTGGAACCGCAGACGCAGACG
>CAMDOF010000319.1 GCA_945903465.1 Opitutus sp. GAS368
GCCGGGCGGAATCTTCCAGATCCCGCGGTAGCAGAGTTAATATATACGGCCATTCCTTCTCGTCGTGCAGCGACGGCGGTGCTTCCATGCCACGAAAACCATCGCAAAAGGCGAAAAAAGGCAATTCCTTATTTTAACGCCTATGCCCCCGTGGGTGCAGGTGCGCGCTGGTCCTGCGCTGGGGGCGGGCGCTGGGGGGCGGAAGATTATTGCGGATGTAGGCGCGCCGAGCTTGCCAACCATGGGTGGGTTGATGCTTTCTGTCTTCGGGGGGGATGCTGCCTCGGACGTTTTCGGAGTAGCGTGTCACCCTGAAAACTCGAAGTATTTACCCTTATGAATAGCCTGACTCGTCGTTCGTTTATTACCCAGTCCGCTCTCGCCGCCGGTTCTTTGGCGCTGATCAGCGGGACGCGTTCCTCGGCCAAGGTGATTGGTGCCAACAACCGTTTGCGCATCGCGGTGGCCGGTCTGAACGGCCGCGGCAAAAGTCACATTGCCGGTTGGTTGGAGCAGCCGAATGTGGAAATCGCCTACCTCATTGATCCCGACCAGACGGTCCTGGATCGGGCGCTCCAAAGCCTGCAGGGCAAAATTGCCGGCAAGTACACCTGCAAGGGTTTGAGTGATGTGCGCAAGGCGCTGGAGGATCCGACGCTGGACGCGATCTCCATTGCGACGCCGAATCATTGGCACTCGTTGATGACGATTTGGGCGGCGCAAGCCGGCAAGCACGTCTACGTCGAAAAGCCGATGAGCCATGATGTCGCCGAGGGCCGGATCGTGGTGGAGGCGCAGAAAAAATACGGCGTGGTTATCCAGCACGGTACGCAGCGCCGCAGCGATGAGAAGATTGCCGGGCTGCACGAGGCCATCCAAGCGGGCAAGTTTGGACCTTTGAAGATTTCCTATGGTTATTGCTGCAAGCCGAGGGCGAGTATCGGTTTCAAGACTGTGGGCGGGTCACCCGGGCGACTGAACTGGGATCTTTGGCGTGGGCCCGCGAAAATTTCGGACTACCACGAAAATTTGGTTCATTATAACTGGCACTGGTTTTGGGCGACGGGTAACGGCGATATGAATAATCAAGGCACGCATCAACTTGATGTGGCCCGCTGGGCGCTGGACCCGCAGTTGACGCACCCCGTGCGCGTGATGGCCCTGGGTGGTCGCTTCAAATGGCAGGACCAGGGCGAGACGCCGAATACGATGTTCGGCATCGGCGAGTATCCGAACGGTCAATACGCGTTTTTTAATGTGCGCAATGTGAATCACGAGGGGTACGCCCACCAAGTGGAGAACGAGTATTATTTTAAGGACGGTGGGAAGATCGTGAAAGGGCTTTATTACGGGAAGGGCAGCACCAAAGGTGAGAAATTAACATTGCCCCCGGGCAAAGTAACGCCGGGCGGCAACTGGGGCGCTTTTATCGCGGCTTGCCGCGCGGGGAAGCCGGAGATGGCCAACGGCACCGCGAGCGCCGCGCATTATGGCAGCGTGCTGGGGCACCTGATGAACAACTCCTATCGGCTCGGGCAGAAGGTTCCGTTCAACGCCAAGGCGGGGCGGTTCGGTGACAACGCGGAGGCCGCGGAGCATTTTATGAAGTTGCATGCGACGATGCGGGATGGGGCGGGCGTGCTCGAGAATGGCGCCGAGTATATCGTGGGGCCGTGGTTGACGTTTGATCCCAAGACGGAGCGGCATACGGGGGCGTTCAGCCAAGAGGCCAATGCGCTCCTGCAGGATAGCCATCGCCCCGGCTTCGAGCTGCCGGCCATCGGAAAGGTTTAAGGGACTTACTCCAAGTCCGCTGCCCGCGACTGCGCGGATCCTTCGCGATCGGTCGCCCTTTCTGGCCGGGGAAAACGTCGCGCGCCGCTGAAGCGTAACCCTCGGCGGCGTGGCCTCCTGTGCGTGGGGCTACGCACCGCCGGGCGTCCGATCCCAGGCGGTCTCTGGGCCGCGTTTTTAAAAACAGCGTGGGTGTCGTTCCCGCTCCGGTCGCGCCGACTCGAAGGAACGTGGGTAATTTGTGGTCCATGCTTGCCGCGCGGCAGCGCGTGGTCCTGCGCGAATCGCCGGCCGATTGCGACTGGGAGCCGCGCTTGGTTGAGCAGGCTGCGCGCATCGGACCGGCTCATCGAAATTCCGAGGGACTTGGGTGCGCCCAGGCGACGAGGCAAACCCCTCTCGGTGGTCGGCGTTTCTCTTCTTGCACTTAGTTTTTGCAAGTGCTTTGCATTTTTTAGCGGTCTTGGTCCTCCAAGTCCACGCGCTCTCTTTGCGGCAATCTTGACTCTTTGCGAGCGCGTCAAAAGTCTGTCGTCTTATGGCGCTCCTCGCGGCTGAATCCACCCCATCGCGACCTGCCGTCGCCGCATTTGACGACGACGCCTGGGAGGACCTTCTGAATTTTGTCGAGGAGAAGCGCGTCATCCCGATCATCGGGCCAGAACTTGCGCTGGTGCAAACGACCGCCGGGTGGGAGAACCTTTACGCCTGGCTGGCGCGGTCGCTCGCGGCTCGGCTGGGCATGCCGCCTGCCAACGAGGGCGGCGCGTTCACGCTCAACGATGTGATCGTCCGCCATCTCGCGAATCATGGCCGGCGTGAGGATCTCTATACCCGTATCCGGACCATCATGCGCGAGGTGACCTTCGCGCCTCCGCCCGTCCTCCTCAAGCTGGCGGAGATTACTGATTTCAACCTCTACATCAGCACCACCTTTGACTCCCTGCTCGAGGATGCGCTGAATGTTGTCCGCTTCGGCGGCGTGCGCACTGCGGATGTGGCTGCCTACACCCCGAGTAAATTAGTCGACTTGCCGCTCGAGCGCGAATTCATGCAGCGCCCGCTCGTCTATCACCTCATGGGTCGGCTTTCGGCTTCGCCCACCTACGTGATCTCGGACGAGGATGTACTCGAATTCGTCTGCGCGCTGCAGACTCGGAACTACGCGCCGGAAAAACTTTTCGCCGAGCTCGAACACAGCCACCTGCTGCTGCTCGGCGGTGGTTTTTCCGACTGGCTGACGCGGCTCTTTCTGCGAATTGCGAAACGCCGTCGCTTATCCGAGCCGCGCGATGTGGGCGAAACCCTCGCTGACTCTCATGCGACCCACGAGCCCGGGCTGGTTTTTTTTCTCCAGCAAGTCAGCAGCCGTACCCGGCTTTTCGCGGGTGGCGCCGAGGGGTTTGTCGACGAATTGCACCGGCGGTGGATGGTGCGGAATAAACCTGTGATCGCCACCGGTACGCGCCCAAGCGGGCAGGCCGGTGCACCCGTTCGCTGCGTGCCCCCGGACCGGGAAATGGCGGCGCATGCCGTTTTTATCAGCTACGCCCGCGAGGACCTGGCCGCGGTGCAGCAAATCAAAGCCGGACTCGATGCGGCCGGCATCGTGGCGTGGTTCGACATGGATCATTTGGAGGGCGGTGATGACTTTGCGCGCAAGATCCGCGGAAACGTCGCGCGGTGCAGCTACTTCATTCCCGTGATCTCCGCCACGACCCAGCGGCGGGTCGAGGGCTGGTTTCGTCGCGAATGGAATTGGGCCGCCGATCGGACCGAGGGCATGGCCGCCGGGGCCCGATTCATCCTCCCCGTATGCATCGATGACACGTCGGAAGCGGGTGCAATCGTCCCCGATCTCTTCAAAAAAACCCATTGGATGCGCCTGCCGGGCGGTGCGATCGTTCCCGAGATGGTGGTGCGGTTACAGGAAATTCTCGGTGGAGGCCGGCCATGAGCTCCGATCCAAACCGCGATCGCCTAACTGCGACCGGGCCGGTGGCGGCGGCCGTCGCCCCTGAGGTGGTCCGTGACCGCGATAATCCTTGGCCCGGCTATATCGCCACCAATTTCCTTGGACACGGGGCAGTAAACCCGAAAGCCAATGAATCCGATGATTGATCCTAATGAAACGAAGCGCACAGCCCAACCCGCCAGGCCGGAGCCCCC
>CAMDOF010000320.1 GCA_945903465.1 Opitutus sp. GAS368
CCGTCGGGTCGTCGTTGGCTGAAGCGGTTTCATGCGCAGGGGGTGTTGGATTGTGATGAGTTTTAGGTTTGGGGCAGGACTTTCAAAGCGGCGGCAGCGGCGACGGTCGCGCCGGTGCGCCTAATGAAGTCGCGGCGGGTCACCCCGACGTTGAGTGAGTCAACGGCGAGGTCGGCGGTGCGGCTTTGGCGTTTCAGGGTGGTGGGTTTCAAGCGGTCACTTTTTTCGGGTTGCTGGCTCGACCGCACGCAGGACGGGCGGGAGAAGATGGATTGAGACGAGCATGGGGTTCAGGACTCATGCGCCCCCTCACTTTCCCTTCCCCCACAGCTTCGCGAACTTCGCCGGCACGTAGAAGTCGTCCTTGCCCGTAGCGGAAAATGCGGTGCGCTCGATGCTCGTGCCGCGCACGCGCTGGCGGCAGACGTTGACGCGCCAGGGGAACAAATCCTTGGGCATGGCTCCGTCGATGCCCTTGAGCGGGTCGATCATGCGCGAGCCTTCGCCGGTGATGGGGAGGCGCATTTCGAGGCT
This sequence comes from Opitutus sp. GAS368, assembly GCA_945903465.1. Taxonomy (GTDB): domain Bacteria; phylum Verrucomicrobiota; class Verrucomicrobiia; order Opitutales; family Opitutaceae; genus ER46. The sequence continues at coordinate 535 of CAMDOF010000320.1, forward strand.
CCATTCCTTGTCGCCGCGATGCACGGCGAACTGCGCGCCGGACGTCCACTGCACGCCTTTGCCGTCCTTGCCATGGTCGATCTCCAACACGATGCCGGCGGGGTTGATGGCGATTTCGTAGTAGCTGTTGGCTGCGGTCTCGATGAGCAACGTGATGTGATCGCCGGCGAGGAGTTTCGGGTCGTCGGGAGTGGTGGTGGCGATGTGGAGGCCGGGCATGTCGGGTTCCTGGCAGACGATGCCGAGGTGCAGGATGCTGCCTTCGCGCTGGATTTGGAACTTCGTGCTGGTTTTTGGCGGCGGGGCCTCCGGCGTTAGTTTCACGAGTTGGACGCTGCGCACGTCGGTCCAATAATCTTTGAGCACCTGGCCATCGAAGGCTTTTTCCCGCAGCGGCTTTCCGCCGGTCTGATGCGTCTCCAGCACGCGATAATCGAGCGTGGTGTCGTGCTGGCGGCTGAGTTGCTGCTCCAGGGTGCGCAACGGTTTCATGAGGTCGGCGATTTTTTGAATGCGGCGGCCGGGGGGCGATTGCGGGTCAGCGGCGGCTTGCGCGGCGGCGAGCAAGGTGAACGCCTCGCCGATCTTTGCGCCGTCTTGGCCCATGTGCATCCAGTTCGCTTCGGAGAACTCCGCGAAGGCCTGCATCGGCTTGGCGGCGGGTCCGTAATAGCTGGTGAAGTAGTCAGCCAGCAGCGCATCGAGATTTTGCTCCGCATCCCACCAGAGGCGCGCGGTGACATAGAGATTCAGGTGCTCCAGCGCGAACGGGTCGTAGCCGAAGCTGGCCTCTTTCCCGGCAGGATGATCATAGATTTCGATCATCTCGCCGAGTGTGTGGCCTTTCAGTTCGCGCAGGTCGCGGGCGATTTGTTTCGTGTAGAACACGGGCCGTCCGGCCTGCTCGGAGCGCGCGTTGATGGTGTAGTCCCAAGTCAGGTATTTGCCAGAGCTGAGCTTTTTCATCCAAGCCTCGCGCAAAGTGCGGTGTTCGCTGCGCTTCGCTTCATCCCAGAAGCTCTGGCGCTGACGTGTCTCGATGAGCACGAGGTTCGGGCTGAGTTTTTCGATCGAGGCCGGCGGCATTTTGTAGGCGCTGTAGGCGAGGCCGCTCACGAGGCGATCCGGGTGCGATTTGTACAGCTCCAGCGCCACGCGATTGATGTAGCCCCAGACCTGTTCCGACATCGTGCCCGCCCAACCGCGCTCAGGCGTGAGCTGCGCCCTCCACTTCGGATCATCCGAAGTCAGGCCGCCGTAACCATCGATGAGGTCGAGGCTGATCATCGGCTCGCGGAAGTGATCGAAGATGACGCGCGAGTATTTGAGCTGCTGATCGAAAAACAGCGGCGAGTTGAGATCGGGATAGCCGGCGCCCTTCGTCGTGGTGTCGCGTTTGCCCCCGGTGAGCAGATACATCTCCGGGTGCGCCCGCTTCATCTCGTCGCGCATGAGGACAAACTTCATTCCATGACAAATCTGGGTAATGCCGCCGATCTTGTGCCCTTGGTTTAGCCCCAGCCGTAGCGTCCAGATGGCCTTGTCGCCGATGCCGGTGTGGTCGGTGTAAAACATGAAGCGCCGCATGCCGAAGTCCGGCTGCACGGTCTTGTTCACGCCCGGCAGCACGATCGTCGCCTGCCTCGGCACAACCTCGCCCAATTCGCCCGGCGCAAACCAGCGCACGCCGAGGCCGCGCAGGAACGCATACACCGCATTAAGCGTCCCTGCGTCGTCGTAATCCCAAACATCGAGCTCCTGGTGGTAGCGCATATAGAGCCCGCTAAAGTTGTTCCAAAAGGTATCGCCCGTGATCGTGTCGAACTCCCCATTTACCCGCGCCTGCTCTGCCGTGCTGCGCATCCGCCCCCACGGCTCGATCGGAACGAAGTCCTCATCCGGCCCCACCAACGCCAGCCAGTCCGCCCCCGACGCCATGCGAAATGCCCCGTTCTCCAGCCCATTCGTCGCGAGCTTCAACGCCGTGGTGTGGGACGATTTTCCGAGGAAGATGTGCGCCTTCCCCACCGTCGGCGCCGTGCGGACCGCCAGCTTTGCGCCGCTGATTTTTTCCAGGTAAGTCTGTAATTCTTTCGCGGCGAGCTTCGTCATCCGCGCCGGTTTTTCCGCGATGATGATCTCCGCGCGCGGTTGACCGTTTTCAACGAGAAAGGTGTCCGCGGCATGGAGCACCGGGAGTGCAGTGAGCAGCAGAGCGGCGAGGAGTTTCATAGGGGGCGAGAAACGCTAAAATAGATCATGCCGGCGCATTTGTGCGCGATCTATTTGCGACCAATTAAGTAAACACGTTTACGCCTGGGCTAAAGTCCAGCGAGTGAAAACCAATCGCCCATGATCCAGGATTCGGGGTCGAGCACGCTGCTGGCTCCGGAGACGACCGGCGTGTGCCGCTTGCCGCCGATCGCTGCGTGAAAGCGCGGTTGATCTGCCAGAGAGAGAGGCGTGGGGCTTTTCACCACTGAGTCCGCTGGCGAGAGCCAGTCCCTGCGCGGGGTTGCTTGGCGCGACCTAGGCAGACCGGGCGGCGAGGTCGGCCGGTTTCGCGGCAGGCCTAGGCCCAAGTTTAAAAAATCCAAATGCGAACGAGCCAACGCTTCATGCCATCCTTGCAGTTCGGGGCTCCGGCGATGAGGAAATCTTCACCGAGGGCGCCGTCGATAAAGCCGTCAATGCCCCTCAACAGGGGTAGTCGTTGCTCCTATTCCGCCGCGAGTGCAGTGCACATTGCGCTTATGAAAACGAGTGCAAGGATCGTGGCCAAAAGGTTCGTCGATGGTGCTGAGGGGTTGGGCTTCAGCGGGAGTCGACGTCGGCATTTACACTGAGCGGTGCGTTTGGTTTCACCCCCATCAGGAGCACCGCGCAGCCGAGCAATCCTGCGGCTGCGATGGTGAAGAGTGTGTTCACATTGATTTGAGCATCGCGCATCGCGCCGCCGATGTAGATGGTGAATCCGCCGACGATGGTGCCGAACATGTTCAGCACGCCGTAGCCGGTGGCGCGGTAGCGTGGATCGCTGATCTGGCAGAGGACGGGCATGAGGTTCGCATCGGAGAAGGCCCGCGTCAGCCCATAGATCGACAGGCCCGCGATGCCGAGTGCGAGCAGGTTCGTCTGCGCGACCAGCAGCACGGCGGGTGCGGCGATGAACAATCCCAGCGAGGGCACGAGGATGCGCGCGCGTGGTTGCGTCCGGCTCCAGCGGTCCGCCCAGGCGCCGCCGAGGAGTTTGCCGAGCATCGCGGCGGTGTAGAGATACGCGGTGGCGGAAATACCCGCGGCTCCTTGGTCGAGGTGGAAGTTCTCTTTGAAATACGTAGGCATCCAGCCAATCACCGCCCATCCCGCCACGCCGAGCAGGCTCCAGAACGCGA
>CAMDOF010000321.1 GCA_945903465.1 Opitutus sp. GAS368
CCCAAACTCTCATGTTTAAACATCTGCGCATCTGTCTTTTTTTCGCCTTGGCGTTCTCATCGGCCCTCGCCCAGCCAGCGTCCGCGGAGTCTCCGGCGACGCGCGCCCAGCGGATGTCCCGCGATGCCGAGTCGCGCGGTCTCGCCGACGCCTTTCGAGGAATCACTGCAGACGGCCGCGTCGAGAAGAACTTGTTTCCCCTTCGCTCGACCGGGGTCTCGACCGCTCCCGTGCGGATCGCCGCCCAGACGTTTCTGCAGGGGCTCAATGCCGACCAGCGCAAGCGGACAGTTTTCCCCGTCGATGACGCCGAGTGGCGTAAATGGATGAATCAGCATTTCTACGTGCGCCAGGGCGTCAGCTTCCTCGAGATGTCACCCGACCAGCGCGAATCCGCTTTCACGCTTCTTCGTGCCTCGCTGAGCGCCCGCGGTCTCCAGCTCTCGCAGGATATCATGAAGCTCAATCACACCCTCGGTGAGCTTAATAATAACAACTTCACCGAGTATGGCGAATGGCTCTACCATGTCACGATTATGGGCGAGCCTTCGGCGGATAAGCCATGGGGCTGGCAGCTGGATGGGCACCACCTGATCATTAATTATTTCGTCCTCGGCGATCAGGTCGTCATGTCTCCAGTCTTCGTCGGTTCCGAACCGGTCGTCGCGCCATCGGGCCGCTACCAAGGCGTCGCTATCTTGCAGGCGGAACAGCGCGCCGGGCTCGACCTCCTTCGCTCCCTCGACCCGACTCAGCGCCAGCAGGCCGTTCTTAACGCCAACAAAACCGGCAACAATAATCTCACCGAGGCGTTTAAGGATAACGTCGTGCTAGCGTACGAGGGCATCCCGGCCGCGCGCCTCTCCGCTGCTCAAAAAAGCAATCTCCTCGCTCTCGTAAATCATTTCATCGCGAACCAATCGGCGGGTCATGCTCAGGTCAAAATGGAGGAGGTGCGCGCCCATCTTGAGCGTACCTACTTTGCGTGGGTTGGTGGCCACGCCGATGATAGTGTCTTCTACTTTCGGATTCATAGCCCGGTCGTCTTGATCGAATTTGATCACCAACGGCCGGCCAATTTAAAGCACCTCGCCGCCAATCCGCAATTGCCCAATCGCGAACATATCCATGTCGTCATCCGCACCCCCAATGGAAATGATTACGGTAAAGATCTGTTGAGTCAGCATCTCACCCAGCATCCCCATTAACCCGCGGCCATAATCTTTCCTGGTTTCACGTCACGTAACCTCCGATCGCTCCCACCGACGGCGATGCCCACGGTCGCTTGGATTTGGGGCGAAACCACGCTGAGTGATGAATTAGCGGTGGGCACAGAGACAAAATAAATCGAGGCTTTGACGGGTCCGCCGCACCTTCGCTGGTGGCGCGCTCTCCGTTTATCGTCTCAAAAGATGAATTTCCGGCCTGCGGCGAGCCCTTACTGGAACCTAATAAATTCAATTCTCGCTTCGGAGTCTGACAAAACCCTTGACTTGGGGGCGAGCGTTTGAGTCTTTGCCCAGCTAAAACCTTTAGAAGACCATGGCCAACACTAAATCCGCTATCAAAGCCGCTCGCAAAGCCGTGCGCCTGACCGAACGTAACCGCGGGGTGAAGACCCGGCTCAAGACGCTGCGCAAGCAACTCGATGCCTCGATCGCTAAAAAGGACGCGGGCGCCAAAGACGCCGCGGCCAGTTATGTTTCGGCCATGGATAAAGCCGTCAAATCGGGCGTCGTTCATAAGAACGCGGCGTCACGGGCGAAGACCCACGCCGCTAAAGTATTTGCCGCCAAGTAAGTCGGGTGACCGGTCGCGTCGCTTCGGCGCGCGAGTACTTGGCCGATCGGCCCCACTGGGCGGGCTCCACGAGGCTACCTGCTGGTGGCCGGCTGGTTGCCCTCTCGCTATCGGGTGACTCGGCGCGGTCTTGCCGCGAATTTTTGTCTTCGTTGAGGGTGCGGGCTCCTCGGTAATCGTTTTCTGCGCCGACCTATTTCCTGAAAACGGATGCCGTTTTCCCGTTGATGGCGGCGGTCATCCCTTCATCCCCAGCCCAAACTTGGGGTATAAAATCCTTCACGCTTTCTCCGACCTCGGCGTGGTCCGGGTGAATCTTAGAGATGTACCCCAGCGGTACGATTCCACGATCAAAAGCTTGCGGAGCGCCTCCGCACCTTACCCGCGGCTGATTTCGAATAACGCCGGGCGGCCGGTGGACCTCGCTTTTTACGGCGCGGAGTGACATCTGCGGTTTATGACGACACGCAAGGCGCCGGGAGAATCTTTCCCTTCGACCTTAGTGACAGTGGCGGGACGAAAACCGCCAAAATGGGCGGTTTAAACGTGGTTGTGTCCGTAGGGATAGGATGGATCTTCTTAGAACTTCAAAAAAAGATGTTTTCTTCCTAGAGACACGTCGCTTGCGATGGTCGGTCACTGGTGATTTTAAAACCGCCGGTTTTTGGTGGTGTTGCCACCGCCACTCTCGACATTAGGTTAAGTTGTGTTCAATATGATACTAATGAGTGCTCTGAGGATACCCAGACTCAGAAAAATAGATCCTTAAACTGTTCAGAAAGCACGGGTAGTTTCCCAACAAACGCAGGACATCCGAAAATTGCGGGACGCTATGGCGGTCCCTCTGCCGGCCACCCTCAATGCCACGTTGGAGTTGGCGGCGAGCGTGTTGGGCAGCGGCCGAGCAATCGTAGTCCGCCTGTAGCGATCGTTCCGTGCGTTCCCGGCCACGCCGAGACGACGCATGAACTTGGGGCGGGCGCCGGCGTGCTCTGCTGACGTTGGCCGAGAAAGAGGCGTTTTTGCGACCATGGGCGGAACAGGCCAAAAAAGGCGGCGTCCTTGTGCCATCGCCGATCCGCGCGGCCCTAGCGCAAAGCTGGGACGTAAGGTAAGCCGTTCGGTGGTGGGGCGTCTTTCGGTCCGCCATGGCTGGCGCAAAGTCGCGCCGGGCACCCGCCATCCCAAGAGCGATCCGCAAGTGCAGGAGGCTTGGAAAAAAATCCCCGACGGAATTGGCCGCCTTGCTGAATCCGGCGGAAGTTCGGGGCGATGGGTGTGCGTGATGTTTCAGGACGAAGCGCGGTTCGGTCGCATAGTGCACATTCGCCGTTGCTGGTCCCCGTTTCCGCTGCGACCGGAGGTGGCCAACGGCTACGAGCGGCAGTTTGTTTTTGCGTATGGCGCGGTCAGTCCCATCGAGGGGGATTTGGGCTGGAAAATTTGCCCCAAAATGAACACCGAGGGGATGGAACTAGTCCTGCAACAAGTTAGCCAAGCCCATCCCGACGAGTTCATCATCATGATGGTGGACGGAGCGAGTTCTCACCGATCCCACAATTTGATCGTGCGGGAGAACATCCGACTGGATCGCTTGCCGGGCTATGCCCCCGGAACTAAATCCGCAGGAACATATCTGGGATGAATTGCGGGGAAAAGAGTCTCCCAGCCGCGTCTTCGATTCCCTGGACGGCGTCACCGCTCAATGGGAAGCGGGACGGCCCGAGATGGCCGCACATCACGAAGCACTGCGCAGTTTGACCGCATGGTCCTAGATTATTAGTCTCAATTTAAAAATAACTTAAAATAAGCTTGATCTGAATTTTTTTTTTGATTGTTTTCCGATGCGTTTATTTGTTCACAAAAATGACTTCGTCTTTCTCGGCCTCGGCGATCGTTTTTTTTGCGGCGCAATTTTTGAGGACGGCTCGTGCGGTGGCGTTAAAGCGGGTGCGGATTCTAGCCCGAGGCGGGTCCTCGCAGGTGGGGGCGCGGCTGGTGCTGGCGGTGGGTTTGATCGGGGCGACGAAAGGGCAGGCGCAATCGGGGAGTGCGCCGGTGGGGGTGATGACCTACGCGGTGGCGGAGAATTCGACGATCAGCCTAGGGGTGC
>CAMDOF010000322.1 GCA_945903465.1 Opitutus sp. GAS368
CCGTTGACGGGATCATCGAGGAAGTAGGTAAAGTTTGAGAAGAGGTTGAGCCGGTAGGTCAGCGCGTAGACGTTGAGGTGCGTCTCGGAGTCGGTGGTGCGCGCGGTCCAATCGAAGGAGAGACTGGCGCGGTCGGTCTCGCCGCCGTCGGTGGGATCGACGTGGCCGAACCGATCGAGGGCGCCGCTGGCGATGGCGCGGAGCGGGATTTGGTCGGTGGAATTCCAGTGTGCACGGTAGGCGAGTGCGGTGAGGGAAAATTCGCGCTCGCGGGAGGCGGACCACGTGTGGCGGGCGAAGGCGCTGTATCGGCGGAGATTTTCGGGGAGCACCCACGGGCCGTCGTCGTGCGTCGCTTCAAATCCGAGCGTGGTCGCGGAGGTGGTGTTGCCGGGGCGGAGGGCGGTTGTGCCGACGACGAAGCGGGCGAAGTGGTTTTCGCCGAGTTCGACGGTGGAGAAATTTCCCGGAAGCGTTTTGAAGAGATTGAAGCGGGCAGCACCGGCGGCAGAAAAATCTCCGACCTCGGCGGCGAAGGGGCCCTTGGTGTAGTCGACGCTTTGGACGAATTCGGGGATGATGAAATTGAGGTCGGCGTAGCCCTGGCCGTGGGCGTGGGAGCGCATATTCACGGGCAGGCCGTCGACGCTGAGGGAGAAATCGGTGCCGTGATCGAGGTTGAAGCCACGGAGGAAATACTGGTTGGCTTTGCCGCCGCCGGAGTGCTGCGTGATGACGACGCCCGGGATGACTTCGAGGAGTTCGCCACGGCGGAGGAAGGGGCGCGTGGCGAGTTCGAGGTAGCCGACGCTGCCCTGCGAAGCGGCCGCGGCCGTGCCGAGCAGATCGGCGGAGCGACCGAGGACGGTGACCGGCGCGAGAGCGGTGGGCGGTGCGGCGGCTGTTTGGGCTGACGCCGGCAAAGCGGCGAGGGCGCAGAGGGAGAAGCGGCGGAGGTGCGCGGGCGCGCGGACAGAAAAGCGAGAGGCGAGCATGGGAGCAGGAGCTGGGGCCGACGCCGCAAGGGACGAGGGCGGATGAGTGAATTGGGCTCAGCGGCGATGCGCGGAGCACGGATGGACGCGCGCGACCACAGGCCGCGCGGGAAGCAATCAGCTGACGGTCGCAGCTCGCGGCGGGCCGTGCAAGGGTGGCGCGCGCAACACGCTCGCGGCGTGCTGCGGCACATGGAGACGAAGCTTGGACGGGGGAAGGGGAGCGAACCAACGCACGGTGTCCTCAGCGGCCAATTCGACTTTCTTCAACGTTGGGAGCGCGGGAAGCGTGGGTTTGGCGGGCGCCGGGGGAATCGAGCGAACGTGGGCCAGCAGCGAGTGGGGTTTTTCGCCGACGAGCAAATGGGCGACCTCGGACGCGAGGCGCTGTTGGTGGCTAAACGAGCGCGCCTCGCCGAGCCAGACGACGGCGGTGCAGATCAGTGTTTGCGGGCTGTTGGCGCAAAACCACGCGAGCACCAGCAGCCAGAGGGGCCACGGGGCGGGACGGTGATTGCGACGAAGACACGGCATGCGGGGGGAGATACGATGGCGGGTGTGCGCCGGATGCAAACGCTCAGTGTTGGGCGAGGGCCGGGAAGGGCGGGGCGATGCAGAATTCGAGGGGAGTGGTGGAGACGCTGAGTGTTGAGAGCTGAGAGCTGAGGGTCCCAGAAGTCGATTTGGTGACGGCGCGGGCGGTGGGGCGCGTAAGGGTCTTTGGGTCGAGTTCGAGGAGGCGGACTTGGTTGGTTTCGCCGGGCTGGGTGAACGACATGACGACGCGGCCGTTGAGGCGGAGGGCGGCGCGGGGGAAGCCGCTGGAGCGGGCTTGCGAGCTGTCGGCGACGAGTTGGGGCGCGGAGAGTTTGCCGTCGGACCAGAGGCGGCGGGCGTAGATGCCGGCGGCGTTTTCGGCGGTGCCCATTTCCATCCAGAGGATCAACGCGGTTTGGTCGGCGAGCATCACGGTCTCTAGACGGCCCATGGGACGGCCGAGATCGATGACGAGAGGATCGGTGAAGGTGCGCGCGGAGTTGGCGGAGTAGGAGGCTTGGACGCGCGGGGTGCCGTTGGCGGCGGTGAACCAGACGACGGCGACGGCGGGCCCGCGGGTGTCGGCGGCAGGGCCGTTGACGGGGCACGCGGCGATTTTCCAGCCATCGTCGCGGAGCGTGGCGGGGGCGGACCAGGTGCGGGTGGTGAGGTCGAAGGTGGAGAATTTGTTGTCGCGGATCTCGTCGGCAGTGTGGCCGCGGTAGGCGGCGAAGACGCGGTCGCCGGGGAGAACGGCGACAGTATTCTGGCAGCAGGTGCAGACGTCGGGATCGACGGTCCACTCGCCGAGGGAGGAGCCGTCGGGGGCGAGGAGGCGCGCGAGGAGTTTCATGGACGGGGCGTAGGGGGCGTTGGGATCGCGGGCGGGGCGCGGGGCGTTGGGATCGCGTTTGACGTTGGGGTCGCGCTTGGGGCGGGGAGCGGCGTGCGGGTCGCGGACGCGGGCGCTCTCGAGCCAGATGGCGAGGGTGCGGCCCTGACTGAGCGGGGCGAGGGCGACGAATTCGTGGCCGAGGCGCGCGGGGGTGCGCCAGGTGCGGCCGGCGTCATCGGATCGCGAATACCAGCCGTCGTAGCCGTGGGCGTCGGCCGCGGATGAAGGTTTCTGAAACCACTGGGCGGTGAGGGCGCCGTCGGTGCCGACAGCGAGAGAGGCGAAGTCGGCCCAGTTTTCCATGAGGAGCGGGCTGGTGACGATCGGGCGCGGGGCGGAGAAGGCGGTGGCGCCGGGGGCCAGCGTGGCGTGCCAGAGGGTGCGGGCGGCTGGCTCAACTACGGGCGCAGACGCAGGCGCTGAGCCGTAGTAGGTGAGGTGCAGTGTGCCGTCGGGGGCGGCGGTGAGGTTGGAACAGTGAGAGTTGGCGGGGGCGGGCGAGGGAAGATTTTCGATTTTCGATTTCGGATTTTCGATCGAAGCGCCGAGGGCGAGGGCGGGAAGGAGGAGGCAGAGGGCGAGCTTCATGGGATTTTTGGCGGCGGAGGGCGCGGATTTGGCGGATAAAGGCGGATGTGGAAAAAGACAGCGGGGTGCGGCGCGTTGCGCGGTGGGTGGTCAGATGGATTGTTTCGTCGCCGTGCTCCTCGCAATGACCGGGAGATTAGAGGAATTTGAGGAAGTCGTCGGGCATCCAGGTGGAGCCGTCGACGCGGTGGAGGATTTTTCCGTCGGCGCCGATGAGGAGGGTGGCGAGGGTGTGCTTGAAGATGTTGTCGCCGGGCTCGGCGATGACGCCGAATTGGCGGAGGAGGTCTGCGATAGCTTTCTCGGGGCCGGTGAGGAAGGAGAAGTGGGTGGTGTCGATACCCCGTTCGGCGGCGTATTTTTTCAGGACGGGCGGAGTGTCGTAGGCGGAGTCGAAGGAGATGGAGACCAGTTCGAGGTTGGTGAGACCGCGAGTTTTGGCGGCGGCCTGGAGGGCCATCATCTTCGCGGTGGCGGCTGGGCACATGGTGGCGACGGGGCAGCGCGTGAAAATGAAATTGAGGACGACGCGCTTCCCGCGGAAGGTGTCGAAGGAGACGGCGCGGCCGTCCTGGTTGTAGAGGGTGAAAGATGGGACGGCTTCGCCGACCTCGCGGTAGGCGTTTTTGCCGCGCGTGAACGTCTCCTGGCGGAGGGCGAGCGCGGCGGCGGCGACGGCTTGGTCCTCAGGGGAGTTGAGGAGTTTGAAATCGGTGAGCGGGAAAATGCCGTCGACGGGCAAGCCCATCGTGGCAGTGAGGCGTTGGCCCTCGCGGACGGTGGCGAGGTCGAGGCCGGCGACGGAGAACTCCATGGTCATCGCGGGCATGTAGCCGGGGATTTCCTCGTGGTGGATGAGGAGGACCTTGCGCGGGAGATCGAGGCCAACGATT
>CAMDOF010000323.1 GCA_945903465.1 Opitutus sp. GAS368
AATGCCCGCGTGACCGTCGAGGGCACCAAGATCGAAACCTTCACCAACCAGTCCGGTGAGTATCGGCTCATCAACGTTCCGCCCGGCACCGCCAAGCTCAAAGTGCTTTTCTCGGGCATGCCGCCTCAGGACGAGACCGTCACGGTCGCCGCCGGCCAGACCGTGCAGCAGGACTTCTACCTCGTCTTCTCCAAGACAACCGCCAATCAGGCCGCCAAAGACATGGGCGACGTCGTCAAGCTCGATGCCTTCACGGTCGCCACGTCCCGCGAAACCAACGCGACCAACATCGCGACCAACGAGCAGCGTTTCGCCCCCAACATCAAGAACGTCGTCTCTTCCGATGCGTTCGGCGATGTCACCGAAGGCAACGTCGGTGAGTTCGTGAAATACCTGCCCGGCGTCACCGTCGACTACGTCGCCGCCGATGTCCGCACGATCTCCGTGCGCGGCTTCGCGGATAACTTCACGAACGTCACCTCGGACGGCGCCCGCATGGCCAGTTCCGCCTCCGGCAGCACCATCCGCACGTTCGAGCTCGAACAAGTTTCCATTAACAACATCTCCCGCATCGAGGTCACCAAGGTGCCGACTCCAGACCAAGCGGCCGACAGCCTCGGCGGTTCCGTCAACATGGTTAGCCGCAGCGCCTTCGAATCCACGACGACGCAGTTCAAATACCGCATCTACACCAGCTTCAACAGCGAGGACTACCAAGTCTTCAAAAAGACTCCCGGTCCCGGCAACGAAGCGACTTTCAAGGTCCTCCCAGGTTTCGATTTCAACTACATCGCCCCGCTCTCGAAGACCTTCGGCCTCGTCATCAACGGTCTCAGCTCGAACCAGTTCAACGAACAACACCGCTCGCAGCCCACGTGGCGTTTCGTCGGTGCCGGCGCGACTGTCACCAATCCCTATCTCCGCCAATATCAGGTGCAGGACGGTCCGAAGAATACGTTCCGTGATTCCTTCAGCATCAAGGCCGACTGGAAACCCGCCCGTTACCACGTCCTTTCCGCCAGCGCGCAGGTCAACTACTACCACTCGTTCTTCGCGAATCGTAACACCAACTTCGACGTCGGCAGTAGCGACGTCCCGACGCCCGCCACCGGCACGCCCCTCACCTTCGGCCCGACCTTTGCCTATGGCGCCACCGGCCGCGGCACCGTCACGCAAGGCGGCTCCTTCCGCGATAAATACGGCGCCACCCGCGCAGCGAATCTGAACCACACTTACAAAGGTCGTGAATGGGAGGTCGAGTCCGGCCTTAACGCCTCCATTTCCAAGACTTGGTATCGCACCAGCGAACGCGGTCACTTCTCCGGTGTGAACACCGCCCTCCAAGGCGTTTCCCGCGTCCTCTACGACGGCATCACTTATCCCGTTCCCGCCAAGTTCACCGCACTCGACTCCACCGGAACCCAGATCGACTACAACAATCCGGCCAACTACCGCCTCACCACTTTGGGCAACACCCCGGTGGATGCACGGGATGAATTCCGCGCCGGTCGCGTCAACGTAAAGCGCGCCCTGCCCTTCCTCCCCTTCGAAGCTACGATGAAAATCGGTGGGCTCATCCAAAAACAGAAGCGCGATATCAAGAGCTACAACGAGTCGACCACCTTCGTCGGTAAAGACGGCCTTGCCAACACGGCCGACGACAGTCTCGCGCCCTACGTCGATACCAAATACTTCGGCGAAGATACCGGTTACGGCTTCCGCCTCCCGTTCGGCGACGCCTACAAGCTCTGGGAAGTGACGAAGACCAATCCGTCCTACTTCAGCACGACACCCGCTCAAGCCGTCACCAACGAAACCAACCGCATCAACGGTTCCCTCCAGTTCTCGGAAAAAATCACCGCCGCCTACACTCAATTCGAGAGCCGCCTGCTTAACAATCGCCTCGGGATCGTCACCGGTGTGCGCTTCGAAAAGACCGATGACACCGGCCGCGGCCCACTCATCGATCCCGACGCTCCCTTCGCCCGTGGCACCGATGGTAAGTTCACGCTCGTGAACGGCGCCCGCGTCCGCAAACCCGAGGCCGGCACCGCCGGTTCCCTGCAGGAACTCGCCCTCACCCGCAAGGCGCGCGCGTCGTATGCTGAACGCTCCTACGACGGCTACTACCCGAGCCTCCACACCACGTTCAACGTCACGGACAATTTCCTCGTCCGTGCCGCCTTCGCCAAGACCTTCGGCCGCCCCGACCTCGGTTCGATCATCCCGAACACGACGATCGACGAAAACGACAACCCAAATCCTCCAGCCGGTTCCCCTCCGGGCACCATCACCTACACCAATTCCGGCCTGAAACCCTACTCCGCGAAGAACTATGATATTTCGGCCGAATACTACTTCCCCTCAGGCGGCCTGATCTCGGCCGGTGTTTTCCGGAAGGACCTCGTCGATTTCTTCGGCGCCATCAACACCGTTGCGACCCCGGCCATTCTCGATGCCCTCGGCTTGGATCAACGCTATGTCGGCTGGACCGTGAACAGCCGCCTCAACGTCGGCAGCGCCCGCATCGACGGGGCGGAGTTCAACTACATGCAACCGCTCAAGGCCATCGCCATGCTGGGCACTTGGGGCAAGTATTTCAACTTCTCCACCAGCGGCTCCATTCTCCACCTCCAAGGTGCCAATGGTGCTGATTTCAACCGTTTCATCCCAAAGAGCGGCAGCGCCGGCCTCACGTTTAGCAAGAACCCGCTCGTGCTGATGTTGAAATACAACTACCGCGGCCGCCAGCGCAACTCCGCCCAAAGTGGCACCGCGCCCAACGCGTTTGAGTATTACGATTCTCGTTACAACATCGACCTCAACGCCGAATACAAATTCAACAAACGTGTCACGGTGTTCGCCAATGCCCGCAACATCCTGAACACCCCGCAGGACCTCGAACGTTACAGCCCCGAAACCCCCGGCTATACCCACACCTACCGCAGCGAAGAATTCGGTGTGCAATTCGCCGTCGGCGTGAAGGGCACGTTCTAAAGGCCCACTGATAGCTGATAGGAAACCGGATTTTTCGGGGGAGGGGTTTTATTCATGGCTGGAGCAGCCCCTTCCGGATCGCCCAGCGAACGAGGTCGGTCTGGGTCTGAAGACCGAGCTTGCCCATAAAGTTGGCACGATGCGTCTCGCAGGTGCGGGAGCTGATGAAAAGTTTCTCGGCGATTTCCGTCGTGCTGAAACCTTCGGCGGCGAGCTGCAGCACTTCCTTTTCGCGACGGGTGAGGCGGTTCAGCGGTTCGGATTCATCGGCGCCCTTGCTGGTAAGAACGCTGATCGCCCACTCGGAGAGCGGCGCGCTGAGGTAACGGCGGCCGGCGAGCACCTCCTTGAGCGCGGCCACAATTTCCAAGGACGCAGAGCCCTTCAACAGGTAGGCGGATGCCCCGGCGCGCAGAGCTTCGATGACGTAAGGCTCGCCGTTGTGCATGGTGAGGATGAGAGCCTTCGTGCGGGGACTGGAGGCACGGACCTGCTTCAGGACTTCGAGACCGCCCAGGCGCGGCAAATGAAGATCGAGAATCAGGATGTCGGGCTGCAATTTCTCAACGGACGGCGCGGCGGCAAGGCCATCGCAAGCCTCGCCCGTCACCTGGTAGGAGCCTTCGGCCTCAAGCAGGCTGCGAATCCCACGCCGCACAATCTCGTGGTCATCGGCGATGACGACTGAGGTCATAGGGCTGGGACCACCAGAGGCAGGGGAAACGCCGCCTGCACCCGCGTGCCCCGTCCCGGGCATGAAATGATTTCCAGTTTGCCGCCGGCCAGCCGGGCCCGCTCGGTCATAACGACCAAGCCCAGCGAGTCTCGCCTGGCCCGGACCGCCTCGAGATCGAACCCGCTTCCGCGGTCCGCAATTTCGACC
>CAMDOF010000324.1 GCA_945903465.1 Opitutus sp. GAS368
GGCGGGTTTCGCCAAAGCGCTGAAGGTCAAATACGAGGATATCGAGGTAGGTTTGGATTTTGATCCCGAGCCCGGCTTGGCGGACAACGGCGATCTTGAAAACGATCTGCAGGACCTGCTGGACGTCGCGGGTGCGGCGGCCGAAGCGGCGGGGACGGCGCTCGCGCTGTTTATCGACGAACTCCAGTATGTGGAGGAGGCGGAACTGGCCGCCCTCATCACCGCGCTCCACCGTTCGGCGCAACGCCGCCGTCCGGTGGTCTTGGTGGGAGCCGGCCTTCCTCAACTCCGGGGCCGGATGGGACGTGCAAAATCCTACGCCGAGCGGCTCTTCGATTTCCCCGAGATCGGCCCGCTCATACCTGCGGCGGCGCGCCAGGCGTTGGAGAAACCTGCGGCCAGCCAAAACGTGATTTTCGAAGAGTCCGCCTTGGGGCTCATCGTCAAGGAAACCCAAGGCTATCCCTATTTTCTGCAAGAGTGGGGCAAACACTCTTGGGATGCCACCGATGTCTCACCGATCACGGCAGACGATGTCAAGGTAGCCTCGGTCACTGCGATTGCTGCACTTGACGAGAGCTTCTTTCGTGTCCGTTTTGATCGACTCACGCCGTCGGAAAAACGCTACCTCCGAGCCATGGCCGAACTCGGTGCCGGGCCCCACCGCTCCGGCGATATCGCCGAGGTGCTGTGCCGGCCGGTAAACTCGTTTGGTCCAACGCGAAATCAGCTCATCGCCAAGGGCATGATTTGGAGCCCCAACCACGGAGACACGGCCTTTACGGTGCCTCTCTTCGACGCGTTCATGCATCGCATCATGCCGTCCGACGACTGGAAAATTGTTTAGACGCAAAGCACCGCGCCCCTTTCTCCAACGCCCGTTTATGAGCGACCCCACCAAAGAACTGATTTTCCAAAACGAAGTCATCGCCGAGATGGTCGCCGGCGGCTGGAAGCGTGGTAATCACGAAAACTATGACCGCGGCCTCGCGCTTTATCCCGGGGACGTCGGCGGCTTCGTGAAGGGCACTCAGCTCGAGCAGCGGGAAAAGTTCTGCTCGCTCGATCCCTCCGCCTCCGAGCAAAAGTTTCTCGAACGTGTCGGCGAGCAGCTCAACCAGGCCGACCCGCTCGCGGCCAACCAGACGATGCGCGCCTTCGGCACGCTCGGCGGGCTGCGCCACGAACAGCGCGACCGGGGTACGCGTTTCTTCCTCTGCCCGTTCAAGCTCGAGCACGGTCTCAACCCCGACAACCCTCGCCCGCTACGGCAAAAACCGCCTGCGCGTCGTGCCGGAGGTGGTTTACAGCGCGTGGGCGACCGGGGCCGAACTCACCACCACGGGCGTGAAGGCCAAGTCGTGGCGAATTGACCTCGTCCTCTTCGTCAACAGCATCCCGATCGCCGCGCTGGAGCTCAAATCGGAGTTCAAACCGGCGGCCGACCGCGCGATCAAACAGTACAAGGCCACGCGCCTGCCCGTGGACCCAGTCACGAAAAAGGCCGAGCCGCTCCTCACGTTCAAACGCGGGGCGCTCGCCCACTTCGCGGTCAGCCAATACGAGGTCGATTGCTAGGAAACTGGATTTGCGGGGAGAGGGGTTTGCGCGCTCAACTACGCTTACTGCGTTTACAACGCGATCGAAGGGCGATCATACCGACTGCGCGATCCGGTCGATGTGGCCGACGAAGTGGAGGAGGCTGCGGGACACGGGGTGCAACATGTCGAGTTCGTTGACTCGACATTCAACATTCCATCGGGCCACGCCATTGCCGGGTGCGAGGAGATTGCCCGTCGACGGCTACAGTTGAAACTGTCGGCGACGGGGCTTAATCCTGCGGGTGTAACCGTTGATTTGGTGACATTAACCCGCCGGGCCGGATTTCACTCGGTCATGTGCACACCTGAGAGTGCATCGGAGACGACGCTCGCCACGCTTCAGAAAGGATTCGACAAGGAAACAATCGCCACTGCCGCGCGAGCGTTATTATTGCTAGGAAACTGGATTTTAAACGGCGCACTCGTCGACTTAGTTCCGAGGAACACCAAGGACTCACCATCGGCGCTGCTCCGAGGCTGGGGTTCTCCTATTTTGCTTACCAAACGACCCAATTTAATCTGAGTCCTCTGGAGCGGGTGGCTGGATTCCTCGGAAGGTCTTTGATTCTGGCCGCGATCACTCTTCGCGGCCATCCAACCACCAACCAGCTCCGCCGATTCATTCCATTTGACTGAGAACCAACGCTCGCATCTGTTGGAAATCTCTCGCTCATCATTCTCGCCCTTAAATGGCGCACCGATAATCGCGAAGACGATTCGGCCAACCGCGTGAAGCGAAATCCAAAGGCCGATCGCTCAATTTTAAAGCCAACCTATTTGATGTCCTCTCATTCCCGACTTACCACCGCTGACGGCGGTCCAGAGGCGCCCGAACCGGCGAGCAAGCTCTGGGATTTCCTGCGCGAGACCGGCATCGTCTTACTCGCCTTTCTTCTCGGGATCCTCGGCATTTTTGATATCACCCTCCTCGGTGTCTTGCGCGCAAATGAGGCGCTCCTAGCGGTCCTCGCTCCGTTCGCCATCTACCAAGCCTTCCGATCCCAGTCCATTCGGCGTTATCGCTGGCTGCTCATCCTCGGTCTATTGTACTTGGCCGGCCAAATTGCCGCCGATCTTTACCGGCACAATGGACCAGAAGACTTTCTCCGCGGTTGGGCCCGCATCGGTATCATGCTGATGGCATTACTGGTTTCGTTATTGTGGTTCGTCCGGCGGTCAAAGGCCCTTTTAGCCTTTGTCTTTGGTTTTTTTCTGGTGGCGCCCATTCGCTTTGTGTTGGCGGGTGAACTCGCCGACGAGGAAAACGCCTATAAAATGTCTTTTGGTTCAAGCATCTCACTCGGTGCTTTCCTTTTCTTGTGCATTGCACCCAAGGCTCTCCGAGTACCTGCGGCCATCGCCCCTTTCCTCGCGGGGATTGTCGCCATCTTACGCGGCGGGCGTTCACTCGCTGGGATTACGATTCTGGCGCTCGCCACCTATTGGGTGGGTCGCCTGCGCTTATTCCGAGGACGGCGGATATCTCGATCGCGTCTCCTGGCAACTGCGGCTTTGATCAGCGGCACCGCTTGGGGTATTTTCGCCGGCTATCGTTATGCTGCAAGTACGGGAGTACTCGGGGAAAAAGCCCTCGAAAAGTACGAGGCGCAAAGTCAGACGTTTGAAGGGGGCAACGTCAGTCTATTTTTAGCCGGTCGTCTGGAGCTACTTTTTTCCGGGCCGAAAATTCTCGCTTCGCCGATCATCGGTTACGGGTCGTGGGCGAAGGATGTCGACTATGTCTGGAATCGCGCGGTTGAGGTCGGCTTGGACCCAGAGGAAATGGTGGGAGCTAGCGAGGGGGGAGTCGGCCTGATCCCAACGCATTCCCACCTCTTGGGAGGCTGGCTGGAGGCGGGTCTGCCTGGCCTCTTATTCTGGGGATTCGCACTCTTCATGGCGATGGACGTCTTGATTCGTCAGAAATTTATCCGACACCCCGAGCTCGCACCGATTATAAACTATTTCTTCGTCTATTTTCTCTGGGACGTCTTTTTTTCCCCATTCGGAGGCGACCGGCGGCTCTGGAGCGGCGTTCTGATCGCGTGGATGGCCTCGATCTACTATAAAAATAAGGCTGAGAGAAAGGCTCGGCCATCCCGAGGGTCCCACGCGGAACCCCCCAGGCAAACTTTAAGGCCTGATCGGAAGCGACAGAGTATTCTAGCGGGGCATCCTTGATGTGCGCCCGGTAAGAGAAATTATGACGACCGCCACTTCTTTACCTGCCGATATTAAAAAACGGAGTAGACCTCTTAAATTAATTATCG
>CAMDOF010000325.1 GCA_945903465.1 Opitutus sp. GAS368
GCACAGTCCCCTGTGCGGAAGGGGCGTCTCTTGACTCAGAGCCGCACAGGGGACTGTGCGGACCACTCTGTCGGACCCCTTTAGTCACCGCGCCAAAGGTGATCGGTGCTCGTGATGACCGGGAATCTACCTGAGCAGTTACTTCTGAAGCTGGAATAGTTGATGGATTTTGGCGCAAGAAAAATGCGAGTGGGCGCAGGTGGCCGGCTCGGAGCCAACGCCCTGACCCGAGGGGGTGAAGTGAATTGCCGGATTCGGGCGAGGCGGAAAACCACCGGTCGCAAAGATGGGCGGAAGCCGGCCGCCGCAGGTCGAGCCGGGAGAAAACGCGTGGATTTGTCCGAGTGATTTTTAAAGCGACCCCGTCGCGTCAGCATTTCTGGTCCGCAAACGTGAGCGCACCAACGCCGCAACTGGCCCGCGATTTCCCTGAAGAAAATGGGGCATAAGCAATTTCGCGGATCGCTTCGCCGGCGCATCTTTGGTCGACTCAACTCCTCGGTCTTTTTAGTCCACTCATCGCTATTAACACTTTACCACTTATGAAAAACTATCGCATCGCCACGATTCCCGGCGACGGCATCGGCCAAGAAGTCGTACCGCCCGGCATGCTCGTGGTGGACGCCGCCGCGAAGAAACATGGCTTCCGTTTAACGTGGGATCACTTCTCGTGGAGTTGCGCCTACTACCAGGAAACCGGCCGGATGATGCCAAAAGATGGGCTCGCGCAGATTCGGCATCACGACGCGATCTACCTGGGCGCGGTGGGCTTTCCGGGCGTCCCTGATCACGTATCGCTGTGGGGACTGCTCATTCCGATCCGCCGCGAGTTTCGCCAATACGCGAACGTCCGCCCCGTGCGCCTCATGGCTGGCATCGAATCACCGCTCAGAAACCGCGCGCCGGGCGACATCGATTTCTACGTCATCCGTGAAAATAACGAGGGTGAATACACAGAAATTGGCGGGCGCCTTTACACCGGCAGCGACGATGAGATCGCGATGCAGCAGGTCGTGTTTACACGCCACGGGGTCGACCGGATTCTTCGATATGCGTTCGAGCTCGCGCGCCGCCGGCCCAAAAAACACCTGACCTCGGCCACGAAATCCAACGGCATCACCGTCACCATGCCGTTCTGGGATGAGCGCTTCAAATTGATGGCTGCGGAGTATCCCGACGTGCGCACCGACCAATATCACATTGATATTCTCACCGCGCACTTCGTGCAGCACCCCGACTGGTTTGACGTGGTCGTGGGCTCGAATCTCTTCGGCGATATTCTCTCCGATCTCGGCCCCGCGTGCACCGGCACGATCGCGATCGCGCCATCGGCCAACCTGAACCCCGAGCGAGAATTCCCCTCGATGTTTGAGCCGGTGCACGGCTCCGCCCCGGACATTGCCGGAAAGGGCATTGCCAATCCCATCGGGCAAATCTGGTCCGGCGCGATGATGCTCGAACATCTCGGCGAACCCGCAGCGGCCGCGACGGTGCTGAAGGCGATCGAAACGGTCGTCGCCAGCGGCCCACGCACCCGTGATCTCGGCGGTCGGGCGACAACCGCCGAAGTCGGCCAGGCGATCGCGGACGCGATTAACTAAACGGCCGCCACGCCTTGGCGCGCACGAACGGGCGGCCGGCAAATACTCGGCGCGCCCGCCCCGCCCGACGTACGTACGCGCGCCCGCCCGCCCGGCCGACGTACGTACGCGCGCCCGCCCGCCCGACGTACGCCCGCCCGCCCGGCCGACGTACGTACGCCCGCCCCGGCGCAAGCGCACCCGCGCACCGCGGAGCGCCCCCGGCGGAGCGCACCCGCGCCCGCCCGCGCGTCCGGACGCCGTGATCTTCCGCGGCGGGCCGCCCCGACTGAAATAAAAAATCGTGCCGCGATTGCCGGCCGGCGGTGAACGCTGCCACGCTCTCGACCGTGCCCTTGCGTTTATCTGTCTTCCTCTCGGCCGGAGTCGCGCCCGCCTTTATTTTCGCCCTCGCGGCGTGCGTCAAACCCGCGACCCGCATCGCGCAAGCCAATCGCACCGGGAGCCTGCACGTCGGCAATGGCGCCGAGATTCAGGCCCTCGATCCCCACCTCGCTGGTGGTAGCGTCGACCACAACGTCCTCTCGGCTTTATTCGAGGGGCTCATCACGCTTGATGAGGAAACCTTTCAAGCGCGGCCCGGTGCCGCGCGCCGTTGGGAGATTTCGCCCGACGGTCTCGTCTATACGTTCCACCTGCACCCCGGCGCCACTTGGTCCAACGGCGATCCCCTCGACGCCCGCGATTTCCTTTACTCTTTCCGCCGCGCACTCACCCCGACCCTCGGCTCCGAATATAAGGATGCGCTGTATCCCATCAAAAATGCCGGGGCTTATGCCCGCGGTCAGTTAACCGATTTCTCCGCGGTAGGCGTGCAGCTCGTGGATAACCTGACGCTCACGCTTACCCTCGAGCAGCCCACCCCTTATTTCCTCACCGTTCTCCGCACCAACGTCTGCTTCCCCGTCCACGCCGCGTCCCTGGAACGACTCGGCCTCCCCAGCGATGATCGCAGCGGGCAGTGGACCCGCGCGCGCCCACTCGTCACCAACGGCCCTTTTCGCCTGCGCGAGTGGAAAGATCATCAACACCTCGCCGTCGAAAAAAACCCCCACTACTGGGATGCCGCCCACGTCCGCCTCAATGAGATTTATTTCTACCCAAGCGAATCGACCCAAGCGCAGGAACTCGCCTTCCGCGCCGGGCAACTCCACACCACTTGGGACGTTCCCCTCAGCAAGATCGAGGCCTACCGCCAGAACGCACCTACCCTGCTGCGCGTCGAGCCTTACTTTGAAAGTTACTTTTTCCGCTTCAATACGCGCCACCCGCTCCTCTCCGATGTCCGCCTGCGCCGCGCCCTCGCCCTCTCGATCGACCGCGCCGCCATCGTAAAAAATATCCTCCGCGGCGGACAGAGCGTCGCCACCTCGTTGACCCCACCCGGTCTCGCTGGTTACGAACCGCCGCCCGCCGTGCCCTACGACCCAGAAGCGGCCCGGCGACACCTCGCCGCCGCCGGTTACCCCGGCGGCCGGGGACTCCCACCCGTCGAACTCACCACCCTCTCTTCCGAAATCAACCAGCGGATCGCCGAGGCCGTCCAAGCCATGTGGAGACGCGAGCTCGGGCTCGACGTGACGATCGTCCAAAAAGAATTCAAGGTGCTCCTCGATACCTTCGACACGCTCGACTACACCCTCGCCCGCGGGCGCTGGATCGCTGAATACCCCGACCCCCTCACGTACCTGACAATCTTCACGACCGGTAACGGCGTCAACGGCACCGGCTTCGCCGATCCCACCTACGACGCGCTCGTCACCGCCGCCCAGGCCGCTCGCGGCAGCGCCCGCCAGACCGCGCTCCAGCAGGCGGAAAACTATCTGATGACCCAGATGCCCATCGCGCCGGTCTACTGGGGGTCGCGCACCCAGCTCGTCCACCACGCCGTCCGCGGTTGGAAAAAATCACCGCTCGGTTTTCATAATTATAAGGACGTCTGGCTCGAACCGTAACGACACGCCGCCGAGAGCCGGGGCCGCCGCACCACCGGCGGTGAAAGCGCGGGCGGCGGACGGGCGGCGGACGGGCGGCCGCACTGTCATCTCCGTTCGCCCGATTCGCGCCGGCACGATTCGACCCTAAAGTTTTATCAGGAAAATCCACGGGGCCGCGGGCCGCGTCTTGCCAAAAACCGCGGGACGCCTCTGCCTTGGCCGTCGCCCTCCCGCCATCGCTGCTCTCGACCCGTCCTCCCGCCCACGCCCCTCCTCATCCCGTCCACCCTTCCCAGCCCCCCACGCTTCCCTGCCGCCCACG
>CAMDOF010000326.1 GCA_945903465.1 Opitutus sp. GAS368
ACTGTGCGGACCACTTTCGCCGACAGTCGCGGCGTTCTTGCGCGCGGTGAAGCTACGGGGTCCGACATAGTGGTCCGCACAGTCCCCTGGGCGGCTCCGAGTCAGGAGACGCCCCTTCCGCACAGGGACTGTGCGGACCACTTTCGCCGACAGTCGCGTCCGGCCCCACTCGCTAGGCTCGGTCGGCAAAGTCCGGATCAACGCGAGGTCCCCCCCCACCCAACACCCGGCCTTGAATCACCCGGCTTTCCTCCTTGGACGAAGGCGACCCTCCCTCCGCAGTCGAGTTCAGCCTAAAATTCTGCTTTCTTCGGGTAACGTGCGCGTTCACCGTCAGCTTTTTCCGACCTGAGCAGTTACACGGCAAGAGCCGTTTTTTCCCCCTCGGCCGACGCCGACGACGCAAGCCTACCGACGAGAGCATAACCGCAGCCGCCGTGAAGTGCGGGCCTTGAACACGATGAACGTGACGCCGGAGGAAGTGGGTTTCGCCGGGGCCGCGCCAATCGGCAAGTTGCGCACGCGCGGGCGCGGCTGCAGACGCAAGGTGCAGGAAACACGTTTCCTGATCAGCAGCGCGAGCAACGAGCGGCTCGACGCCTTCGAGCGGCTCGATGCGAAACGCGGCTACTGGGCGATTGAATCCTCGCTGCACTACCGGCTCGACGAAGTGCTCGACGAAGAGGAGAGCCGCATCCGCGGCGGACGCGCCGCTCACCTCCTGGGCAGGTGTCGGCGACTCGTCGTCGGATTCGCGTGCGAGTGGCTGCGCAAGGCGAAGGGTACCAAGAAAAATTGCCGCAAGAGCACGCGCGATTTTCAGGACCACCTTACCGCCAACAACCGCGCACGCGCCTTCGCGCTGATCACCGCGAGCACTCCTTCCGCGTGGCTGCAAAATTAGAAAAAATCGGCTCTACCAGACCAGATCCCCACTCCCTTTTTTATCCCTGCTATCCAAATGGTCGCCAGTATAAGAGTGGCTCCGCGCGCACGCAGACCTGGCCCCTCCAAAAAAATACCCTACATTTTATGATCATTTCTTAGCGCCTTCAGATCCGGATCATTCCGAGCGGCCTCCCTAAAGCGCGCGTCCAGCTTACACGCGCGCGCGAGCCGTTGCCGAGCGCTCTCCAGCGAACCGAGCAGGGCGTCGTAGCACGCTAAGTTGTAATGCAGAACCGCACTT
Source organism: Opitutus sp. GAS368 (assembly GCA_945903465.1). Classification (GTDB taxonomy): domain Bacteria; phylum Verrucomicrobiota; class Verrucomicrobiia; order Opitutales; family Opitutaceae; genus ER46. Next base: position 1,190 of record CAMDOF010000326.1, read on the forward strand.
ACTTTTCCATGGTGAACCTCCGCGGAAAGTAAAACCACGCGCGCTTCCTCCACTTGATTCAATTCCCGCAAAGCGTAGGCCCAGCCGATCCAACTACTTTCGCACTCCGGATGCCGCCACGCTAGATTACTCGCAACGGCAATCGCCACCCGCCACTGCCGCGCTGCCAGATGCAGATCGACCCGTACCGAAGCCACCTCTGGCAGTTCCTGATCCGCCGGATCCAGCGCCTCCAGCTCCAGCTCCGCCTCCGCAAACATCCCCAGTCCAATGTATCCAAGGGCATAGGACACCCGCCGACGAATACCTCGGTGCGCCGGCATCAGATTGAACGCAAGGCGCGCCGCGCCGACGATTGTGCCGTAACGGGTCGGGACAGCGATTTTATCTTCGTCCAACCATCGCCGCGCCTGCCCCAGCCGCTTCTCTTGGGCCCACCACGATCGACCTTACCCTTTATCCCGCCGACTTGAGCGGGTACGACTGGGTAATCCCGATCATTCTTCCACCCGTTTACGGAGAAGCCGGACTCACTGAATCGCGTGTCAAGACGATCCTGCCGCGGCCTGCATAACCGATAGGGACTCGCCGCCTTTAAAATAGCGGGTGCAAGCGCACACGCCTGAGCGCGCACGGTGCCCGCGCCAGCCACATTGCACCGCTCACAGATTTTCATTGTTAGTAGTCAAACGCCGTCCGGCGTTACGGCGACTTCATTTCGGAACAAACCTTACGATTAAAAGACGCCTCAATCAACGGCGAAGGTGGCGGCGACTAAGTCAGAGTTGGTGTCGCTTTGACCTTTTGGTTTAGAGCGCGGTTTAGAGCGCGGAGCTTGCGCGTTGCCGATGCGTTACCGATCCGCACGCTGGTGAATCGCGGTCCACGTAGAGGACCCAAGCGGTCAGTCGGGCCGAAGAGGTGAACGAAATTGTCCCAAGATTAGCCGGATTGCGGGCATGCCGATGACGAAGCAGGCCGATCGAAGGCGGGCGAAAACGCAGAAAACGCCAAATTCGCCATAGGCAATTATCGGAATAAATCACGTTCATCCGGTATCTGTGCCGTCACCAGTTAACATCAATAAAAGCCTCGTTGATCGACTTCACTATTCAACCGCCGACAACCTCGCTGAAAAATTTCCAACTCGAGCGAAATCACAGGTGGAAATCCCCACCGCCCCAATTTCTCAAGTGACGGTGCATGTTGATCCCGTGGCAATCGGCCACCCAGCGCACGAGGCGGAAAGAGCCTGGAGAGGCGCCACTCGTCGGCGGTGTGGGGAGCCGAGACTGGCCTAGAAGTTTACATTTCAGGGAGGGCTGTCTGATGGGGATCCTCGGGAGGCGCCGGCGGATCCATCCCATGAGCGTAGCGGGCCAGGTCGGCTATCATGAAACGAACATTTCTAAATCGGGAAAAGTGTGATTGATGCGGGCTAGCCGTACAGTCGAATTTAGCGTGCGTCTCAATTAAGCCCCGCCGGTAGCCTCATGGGGCAATTTGATCCGGCCGTGGCGTCGTCTGCACAGGTGCAGAAACTTTTCCCAACCTCAGACCGACGGGCTCCCGCGTTATGCTTAGCCTGCGCTCGGCCACGATCCAGGACCTCGGCATTCCTCGAGTCCGTTCCCATCTTTTTACCCTGTTTTGGGCTGGAACATAAAAAATAAATTGAAACTCTCGGCCGCTAAATAAACGGTCGAAAGCGAACCGCCGGCCGCACGCCAGCCCGATTAGGCCTCAACACCCACCAACCGACCCTTATCCCATCCACCATGACTCGACTGACCCGGTCTTTTCACTTTGCGCGCCGCTTCGCTCTCGCGATAGCGGCACTACCCGCACCCGTCGGCGCGCTCGCGCAGGCCATCGCCCCAACCAGCACGCTGGCTCCATCCGCCAACGAAAAAATAATACCCAGCGGAGCAATCATGCTTTCTCCATTTGAGGTGAACACCGAGAAGGATACTGGCTTCGCTGCCGCCAGTTCCCTCGCCGGCGGGCGGCTGGCCGGCGATTTGCGGGATACGCCCGTGGCCTACTCTGTCATTACGCGGGATTTCATCGATGCCCTCGGCATCACGGATCTTCAAAGCGCGGCGGAATGGACGACCAGCAGCACGCTCAACGTGGATAACGGGATGCAGAATTTCTTCGCAGCACCGATTAACTACACCACCCGCGGCACCGGCAATACCCGACCTCAGCGTAATTTTTTTCCCCAGTATAATAATGGCGATAGTTTCAACCTCGAGCGTTACGACTTCGGCCGCGGGCCCAACTCTATCCTCTTCGGGAACGGATCGCTCAGCGGAGTCAGCTCCGCCACCACCAAGCGCGCACAGACCAACCGCGCTGCGCAAAACGTCCAACTCAGCGTAGGTTCCTGGCGAAACTATCGTGCCACCTTCGATACCAATTACCCTCTTAACGATCGGCTCGCGGTTCGCGCCGCCGGCGTGTGGGGCGACAGCAGCGGCTGGCGCCTCAAGGATTTCGACAAACGCAAGGCCGCATTTCTCACCACGACCTTTAGGCCCTTTCGAGGAACCGAGCTCCGCGTTGAGGGCGAGTACGGCAATAATTCACGCCAATCCGGCTTTACCACCATCGACGACCGCCTCTCTGGTTGGAACGGACTAACCGTGTTTAAATCGGCCGCCG
>CAMDOF010000327.1 GCA_945903465.1 Opitutus sp. GAS368
CGATCTCGACGACGTCCTCCGCGATAGCCTCACCCAAAACACCGTCGTCGAAACCAACGCCCAGATCGACCCGAGCGCGCTCAGCAACCAGCTCGGTTCCACCAGCTCGATCAACCTCCGCGGCCTCGGAGCCGCGCAAACGCTGATTCTCATCAATGGCATGCGCACGTCCAATTTCGCGAATCGCGGCGCGACGTTTCAGCCCGACGTTAACGGCATCCCGTTGGCCGCGATCGATCGCGTCGAGGTGCTCCCCGGCAGCGCCTCCGCCATCTACGGTGGCTCCGCCGTCGGCGGTGTCGTCAACGTCATCCTCAAGCGCAACTACACTGGCGGCCAGGTCAGCACCACGTATCAAAACACCTTGGATACCGATGCCCCCATTCGCACCCTCAGCGCCATCTACGGTTTCTCGCTCGGCCGCCGCACGCACGTCACGATCAGCGGCAGCGCCAGCGACGGCCAACCGCTCCGCCTGAAAGACCGCCCGTTTCTCGAGCAGAATTTCAAGCGCGCCGTCGCCAACAGCCCCGCCACGTTCTACTCCACCACCACGACCTTCAACAGCGGGGCCACACCCAACATCGTCCTGAACAACTCCGCCGTAAACGGCTTTGCCAACGCGCAGACCGTCACGCTCACGCTCAAGTCGACCGGCCAGCCGCTGAACTCCCGCCTCACGTCCATTCCCTATGGCACGTCGGCGTCGACGCCCACCGCGACGCGCGATGCCGGCCTCCTCGCGAACGCCGGCCGCTACAATCTCGATTTTGCGCCGAGCGTGTGGCGTGGTTACGAAAGCACGCTCACCCACGTGTCGCGCAAGGAAGCGTTGATGGCCCGCATCGACCACCAACTCAACGCGAAGGTCAGCTTTTTCGCCGACTTTGCCCTTAACCGCAGTGAGACGCTCGCGGCCAAGTGGGTGCCGCTCGGTAATGGCGCCTATCAATACGCCATCCCCGGCAACGCGCCGACGAATCCGTTTCGCGAAAACGTCCTCGTCAGCTTCCCCCTCTCCGCTGATCAAGCGACCCACAACGACATCGGCAACCAAGTCGCGGGCGGCGTCCTCGGTGCGTTGGTCAAGCTCCCCCGCGAGTGGCGTCTCGCCGCCGACGCGAACTACTCCGTCACGGCGCAGAAAGTCAGCTACGGCCTGATGAATCTCGCCAACAACACGACGTTCGGCGGCAACGCTCCGCTGCTCTGGACGGGCGTGATCAACCCTTTCGTCGACACGATCGCAAATCCGACGGCGGTGGACCGCTACTACGGGGAGTGGACGGGCTTCAACAAGGATACGATGCTCAACACCAACGTCCGCGCGTCCGGTCCGCTGCTCCCGATCCCCGGCGGCCGTCCGGTCCTGACCGTCGGCGCCGAAGTCTACACGGAGCGCCTCCCGCAGGCCTACGTCGGCGGCACGTTTCCGCCGATCCCGCCCGCGACCGCCAATCCGACTAATCAACACTCGTACTTTGTCGGCCAGCGCATCTCCACCTACGCTGGACATGCCGAAATCAGCGTACCCGTCGTCTCCGGGCTCAACGAGAAACCGTTCATCCGTGCGCTCGAGTTTCAGATCGCCGCCCGTTCGGAATATTTTCACGTGTACACCAATCCCGATGGTCGCGCCAATGTGTTCCCCGATTCTCCGCCGTACCCCCGCATCACGCGGAGCGCCACCCAAAGCCGGCAGGATATCGCCAAGCTCCACGCCACCAAACCCACGTTCGGCCTGAAGTATCAGCCGTTCCACGTGCTCACGTTTCGCGCCTCGTATGCGACCGCGTTTCTTCCGCCCACTTTTTCCCAGCTGACGCAGCGCATCAACGCCGAAGGCCTCGCGGCGGCCACTCCGACCGCCGTTTTCACCGATCCCGTGACGAACAGCACCTACGCTTCCCTCAGCGTCGCCGGCAACAATCCCGCACTCGGGCCCGAGACGTCCAAGAACTGGTCCTACGGCGTCATCTTTGAACCGCAGGGCGCCCTGAAGGATTTTCGCTTCAATGTAGAATACTGGCGCATCGATAAACTCGCCCTGATCCGCAACGTGAACAACGTGCAGCAACTTGCCAACATGGGCGACCGCGCGCCGGCCGGCAGCGTCCAGCGCAACGCGACCACCAAAGTCATCGAACTCTTCACCTTCGCGAACTACAACGTCGGCAACGGCACCACCGACGGTTGGGATGCCTCGGTCGACTATCGCAAGGCCACCCCCCTCGGGCTGTTCGCATTCCGCGCGCGCACTACAATCACCGATCACCTGAAGCTCCCGCCCGCGATCGGTTTCCCCGCGATCGAGTATCGCGACTTCCCCAACTCCGGCGGCGTCAACCGCTCCAAGGTCAACGGCTCGATCAGCTGGTCCAATGGCCGCCACTGGCGCGCCTCGTGGGCGACCGTCTATCACGGTGGCTACAAACAAGCGGGCGCCCCGGGCGATCCGATCTATCTCGGCGTCGCCAATCCCACGCTGGTCACCACGAGCACCGGCCCGCAGGGCGGCACCACCGTCGCGTCGCAGACCTACCACAACCTCAATGGGACCTACCATTTCGGCGCGAAGCACGAGCGTTCCTATCTCCGCGGCCTCTCCGTGCAGCTCACGGTCAACAACGTCTTCGATACCGAGCCGCCCTTCGACGCCGGCAACAACCGCGCCCCGTTCTTCTACAGCCGCTACGGCAACGTGCGGTTGCGGGACTACGTCCTCCGCGTGAAAAAAGACTTCTAATCCCGCGCCTCACCTACGCCCAACCGCAAAATCCTCCACTCCGCTCATGTCACGTTTTCTCCCCACTGTCCTCCTCGCCGCCGCTGCGACGCTCGCACTCCCCGCGCGCGCGCACGCCGCCGCGCCACAAAAACCCAACGTCGTGCTCATCCTCGCCGACGACCTCGGCTGGACCGACCTCGCCTGCTTCGGCAGCGACCTGCACGAGACGCCCGCGCTCGATCAACTCGCCCGCGACGGCGTAAAGTTCACGCAGAACTACTCTGCCTGCACCGTCTGTTCTCCGACCCGCTCCGCCCTCATGACCGGCAAATATCCGGCGCGAACGCACATCACGGATTGGATTCCCGGCGCCATGCCCGACAACCCGCAGCTCCTCGTGCCCGACTGGACAAAGTATCTTCCGCTCGAGGAGACGAGCATCGCAAAAGTGTTCAAGGCAGCCGGCTATGCGACCGCGTCGATCGGCAAGTGGCACCTCGCCAAGGTCGGCACTCAGGAATCCTATCCCGAGGCCCACGGTTTCGATCTCAACATCGCCGGCACCGACAAAGCCCAGCCACCGACCTACTATGCGCCGTGGAAAATCCCGACCCTGAAGCCCGAGGGCAAAGACGGCGAACACGTCACCGACCGCCTCGCCGAAGAGGCGGTAAAATTCATTGAGCGTTCTAAAGACCAACCGTTCTTCCTCTACCTACCGCACTTCGCCGTTCATACGCCGATTCAGGGTCGTCCCGATCTCACGGAAAAATATCGAAGAAAAATCGCCGCAAAGGGTGAGGATAAACTCATCCACAAAAATGCAGATTACGCCGCCCTGACCGAAGGCCTCGACACCGCGGTCGGCCGCGTCCGCGCCAAACTTGCCGAGCTCAAACTCACCGAGCGGACCATCGTCATCTTCACTTCCGACAACGGCGGCCGCGTGCCCACCACATCCAATCTGCCGCTGCGCGTCGGCAAGGCCTCCGCCTACGAAGGCGGCGTGCGTGTGCCGCTCATCGTTTTCTGGCCGGGCGTGACGAAGGCCGGCGCCGTGTCGGACGCGCCCGTGATCACCATGGATCTCTTCCCTTCGCTCGTGGAAATGGC
>CAMDOF010000328.1 GCA_945903465.1 Opitutus sp. GAS368
TGGCCAGCAGGCCGCTCTCCAGGAGGTCAAACGCATGGTTGTTCGCCAGCGAAAGCAGGTTGAATCCCATCGCTTTCAGGCACTCCAAGACCTCGGGCGGGCCGTAAACCGACGTCGCGGAACGCGGCTGGCCCGTGAAGCCCACCGGAGCGATCGTCGTCTCCAAGTTGGTGAACACGACATCCGCGCCACTGAGATAGTCACGGGCCTGCGCAACCGATGTTGGCACGACCGTCCGCAGATCTTTCTTCACCAATGCCTGGCCGACCAGCATCACGCGGAGATCGCCGCGCCCCGCGGTGCCGACCGCGACGGGCTCAGCTGCGAGTGCAACCACCGCGGTCCCGATCAACGCCAGCGCGGTGATGATGCGTGAGCGGGGAAGCAGGTGCATGGGGCGTGAAGTAATGGTTGGCGCGAAGCGTGTATCAAAAGCGTTTGCTCAGCTCGACATACCAGGCGCGTCCGCGCGGGTCGCCGAAGCCGCGCATATAGCCATCGGCGTCGCCGCCCAGCGCAAAGGGCGGCTCGACGTCGAAGAGGTTATTGATACCCACGCGCACACCGGAATTTCCCAGCCAGCCTTGGCCGCGGAATTGACGGCCGAAATTGAGCTTGGAGATCCACTGATCTTTCACGATGAGAAAACCCTCGCTGGAAATGGCCGGACCGATGGCCGTGGTGGTGCGGATAAAAGGATCCTTCGTGCGTCCGGAATAGTCGCTCACCCAACCGGCGCTCCAGTCACCTTGCTTCCAGGAGAGCGAGAGCGAGCCCTTCCAACGCGTATTGCCGTCGGTCCAGCTCAATGCGCTGATCGGGCCGCCGGCGACGAGTTCTTCGTCAAATGTGCGCAGATGGGAAGCTTCGGCCGTTCCGCGAAAGGAGCCGAAGCGAGTCTTCGGCGAGCGGTAGCCGATCAAAATATCGACGCCCGCCAGTTTTCGTCCGGCGGCGTTCAGGTAGGATTCGCCGATGAAACGGATGGAGCCAACGGTCGCCCGCTGCTGGGCACGGGGACGCGTGGCATTATAGGCGGCGAATGCGGCCTGATCGGCGGCCGTGACCGGATTGCGAATGATATTCGGACTGCCGGCGTTGGTCAGGTCAACGGCGGTGACGGCACCCGTCTGCTGCGCAGCATTCGCGGCGGTGAGCAACGCGGTGTCGTCGGCGATGATGTTGCCGGCGTCGAGGCGCGTGATGGCGTCGGTCTGATCTAGGCGCCACCAATCGATGCCGATGGAGAAGCCCTTGAGCGCCGGAGGTTCGAACACGGCGCCGACGGTAACGGTGGCCGACTCCTCGGGCTTGAGATTGCGATTGCCGGTGCGGAGGGAGATGCGGCGGCCGGTCGTGCCATCGTCGGGCGAAGCGGTGACGGCGGCGCGGTAGGCATCGTTGACGCTGGAGATGCTGCGCTGAGCGGCGGCGGAAAACAGCGAGGCGAGATTGGGGGCACGAAACGCCTGGTTGTAGGAGCCGCGCAGCAGCACCCAGTCAAAGAGGCGACCCGAGAGACCGACTTTGGGTTTCGTGGTCGTGCCGAAATCGGAGTATTTTTCACGACGCACTGCGCCCGAAAATTCGACCGACTGGACAGTAGCCCCCCGGAGCCTTCCGAGCAGTGGAGCGACCACTTCGGCGAAGACGGCGGTAGTGCTGCGATGGGCGTCAGTGTTGTCGGTCGGGCTAACTTGAATGAAATTATTGTCGCCGATCAGGCGCGTCTGGAGGCCGAGGGCGGTGACGTCCGCGGCGGTGAGGCGGCCCGATTCGACATCGCGGAAATCGACGTAAGTCTCCCGGCGATATTCGGCGCCGGCGGCGAGCCCGAGCGGGCCGGCGGGCAAATCCCACAGCGTGCCATTCACCCGGAAATCCCAACTGCTGAGCTCCGCCTCGCCGCGGCGATAAAACGTGCCGCGCAGCGGAGCGACGACGGCCTCGGGATTGATGAAACGCGTGCCATTCGTTGTCAGGACGCCACCGACGACGGAGAACGTCGTCATGAATGGATTCAGCGCGGTGCTGTTCGTGCGCTGGGCGGCATCGCGGAGTTGGCTTTCCTTGATCGCGTTCGACTCGAGATCGGTCGTTTCGGCCCGTGAGTAGAGGACGGCGCTCTCCCAGTTCCAGCGGTCCGATACGCGGCCCCGCAAACCCGCGAGCGCGCGCATCGTTTCGGAGCGCACGTCGATCTTGCGCGGGCCAAATTCCGGCAGCGTGACCCGCGAGAGCACCACATCCGATGGCGCACCGGTGAGGCGCGGCGTGCCATCGCTGTTGGGCGCGCCTGCCGCATCGTAGAAACGCGTGCCGAATGGGTTGTAGGGATTCCCGGCCGAGACGAAGATGTTGTTGTCCGCCGAGGCGTCGACCCGCGAAGGTTCCCGCTCATTGTGCGAATCCGCGCGATAGTACGTGAGGTCGGAAAAGAACGTGAGATTTTTGCTGAACTCATGATCGAGCGACGCGTAGAGGTTGTGGCGCCGGGTGGCCGGGATGAGGAACCGAAAATCATTCAGGTTCAGGTAATACTCGCCCACCGGTGAGTTCACGCTGCGATCGGGCGTCGTCGCCTGCAGCGTGCGGGTCGCGGAGCCGGGTGAGGCCGGCACGAAAAAGAAAACACCGGTGGTCGAAAGCTGAGTCGTGGCAACACCGGCCGGACGCGAACCGGTGACAGTGTTCGCGGCCGTGACCGTCCCGCGCTGGAAGCTGCCGAGGAAACCGCGGTCGGAGCGCAAGTCGACGGTGTTGTCGGCGGTCGAACCGTTCCATGGGGCTGGAGCGCGCAGGCGGTGGTCGGCAGTGCGCGAAAAACCGCGGTCGGCATTGCGGATTTCCTCCCGGTCGAGAAAGTCATAATTGAACACGAGTTTGGTGGCGTGGTTCTTCGACCGCACTCCTCCCGCGATCGTCGCCCGCCACTCGGTGCCGCCGCCGTGTTCTGTCGTGCCGAACCGGGTGCCCAAACTGATCCCGGAATAATCGCGGTGCAAAATGGTGTTGATGACACCGGCGGTCGCATCTGAGCCGTAGACGGCTGAGGCGCCGTCGCGCAGGACCTCGATGCGCGCGATGGCGGCGGTGGGCAGGACGTTAATATTGGTGCCCATGCTCGGCACGCCGATGTTGCCCTCGGGCATCGAAATCGGATGCGGCGCGATGCGGCGGCCGTTGAGCAGGACGAGTGTGTTGCCGGAACCGAGACCACGCAGGCTGACGGTCGCGATGTCACCGCGCGCATCGGCGCCCGAAGCCTGGCTCTCGCTGATGGGCACGCGACCCGCCTGCGGAATGCTCGTGAACAACTCCGCCGGAGTCGTGACGCCACGGGTTTTAATGTCCTCATCGGTGACAATGGTTACCGGCAGGGATTTCTCCTGCTCAAGGCGTTTCAAAAACGAGCCCGTGACGGCGAAAGCCTCGAGCTTAACCGCATCTTCAGGCCTTGAGGCGGAGGTTTGCGCGAACGAGCCACCGGCCGCCACGGCGGAGACAAGTGCGATCAGGAGACGTTGGGTGGGAGTGGGCATGAGGAAACTTTTGGTAGCACTAGCAGCCCGTCGGACTTAGAAACTCAGGCGCGGGGTGATTCTCCGGGATTTTGCCGGCGGTGTGGGGCCCAACTCAGACGGGCTGCTAAATGCCGTGCGGAGCACGGCGGGAGAAGGGTCTTTTCGGGTATTTTTTCTTTGGGTACG
>CAMDOF010000329.1 GCA_945903465.1 Opitutus sp. GAS368
GCGAGCCGATCACCGGTGATCACCGTCGGGCCACGTTCCATTGGCGAGGCGGAGCGACTGCTCCGGCGGCGGCGGTCAAGACTCGCTTCGTGTTCAAGCGGACCTTCCTCTACGGCTTCGTTTGGGAAACCTGGGCATCTTGATTGCCCTCACCCCGGATGGCGCACCAACTTATGATCTGCGGAAAACTTAACGATTTTGAGACGATGGGGCTGGTCGCACTGGGCGAGACGGTGTCGCGCTCGGTCGCCTGGATCCGGAATTTGCCGGCCGAGCCCAAGGAAGGGCGCCATACCTTGTGGGACGACCGTGTCTTTGCCCTGGTGTTGCGTTACACCACCGGCGACGCGACGGACTCGCGTTTTGAAACGCACCGCAACTACGTCGACCTGCAATACACTCTGGCCGGCTCGGAGACCATCGAGTGGGCTCCGCGCGCTTCGCTGGCTAACGACGGCGACTACGATGCGGAGAAGGACCTCCTTTTTCATCACCCTGGTCCCGTGTATGGCAGTGCGGTCAAGGCCGCCGGCTGTTTTTCAATCTACACTCCCGTCGACGCGCACCGGTGTAAAATTCGGGCCGCGGGTTTTGAAAGCGTGTTCAAATTGGTCGTCAAGATTCCGGTCGACCGGTTTTTCGCGTCATGAACATGAAGGTTGAACCCAGCCTGACTGCGCAGGGACAAAACTCCCGAAGAATGGAGCGAGCCCGGAAATTAAAATTATGAGCACCACCCCAGCCTTTAAAGCGGAAACCATCGGCATCATCACGCGGCGGCTGCTGCCCTTCCTAATGCTGCTGTATTTGATCGCCTACGTGGATCGCGCCAATATCTCCGTCGCCGCGTTGACGATGAATGCCGACCTCGGGCTGTCCGCCCAAATGTATGGGCTGGGCGCAGGGTTGTTCTACGTCACCTACATCCTCTTTGAGGTACCGAGCAACGTGGTCCTGGCGCGGGTGGGCGCCCGGCGCTGGATCGCTCGGATCATGGTCACATGGGGCATAGTGGCCTGCGGCATGGCCTTCATCAAATCCGCCAACCAGCTTTACGGCATGCGCCTGCTGCTCGGTGCGGCGGAGGCCGGTTTCACTCCTGGCATCATCTACTATATCAGCCGCTGGTTTCCCTCCGGCAACCGGGCGCGGGCGATGTCCTTTTTCTATATCGCGGCGGCGCTGGCCTCGGTGATTGGCCTGCCGCTTTCCGGAGCTTTGCTCAATATGGAAGGGATACTCGGGTTTTCCGGCTGGCGCTGGCTCTATTTTGTCGAGGGCGTGCCTGCGGTCGTGCTCGGATTTGTCGTGCTTAAATATCTTCCCGACGGTGTGCGCGACGCCCAATGGCTGTCGGCGGCCCAAGCCGATTGGTTGACCAAAACGATTGCGGAAGAATCGGCGCACGCGCCGAGCGGGCATGCCGCAGGCTGGCGTCGGGCGTTTTCCGACGGCAGAGTCTGGCTCCTGAGCCTGTTCTGGCTACTCCAAGCTTTCGGCACGATCGGCGTGACCTTGTTTCTACCCCAGATCCTGAAAGCGCTCTCGGGTGAATCCAATTTCATGGTCAGCCTGTTTTCCGCGCTGCCCTTCCTCCTCGCCTGCGTGCTGATGTATTCGAACAGCCGTCACTCCGATGCTCAGCATGAACGTCGCCTGCATCTTGGCCTGCCTCTGCTCGCGTCCGGCGTCCTGCTGATGGCGAGTAGCTGCACCGCGAACATCACCGTCACCTATTTGCTGCTGGTGGCGGCGGTCGGCTTGAACTGGGCGGTCACGCCCGTCTTCTGGGCGGTGACGACGGAGTATCTTGCCGGCGGGGCTGCGGCCGCGGGCGCGATCGCTTTGATCAACGCGATCGCTAACCTGGCGGGAGTGGGATTGCCCCCTGCCATGGGCTTCATCCGCGATCGTACCGGCAGCTACGACCTTGGCCTGGCTCTGATCGGAGGCGCTCTGATGGTGGGAGGTTTTCTAGGCCTTTATTTGGCCCGATCGTCCACGGAACTTCGTCCAACCATTCCGGGCTGATGACCATCCTTGCGATTGCGCACAGAGCTGCCTCCGTCAAAAACATGGATGCAGGTTTGAGCATCCTGACCCTTTTTCTGTTCGCCTCGCTTGCGCGTGCAGCCATTCTAGGGGCGCCGGCGGCCCAGCCAGACCCGTCCGCCAAGAATTGGTTGTACGCCGATCTTCGCCGCATCGCCGCGCCCGAGGCCCGGCAGGGCGCGGCGGCGGACGGCGAATTTCTGTATGTCATATCCAACCACGCCCTCGGCAAATATCGGAAGGAGACGGGCGGGCCGCGAGTTGGGAATGCCCGCGGGGCGAGCCGCTCATTCACCTCAATGCGGGCATCGTGCATGAAGGCCGGCTCTACTGTGCGCACTCCCATTACCCCGGTGTGCCCAACCTCCGCTCCGTCGAGATCTGGGATACGGCGACGGTCAAGCATGTCGGCAGTCGAAGCTTCGGTCGGGCGAACGGTTCTTTCACCTGGTTAGACCGGCGCAATGGCCGCTGGGTCGCGTGCTTCGTTCATTACGGCGGAAAGGGCGGTGAGCCCCGCCGCAGCCCCGAGTGGACAGGCTTGGTGGAGTTTGACGATAAATGGCGGCAAACGGGTGGCTGGGCCTCTCCCGACGATCTGATCAAGAAACTCGCGGTGCGTGGTTTCAGTGTTTCGGGTGGAGCCTTTGGTCCAGGCGGTTTTCTTTTTGTCACCGGTCATGATGACACCGCGCTCTATGTGCTGGTAATGCCCGAGGCCGGCCCGGCGTTGAAGGGGGTGGCGACCATTCCGATCAGCGCGCAAGATACAAGGCCTTCGGTTGGGATCCACGTGACCCCAGCTTGCTGTACACGCTTAGCAAAGCTGGGCGCGAAATCATCGTCGGTCGTGTCACGCGCCAACCGTAAGCGCCAACCGCGCACCCCGGCGCTGATCGCTGCAAACCTGCCAAGCCCCCGCCTTCGATGGGGTGCGCCACGGGCAGTTTCCTGCTCCCGGCGCTGATCGCTGCAAACCTGCCAAGCCCCCACCTCCCCACCTCATCCGCTTTCACGCGCGATCAATCGGCCAAATTTTCGTCGCGGTAGCACGGTGGTCAGGGCTTCCACGTTTCTGCCTGATAAACCCCTCCGCCCCGCAAATCCAGTTTCTTAGCAACCCTCGACATGCTCGTTGAAGACTAATGGTCTCGCCCCTTACCCGACCCTGAGAACCGCAACGGACGCCCCCCTTCGCAGCGCCACGCCGTGAACCCTGCCGCTCCTCGAAGGCGAACGACCGGTAACGAGGTTCTGTCCGTTCTCTCCCTGCTTTTCTTAGTCGTTATGGGGTGGGGCTAGGCACTGGCCGATCACCTCAAAAGCGAGACCTTCGCCCCACTCGATTCGGAAAACCGCAGAGGGTGAAATTGCAGCGCACGCCCAATCACAACGCCTAGAATTGCGAGGAAACGCCATTTCCCAGGGCATGGGGTGCTGGGTGCAAGGAGGCCCCCTCGGGTGGAAAAGGCGAGCGGGTTAAAAGAGCTAGTGCTTAATTGCATAGATTAACGATAGTATTCCGAAGTTGAGCGCCTTTGACTTCACGTTTTCGCCATTTGAACGGCTTGGCGGTTGGATTGTAGGCCGCGATGAAAGCGTCGATGGCCTGACCCAATTCCTCGACGGTCTTGA
>CAMDOF010000330.1 GCA_945903465.1 Opitutus sp. GAS368
CTCAGGAAATCGGCCGTGAAAACGGAGATGGAGTTGGGGAGGTTGGCGAGTTTCTCGTTGGTGCGGGTGCCGGCGAGGGCGGAGGAAGCGGCGTAGCCCTTGTCTTCGTCGCTGCTGATCGTGAAGGGCGAGAGGACGATGGCCTCTTCCTTGGCCCCTTGGACGGTGGTGGTGGCCGAGGTGGGCGCAGGAACGGCCGGCGCGACTTGAGCGAAGGTCGGGGTCAAAACTGCTGCTGCGGCGAGCAACAGGCTAAAGCTGGGGAGGAGTTTCACGGTAGGTGGGATAGTGCGTGGTCGATGACTGCTCAGTCACGAAGGATCCGTGGGGCGGAACGGGTATCAATCGACGTGATCATGACCGATTTCCGCAATCCTGAACATCCCCTTTTCGGGGGATGGGCGTCGCCCGGCAGATTCTTACGATTCCAGAAATGACGGGCCGCGCGCCGCGCAGACCCGGACTCAGAATTCCATCGTGGAGGTGAGGCGGAATTGGAAGGGTTGGCCGTAGATATTGACGTTGTGATTGGAGCCGTCGAAGCGAGCGAGGGAACTGATCACCTGGTATTTCGTGGCGGTGAGGTTGGAGAGGTTGAGCATAAACGTGGTCGGTCGATTGAAGAGCTTGGTGCGGTAGCCCACGTTCGAATTCAGCGCGTAGGTAGATCCGCCCTTGATGGTGGTCTCGTTCACCGCACTGAGATAACGTAAAACGGCGTCGCCGCTGTAGGTGCCGTTCAGACCGACGTTCCACCCGGCCAGAGCTGAAGAGCGGCTGAAACGGTAGCTGACGGCGAAGTTCCCCGAAAGCGGCGCCACCACGGCGGGAAACGCGGCGGTCACATAACGTCCCGACCCTGCCTGCACGTAGGCGGAGTTTTTCAGCGCGGCCACCGTTTGCTGCACGAGCGGATCCGTGATGGGGCTACGCGCCTCGGCGGCTGTGAGCACTCCCTTCAAGACCGGAAACGATTCAATAAAGTTCACTTGCTTATACGCTCCCGAGAGCCGAACGCTGAGACCCGTCGCGGGGAAATAAGTGAGGGTGGTCTCGACGCCGCGCGAGTTCTGACTCGTCACGTCGCGGCTGGTGCCCGTGGTGATCGTCTTGAAGTCAGGCGAGAGCGGAGCGAGCCCCCAGTTGATCGCGTTACTCATGCTGAGGTCGACCCCGGTGAGCCCGGTGGGACCGGTGCCGGACGAGGCCGGGATGCCGGTGCGGGCAATGACGGTGGGGATGTTGTCGCGCACGAGATCGTAAGCGGCAACGTTCCACGCCAAGCGCTCGTTGAGGAATGTCCCCTTCAGGCCGAACTCCCAGGTTTTGCCGAGATGCGCCCCCGGCGGGGGCTGCGAGATCAGGTCCGTCTGGCCGCCCCAGCGGAAGGAGGTGGCGTAGCTGGCATAGACGTTAATGCTCGGATTAATCACGTAGACTAGGCCGGCATTGTAGGTCCATTTCTTCTGGAGAAAATTGGGCAGAAGGATCCACACGTCGGGGCGGGCGATACGGTCGCCCAGTTCGACTTGCTCAAGGGTGACGGGGTCGCGCGTGACGCCGTTGATCGCCTGGTTCTTGCCCCGGCCGTAGTTCGCATCGTAGCGGGCGCCGAGCAACGAGAGGACGCGACCGTCGAAATAGCGGCCCGAGGCAGAACCGGAGAAAGCGCGGGCAATGTAGTTTTCTCCGCCGGCGACGTTGGTGAAGAGGCGGGTGTTGGGCGGCGGGGTGGCGAAGACGCGTTGGGTGGTGATGGCGGTGGCCGGATAGGGGTTGGTCAGGTAAACGCGATAGACGGGCTGCACGTTGGTGGTGACCCCGAAGTTGGGGCCAAAGGCGCGGAGCTGTTGCTGACGGTTGATGTTGCGGTCGTCGCGGTATTCACTGCGAAAAACAAAAAACTGTTTCATCCAAGACCAGCGGTCGAAATTATAGCTGACCGAGCCACGATATTGCATCATGTGGTTGCGCACGAATATCGGATTGTAGGTGACGTCGGTGAAGAGACGCCCGATGGAGTCGGTGCTGGCGGTCTTGACTGCACCATATTGGATTTGTTCGTTCCATTGATTCTGCTGGTTGAAGGCGAGATCGACGGCCAACTTCTCGGTGAAGCGATGCTCGGCGGTAACCGTGTAGGTGCTATACCAGCGGTCATTCGTGTTATCAGGGCCGCCGAAGTTGGTGTGCTCGGAGAATCCTCGGAAAGTGGAGGAGCTCAGGAGCGGCTGATAGGAGCTTTTATCGAGGAAGGTAGTGGCCGGGCCTGTCCCGCCGGCTGGCTGCGCTCGATCGGTGGCGGTATTGTAGATGGTGCCATCGCCAAGCGGAGTGCCGTTCGGCGTGCCGGTGGCGAGGTCGTTGTCGACCACTTTCCCGTTGGGCAAGACGGTGAGACGACCCGTAAAGCCGAGGCCGGTGAAAGCCCGCTCTTGGATCAGGAGGTTGTTTTCGCCCCAAGTGCGGTAGTTGCCGCTGGATTCGCCTTCGATCCGGATCTGGGTGCGAGCCGTGGGTTCCCAGGTGATTGCACCGTGCAAGCCGGTGAAACGAAATTTGTTATAATCGAAGTTCCGATAGTCGATTCGCTGCACGGCGTTCACGCGGAATGCCAGCGTCCGCCCGAGGGGCTGGTTGTGATCGAATTCGGCGCGGTAGGAATCCCATGATCCATACTGGGCGAGGACCTTGGTGAACTGGCGGCCCATCGTGGCGCGCTTGGTGTAGGTGGTGGTCTGGCCGCCTGGATCGTTGTCGCCAAAAATCAGGCTGTTTGAGCCGCGGCCGAAATCGAGGCGCTCGACATTGTAGTTATCCTGCGGGCCATACCACCGGAAGAAATTGCGGTTGGCGGAAAACTGGTTGGTCATGCCGCGATAGTTGAAATTGCCGAGGTCGCTGCGCAGCGTATCGGGGGCCACGGCGACGTTCGCCACCCACGCGCCGGCTTGTTCCGGGGTGAAGGCGCCCACCTCCATGAGGAATTCCTTCGTCATCGCGTCGATGGTGATCGGCGTGTCCTTAAGCGGCTGATTGGTCCGGTTGCCCAGCATGGTGCTGCCGGCCATCCAGCCCTGGTCGTTGGAACTGACCACCTGGAAGGGAGAGAGCTCGATGGCTTGTTCCAATTTGATCGCGGTGGTGATGGCGGGGGCCGGAGCGGACGGCGCCGCCGCGGGCGCGACTTGCGCGAAGGCCGGGGGCAAAGCGGTGGTGGCGAGTAGCCAGCCAAGGCAGGGAACGAGTTTCATGGTGGGAGGGTTAGGTAGGTAGACGATGACTGGTCGGTCACGGACGCTCCGTGGGGCGGAGCAGAAACAGGCCACCTCTACACTATGGTCTATTTCAAAATCCGCGAACATCCCCCGTTCGGGGGATGGGCAATCAACCATGATTCGCTATGATTACCAGGATGCCGTGCAGCTCGCCGACAAGAATGAACTCGGAATGAAGGAGCCGATGACGACGATGTTCACTGTGCCGAAACTTCCCCGCCTCTGTCGTTGGTGCGCCGTGCTCGGCGTGACCATCAGTGGAGTGGTGCGTTTGGCCGCGGCGGAAGAGACGACGAATTAT
>CAMDOF010000331.1 GCA_945903465.1 Opitutus sp. GAS368
GGCGCGAATTGGGCGACGACGCCGGATTGGGTCACCCGCCTCAGCTACGCGGGCCGCGTCCAGGCGCTCGCGAAAGTCACCGAGCCCGCCAAGGTGCCGCTGCAGGTCCTGCGGATTGGCGACATCTGCATCGGCACCAGCCCCTGCGAAACCTACGCGGAAATCGGTCTGGAGTTCAAACAGCGCAGCCCCTTCGCCCAGTCCTTCATGGTGGAGTTGAACCACGGCATGATCGGCTACCTGCCAACACCGCGCCAATTCGAATTCGGCGAATACTCGACGTGGCCGGGCACCAACAACCTCGAACCCCAGGCCTCGGTAAAGATGCTCGACGCCCTCGTGGAGATGGCCACCGAACTCAAGCGCGGAGCTCGGTAGCGCAATACGTGGTATCAGGTCATCGGGACACTATTGCTGAGCCATCCTGCGCCGGTTTTTTAAAAACAATCCGAACAACCAAAATTTCATGAAGCCTGGCGTTCTTGTCTTTCTGTTCCTCTGGTTCTCGGCTGCGGCGCACGCGGCGGCATCAGATGCCTCGGTTTCCAAGGCGACCAAGACGAATATTATTCTGATGCTGGCCGATGATCTCGGCTACGGCGACTTGGGCGGGCCCTGGGGCGGCAGGGCCAGGACTCCTCACCTCGATCAACTGGCCCGCGAGGGAATGCGCTTCACCGACTTTCACAGCAATGGAGCGATGTGCACCCCGACCCGGGCGGCCCTGCTCACCGGCCGGTATCCGCAACGCATGGGCTTTGCGCGCGCGCACTCCACCAAGGGTCGGGACGAACTTGGCCTCGCCAGTCCGGGCAATCGCGAGATCACGATTGCCTCCTACCTGCGCACGGCCGGCTATGCGACGGGCATTTTCGGAAAATGGCATCTGGGCAAGCATACCACGGCCAATCCGGTGCGTTTTGGCTTCGACGAATTTCGCGGACTGACGGACGGCGATGGCGACTACTTCAGCAAACTTGATCGCTTCGGCGGCGCCGACTGGTTGAACAACGAGGAACTGGTCCATCAAAGCGGATACGCCACAACCGTCACCACCGACGACGCCATCGGGTTCATCGAACGGCATCGGGCCCGACCTTTCTTTCTCTACGTCCCCTTCCAAGCGGTCCACTTCCCCTGGCAGGAACCCGAGGATGGCGAACGCGAAATCCGACGCAAGGGTGAGGATTTTACCAGCGGGAAACCCGGACCGCGCAGCAAGCTGGGACCGCACCCACCCGGGGAAATCCCCGGTGTCATGCAGCGAATGATCGAGGACCTGGATCGGGCCGTCGGCCGCCTGATCGCGACGCTGCGAAAGCACGGGCTCGACCGGACAACCTTGGTTTTTTTCACGTCGGACAACGGAGCCTATGTACATTATTTCGATCCGGACTTTGTCGATCCGGCGGCGACGGCCACCCACCCGGCGTCGGATTGGCCGCACGTTGGATCCAACGGGCCGTTGCGCGGGCAGAAAACGCAACTGCACGAGGGCGGTCACCGGGTGCCCGCGATCGCGTGGTGGCCGGGCAAAATCGCGCCCGGGAGCGTTTCGGCGCAGACTACGCTGACGATGGATCTTTTGCCCACGGCGATGGAACTGCTGGCCATCAAACCACCGACGGCCAACGGACCGAATGCCGTGGACGGGATCAGCCTTCTCCCGTTGCTGCTGCGGGGCGAAACCCTGGCGCCGCGAACATTATTTTGGCGTACGCCCACGCAAACGGCGGTCCGCGAGGGTCCATGGAAACTGGTCAATGATGCACTCTACAACCTCGCGGACGATCTCGGCGAGTCCCACGATCTGGCGGCCCGGCACCCAGAAGTCGTGCGACGATTAAAAGCCGCATCGGCGGATTGGCAGAAAAAGGTCGCGCGAAAATGAGCGGACGTCCCCCCTCGATCCGGAAATACGTTTGCCTGGCGGCGGCTTGCCGGCCGGGCTGGAATCGCCACGGGCGGCCGGTGCCACAACTCCTTGAATAAATCATGACTATCAACACTTCTACCGCCTGCGGTGGCACCTCGGTCGGAGCGATATGGCGATTCGCCGCCGCGTGCCTCAGGCGAACGAGAAGGCTGCCGGGCACGATCACATTGGCGGGGATCATCGCGGGCTCCTCCGCTGCGGCCCCAGCAGATCGTCCACCGAACATCGTGTTCATCCTGGCCGATGATCTCGGTTGGACCGACGTGGGCTTTCACGGTGGGACTGCGCCCACACCCCATCTCGACCGGCTCGCTCGCGAGGGCATGGAACTGACCCAGCATTACGTCGCCCCAGTCTGCACCCCGACGCGGGTGGGATTCTTGACGGGCCGCTATTGGAGCCGCTTCGGCGTCTTCACGGTTGTGACCACCCGCTCGTTGCCCTGGGACACGACCACGCTGCCGGTCGCCCTGAAATCCGTGGGATACGAAACGGCGTTGATGGGAAAATGGCACCTCGGCTCCAAGCCCGAATGGGGGCCGAATCATTTCGGCTTTGATCACAGCTACGGTTCGCTGGGTGGTGGCGTGGGGCCTTATGATCACTTCTATAAAAAGGGCAATTACAGCCAGACGTGGCACCGCAACGAGCAACTCATCACCGAAGAAGGCCACGTCACCGATCTGATCGCCAACGAAGCGGTCGAATGGATCAAGGCCCGCCGCAACGCGCCTTTTTTTCTCTACCTGCCCTTCACCGCCGTGCACCTGCCAATCAAGGAGCCGGCGGTTTGGTTGGACAAGGTGCCGGCCACGATCACCGGCGAAGTGGCGCGCCACTACGCCGCCTGCCTCATGCACCTGGATGACGCCGTCGGCCGTGTGGTCGCGGCCGTCAACGGCGCGGGCCAGCGCAGCAACACCCTGATCGTCTTCACCAGCGACAACGGCGGCAGCCGGGTCGAGAACAATGATACCGCGTATCCTGACGACAACTACCCGCGAGGACGACTTGGCGGCAACAACGCCCCCTTGCGCGGCGAAAAAGGATCCGTGTATGAAGGCGCCATCCGCGTGCCGGCCATCGCCAACTGGCCCGGTCGGCTGCCGCCGGGGAAGATGCTTCATCCCATGCAGATCATCGACTGGATGCCCACTCTCAGCGCCCTGGCGGGGTACCAACCGCAAAAAAATCTGAAGTGGGATGGCCTGAATGTTTGGTCGCTTGTTTCCGGGCAGGCCAGGAACGCCGCCCCGCGAACGCTCTACACTCCGTTTGTCAGAGGCACCGCGATCCGCGACGGCGATTGGAAACTCGTCGTGGCCGCTGGATCGGAGAAGGCGGAGCTGTTCGACCTCTCCCACGACCCCAGCGAGACGAACGATCTCGCGTCCAAGCTGCCGGAGCGCGTGCAGGCGCTGCGCCAGCGGCTCGCGGAGGTGGCCCAGGCGGATCGGGATGCCGTGGTGCGCAACTGAGCCGCCGTCCCCGGGGAGCCATCCGATGAAAAAAACCATCACCACCGGGCGAGCGGTAATTTTCGTTCTGACCGGCCTAAGCCGTATGAATTTAGTCGTCTCCGTTCTTGCTCGAAGAAACGGAAATCAAAAGGTGGGGCGTGGGGG
>CAMDOF010000332.1 GCA_945903465.1 Opitutus sp. GAS368
GGCCGACCGATTGATAATAAGCGGCCCGGGCGATCAGATTTTCCCGGAGATTGAAACTGACATTGAGGTTCGGAAACAGCCGCAGGTACTCCTTTTCGACCCGCGCGCCGCGATCGATGAACGTGAGCCGGGAAACGGCGAGCGCGTCGGTCCCAATGAGCAACGGACGGCCGTCGCTCCCGAGAAGGGTCCGGCCACTCGCGTCGCGCCGGAAGTTACGCGTCGGGTCGGTGAGCGGGCCCTGGGCATCGACATCGGTCTCTTCCGCGCGCAGGCCGCCCACGAATTTCAGGCGACGCTCGAAGAAGGCGAGATCGGCCCGGAGGTAGCCGGCATAGATCGTTTCCCCTGCGAACTTGGAATTGGTGACGCCGTTACGATAGGTGGTGTTTTCATTTTCGACGAACTGCCGCGGGTTGTTCTGAAAATGGGCATACAGCGCCTTGCTGCTGACGGACCCGTAGGACGGAAACCCATACGGCGGGATGCGCTCCGCGAAGACCGGGTCCGAGAAGGCCGCGGCCTGGTCATCGCCGCCCGCCGGCACCGTAGTCGCGCGACCGTCCGCGCCCACGAAGTTGTAAGCGGTGGCCTTGCTGCGAAAATCGCGCTCCGAGCGACGCACGTCCAAGCCGCTCTTGAGGCTCAAGGGGATTTTCGTCTGGAAATCGCGCCGCACATTGGCGTACGCGCTGCGCTGCATGTCGCCCACGAGGCGCGGGCTCACCGTGGCCGAGACCAGGGCGTAGGTGCCGAGATCGTAGGGATTCACGGGCTGCCCGGCGACGCCGTCGCGGACGGTGATGGTGCGGGGCCGGAGGTAGAAGATGTCGTCGAAGGAGACCGTCAGCCCCGTGCGCCGCGCGACGATGTTGTTGAACCCGATGCTGGGTTTGCGGTTGTTATGATCGAACGCCCGGGAATAGCCCACGCCCACATCCGCCTTGTACACGGGCCCGACGTGCCGCCAGACCAACATGGGCATGTACGTTTCGTTGAACCGATAGCGCGGGGCGTTGACGAGCTGGACGTCTCCCGCCCCGGCCGCGCCGTGGGTGGAGAAGGGCGTGAAGTCACCGGGCGCGACGCGGTTCGGATTGAACGTAAGCGTGTTGGTCATGAAGTCGGTCGCGAACGAGGAATACTGGAAGGTCAGCGAGATCCGGTCATTCGGGGTCGGCCGAAAATCGACGGACGAGCCGAACGATTTCCGCGGAGTATCCTTGGCCGCGGTCTGCACGGAGTAGCTCGACAAATACGGGCGATCTGGCGTGGTGTTGGGGAAAGCCGCGCCGTTGGTAGCGGTGTCGACGCCGCGCCACGACTGAGACATGCCATCCTGGGCGGTAAATTGCGTGGAGTAGCCGGCGGACAGGGTGAAGCCAAACCGGCTGTTGACCGGGCGGATGTAGTTGAAATCGAAGCCGGGGAAAACGTGGTTCGACTTTTTTCCTTCGCGGCCGCCCGCGCTCCGCGAGAAGTCATCG
Organism: Opitutus sp. GAS368; assembly: GCA_945903465.1. GTDB lineage: Bacteria > Verrucomicrobiota > Verrucomicrobiia > Opitutales > Opitutaceae > ER46. The sequence goes on from CAMDOF010000332.1 coordinate 1,488, forward strand.
AAGTTATCGCGTATCATCAGATAGATGCTGCCCGTGAAGGAAGGCCGGGTGCGCTCGAAGGAACTGCGCGGAACGACATTGACCGAGCCGGCCAGGGCGCCGCCGGGGGATTCCGGGGTGGGCGAATACGAGACCTCGATGCGGGCCGCGTTGTTGATCGACATCATGTCGACATCGGCCGCACGCCCGGTACCGGCGTTGCCGGTGCCAGCGAGGTTAAACCCGTCGATCATCACCGGCACATTGTCCGGCGGCACACCGTTGATGGAGATCCAGCGCGCATTGCCGCCGCTCGCTTCCACGGTGATCGAGGGCATGAACTTGATGAACTCGCCAATGTTGCCCTCGGCCACCGCGCCAAACTCCTCGGTTGATACGACGCTCTTGATGCTGGGGGCGAACCGCTGCTCGTTGATGGCGATGGCAGTGCCGTCGATTTCACGGGAGGCACCGACGACGAACTGCGAGAGCTTGACCACCCCGCCCTCGCGCGGGTCGCCCGCGACCTTGAGCGTGAAATCGTGCTGCAGCGTCCGCCCGCCGACGACCGCGACGGTTGCCGTCGCCGGTTCAAGGCCGGTGAAAAAGACCCGGATCCGGGCCGACCCGGAGGGCACGCCTACCAGCCGGAACTGACCATCGGAATTGGTGAAGGCTTCCAATGACGTGCCCTCCACGGTCAGCCGCGCTTTCTCAAGATACTCGCCGCTCCGAGCGCTGACGACCCGACCTTCGATCGTGGCGGCGGTCGATTGGGCCAGGGCTGGGCTCAATGTCATGGTGAGACAAAGCCAACGGGCGAGAAGCGTGAGGGGGAAGATTCGGGGGATAATTCGTTTCATGACTGATTATTATTGGAAGGAAACTGGATCGCGGTTCATGGCACGACGCCATGGAACTTTGCGAGCCGGGCAAGATCGACTTCCACACCGAGGCCCGGCGCATCCGGCACCGTCACGCGTCCGTCCACGGGTTGAAACCGCGGCGGCGTCAGTTCTTCGCGCAGCGCGTTTTCGGTACGATCCATTTCGAGGAACGGCTCCGGCATCCGCAACCGGCCCGGCAGCATGTCCACCGTGCTGAGAAAATGCAGCCCGACCGCGAACCCGATGCCCGTGCCCCAGCAATGCGGGGTCACGTCCACAAAATGCGCCCGCGCCAGCGCGGCAATCCGCTGGCCCTCCGTCAACCCGCCGCAAGCGCAAAGATCGGGCTGCGCGATGTCGACGGCGCGAGAATTGAAGAGCTCGTGAAACCCCGCCACCCCGTATTCGCATTCGCCGCCCGCGATCGGGATCGTCGAGCGGCTGCGCAACTCGCGATAGCCTTCGTAGTCGTCCGGCGAAAGCGGTTCCTCGAACCACGAGATGTCGCACGCTTCGACGCGGCGCACCAGTTCCAGCGCCTCGCGCAGCGAAAACGCGTGGTTCGAATCGATCATTGCTGATGCTGAGAGGAAACTGGATTTTCAGCGGGATCGGATCTGGGAGGGGCATGGTGGGATGGGGATGAGTTAGCCGTAAATCAGTCGATTTTGAGAGGGCGGCGGGTTCGGATGATGCTGGGGACTTGGGGCGGGGAACGGCTGCGGCGGAAAGGGGGATGGCGGGCGCGAATCGAGGCGCGGCTTGCCGTTTGGGGGCAAGCTGCGCGGGGTGGGGATGAACGGGTGCTGACGTCCGGATCGCTCGGGGTCAAGGAGCAAGCGTTTTTAGAATTGCGGTAAACTCCTAACCGGGGTCGGAACCGCTTGCGCGGACTCGCCACCAATGACACCCCACACGGCCTTCGGCATCAGACTGCTAGACGGGCTTAGAAAAACACCCGTGTAAGGACGATGGATCGCTTGCCTCGCGGAAAGAACCGATTACCAGCAGGCACGATCTGCGGCTATATCGCGGCCTCGCGCACGCGGTTACTTTCTGTCACGGCCAAAATCCGATTTTGGGGCGGGGGCTGAAAGGAAACTGGATTTTCAGGGGGATCGGATCAGGGAGGGGTTTTAGTCGCCCGGCTCG
>CAMDOF010000333.1 GCA_945903465.1 Opitutus sp. GAS368
TTCAACCACCTTCCGACCGATCGTCTCGCAGTTGCCCTCAACGGTCACGTGCTCACCCCGGCGCACATCGATGGCGCGTTGAAAGATCCCGAGATCCACTCGCCCGCTCCGCAGCCGCCGTCGGTCACGCCCTTCACGTTGTTGAAAGAGGTGAGTAAGCAATCGCTCACACGGATCGATTTCACCGTGCCCGCGGACGCACTCCGGCACGGTGCAAATATCGTGAGCGTGAGCGTGGCCGGTCGCGGCGCGTTTCGCACCGGCAGCTACATTCAGGTGGAGAAAACCGAACTGCATCTCCGCTAACCCCTGCGCGGCCGCCGCCGCAGATTCCACCCCATGAACTCTACTCTTCACACCCGCACCTCACTCCGGCGTTGCTGCGCGCTGTTCGCGCCCACGCTGGGCGGCCTCGCGTTGTCTGCGCAAACGCCTCGCGAGCCCGCACCGGCAGCAGGTGAGGCCGGCAAAATCGTCGAGCTTTCACCCTTCACCGTCGATGCCGGTCGCGACTCTGGCTATGCTGCGCTCGAATCCACCTCCGGCACGCGCATGCGGACGTCGTTGCGCGACATTGCCGCGCCGCTCACGGTACTCACGCCCGCTTTTCTTGAGGATCTGGCGGCCACATCTCCGGCGGACGCGCTCATCTTCACGCCAAGCGTTGACACCGTGGAAGGCGATCCGACGCGGCACAACGGCTTCCTCCGATTTGGGGACGGCCAGCCGATGGCAATCCGCGGCTTCGTCAACAGCGAGGGCTCGGTCGCCGCCGCGAGCGATTACTTCCGCTCCTTCGTCTCCAGCGACACCTACAACCTTGAGCGCGTCACGCTTTCGCGCGGCCCCAACTCACTGCTCTTCGGCGTGGGCACGGCCGATGGCGTGACTGAGTCGACGACCAAACGCGCCCGCTTTGATCGGCCGATCACCCAGTTCCAATACCGCTACGACACTTGGGCCTCGCACCGCGCCTCGCTCGATCATAACCAGCCGTTGCTCAAGGACCGGCTCGCGCTGCGCCTCAACGCGCTCTTCGACCGCAGGAGGGAGTTCCGGGATTTCGAGGGAGCGAACCAGCACCGCATCACCCTCGGCGTGACGGCCCGGCCCTTCGCCGGGACGCGGATTTCCGTCAATCGCGAGGACTATCGCGTCGAACGCAACATCGTCCCGCTCACCTGGGCCTACGACAACGGCGCCATGCAATGGATCGCCAAAGGCCGCCCCACGGTGGATTTCTCTCCGACGGCCGCGGTCACGGCCGCGCAGAAAAACGCCTTTGATCCGCGCAATGCCCTCGGCCAGGTGACCGGCCAGTCGGTCATTCTCATGCAAGGCCTGCCGCTTGCGCAGCCGATCGTGAACTGGCGTTTCCAATTCAACCTCAACCGCCATCAGTTCAATGGCGCGCTCGCCACTGAAGTCCACACGCAGGATCCCTTCAAACTCTTCGGCATCGCGAAGGAGACGAACCTCCAGGGCGGCACGTGGGAAGACCCTTCCGATCAGTCGCGCGGCAGCACTACGCAGGCGTTTGTCGAGCAACGGATCACGAAGGACCTGCACGTCGAATTCGCCGGCAGCTGGATGCGCCACGCGCGCGACTTCAGTCCGAGCTCGTTCGATCGCGTGACGATCGATCCCAATCGCTTCTGGGTCGACGGGACCCCCAACCCCGGATTTCTGCAGCCCTACGGCGAATCGGCCAACAACCAGTATCGCGAATACCGCCAGCGCCGCGACGCCTACCGCGCCACGCTCTGGTATGAGCGCGATCTGACGCGCGTCCACCGCTGGCTGGGCCAGCACAACGTCGGCCTGCTCGCGCAGACGATGGAGACGACGTCGCGCCAGGACACGATGCGCTGGCTTAACCGCGGCACCGTCGGTGTGACCAACTGGAACGTGGACCCACTCAACGCGGTGAACGCGATCGCGATTCGGACTTATTATGTCGGCGGGCGGCCCGTTTATCCCGTGCCTGATTTCACCTGGGTCGGGCGTGAGCTGGCGCGACTCTCCACGCAGAAGGACATTGTTGGAAAGGTGCCCGCCGCCGTCGGTCCGCTGGATCTCGTGGCGCGCCCGTTCGTCGCCGCGACCAACACACGCGAGCGGATCGACTCTTGTTCTCTCGGCTGGCAAGGCCGCTGGATAGACCGGCGGCTGATCACGCTCTTTGGCTGGCGGCGCGACGCCACCGAGAGCTTCATCGGCCAACCGCCGTATCGGGAGTGGGCGGACCCCGCCGTGCCCGGCGCGGCTACAAGCGAAGTGCGCCGCTACTACAGCCTCGCGCGCGACGTGCCGTTCAAGACCACCCCGGAAGTTTCCGTCGCCGCCGACACGAAGACCGCGAGCGCCGTGCTGAACGTGCTTCCGTGGCTAGGGCTTACCTACAACCAGTCGGAGAACTTCACGCCGTCCACCAACCCCTCGCAGGTGACGTTTCTCAGCGAACGGCCGGGTAACCAATCCGGCGATTCGCGCGACCTCGGTGTGCGCGTCTACGTGTTCGACGGACGCCTGTCGGTTTCATTGAACCGCTTCGAGAACAGCATCAGGAATCAGATTCGCGGCGGCGGCGCTTACGTCGGTTTCGCACGCGGCATCGTCGATCGGCTGCGGGCGAATTACTCGCAAGACTCGCATTTCACTACGCTGCCACCGAGCGGGCTCTACCCGATCGATCCTGCGCAGACGGTGGCGACAGACTGGAATTTCGACGCGACCGGCTACGAACTCACCGCGATTCTCAATCCGAGCCGCCGCTGGCGCGTCTCACTGACGGGCAGTATCAACGAAAATGTGTTGGGCGAACATCTGCTCGGCTACGGCAAGTATCTTGAAACGCCGCAACCCTACCAGGGCCTCGCCACGTGGCGACGGTTCGCCGCCGAACTTCGCAAGATCGAGGCCGGCCAGCCATCGGCGCAGTTCGATTTGAATCCGCAAAACGCGGCGCACCGCCTGCAAGCTGCGACCGATGCGCTCTATTTGGAAAACCAAGCCAGCGGTGCCGAACGTCAATACCGTGATGAGCGGGCCCTCGAGGGCCAGGCCACGAATTGGAGCGGCCGCTATGCGGTCAACGGCGTGGCGACACACGAGTTCGACACGCAGGGTCTGCTCAAAGGATGGTCCGTCGGCGGTAATTTTCGCTGGCGCAGCGCCGATGTCGCCGGCTACCGCCGCAAGCTAAACGCCGCCGGCGTGCCTGAAGGTATCATCGACGTGGGCCAGCCAATCATGGGCGACGATTTTTGGGATCTCGGCGCGATGCTCCGTTATCAGCGCAAGCTCACGCGTGGCGTCATGCTGCGCTTGCAGCTCAACGTGCAGAATCTCCCGAACTGGCAGGACGTGCGGCTCGTGAAAGTGAGCACCGACAGCGAAGGTGTGCTCGGTCCGCAATACGCGCCGGTCGGTGTGAGTTATACGCTGCGGCGTCCGCGAAATTTTATCTTCACGACCACCCTCGATTTTTGAAAGGCGGA
>CAMDOF010000334.1 GCA_945903465.1 Opitutus sp. GAS368
ACGCCGAGCGCCTCGAAAATCAATGTCTTCATCCGGGCCACCCGGTTACCGTGGTTGTCCACTGCCTCCGCCCGGTCGAGGATCGGTTGTAGCTCCAAATCCGTAATCTGGATCGAAAGGGTGTAGGTCCCGCCCGCACCTTCCTGCACTTGCACCTGACCGACCCGCGAGGCCCAGTCCTTGCATTTGGCGAGCACCTGCTGCGCTTCCTGTCCCGGCACGAAGGAGCGAATGGTGCCGTGGTTCAGCGCGGCCAGTCGCTTCGCGTCCATGTTCTTCAGCGACTCGACGGTCGGTGCCAGCGCGGCGAGGAGCAGCGTCTTGATCAGCCGGTCGTCGTTGCGCAGCGCGGTCCGCTTCGGATCGCCGAAAGGCAATTGGCCGGCAGCGTCGAAAGTCAGCGAGTGCTGCGCTTCCAGCATCGGGCGCAGCGTCTGCTGGTAGAGGTTGTTTGCCTTGTCGAAGTAGACCTTCATGTCGGCACTGAAGGCGTCGTCGCCTTGCGCGATTTCATCGAACAGGTCGCCCAGCGGGATGATTTCCCCGAGCATCAGCGTCTCCCGCTGTTTGGAGAGCAGCTGCACCATGACCTTGATCGCCGTGCGCTCGCGCTGCAGCAGCGAGGACACCACCACGAGGGTTTCCACCAGCGCCGGACTGAAGGGATAGAGGTCGCGAAAATCCTCCCGCTTGCTGGTGCGCGTCAGGAGGACGCTCATCACCTCTTCGCGAAACGTCGCGGTCTGGGCAAATGCCTGGTCGATCTGCACCCGGGCCGCGTCATCCTTGGGCTTCAGGATACGCTCCTTGGCGATGGCCGGAAGATTGCCGTTCTCCAGCGGGATCGTGTCGAAGCGGCCGTCTTGGTAGCTGAGCACGTCAATGAAGGCCAACTTCTCGGCCCCGGCGATGTGCTGTCCGACGAGTTCCCGGAGATCGCGCTGCCGGGCCACGAAACTGACGATGGGCACCGGCCGGTCGGCGTTTTGTGACTCGACCAACTTGGGGATCTTCTGCGCCTCCCGACTCACAAATGTCACGTCGGCGGCATGACTGGCGAGCCACAGGATCAGCTCGTCGAGAAACAGAATCAGCGCATCGAAGCCCAGCGACTTCGCGTGGGCACTCATGATCGAGAGACCATCGTCGAGGCTGACGAATTCGTTGGTCGAGCGCATCGCCGGGAAGTGGGTTTCCACCAGGGCGCTCACGAGGCGACGGTGGGATTCGTCCGTCGGCACCGCTTTGCACGCTTGGTCAAACGTGGCGGCGGTCCACTTCGCGCCGAGCGAACCCCAGCCACCCCCGCCACCGGCGCCCGACTTCGCCGCATTTAACCCCGCGAAAAATTTCTCGTCACCCACGCCCGCGCGAAGTTGGGCGGCATTGGCCAGTAGGAGCCTCGAGGCGAAGAGCGGCGGATACGGCGCTGCCGGAAAATGCTTCACGACGTAGTCGGTGTAGCCCTTGAACAGGGCCGACTCGATGTCCTTGGCCGCAATCAAATGGAATGGCACCATCAGGAATTTCTTCCCGGGGAGCCACCCGTTGTGGCGGGTGACGACATCGCCCAGGGCCTTGATCGACCGGGCATCCGCATTTTCCTTCAGCAGGAAGTGCAGCACGGCCATGAAATGACTCTTACCGGAGCCGAAACTGCCGTGCAAGTAGGCCGCCTTGCTCGCCTTCCCAGCCAGCGCGCCTTGAAGGATCTTCAACGCTTGGTCGAAGCAGCCAGCCAGCTGCGGCGTCACCACGTAGTTTCCCAAGGTTTGCTTCGCCTTATCTGCAGAGGTGCCGTCGGTCAGCTTGAGCACGAAGTCGCCCTTTGAAACATGCTCGGGAATGGCGATGAGGTCTTTTAACAGCGTGGGCATAAAAATGAGGCGGTGATGGTGATTTCCCGTTAAGCTCCGATGCGCTGCGGCAAATTCCCGTGCGGGTCATAAACTTCGAGGTAGTCCGTGGAGCTCCGTGACAGGCGATCGGGAAAAACCACTAGATTGACCCCGCCGCCGGTATTCTTCGCCGAAGGATATTTGATACCGACAATCATTCCGGAATCGAAGGCCACCTGCGCGAGCAATTGCGTCGGCGGCAGCTGGGCCGTCTGCCAGGAGCCGCTGATTTCCTGCTCATTCGTCCCCAGCGTGGTTCGCGTGTCGGCGTCGGTGAGATCGAGCACGCCGTTCACCATGCCGTCCACGTTCATCATGACCCAGGGTGGCGTCCGGGCCTGCAATGGCCCACCGGAGAGGAAGGCGATCGCCTGCACCTCCGCCAGCGCCGTTATCGAATCCCACGCTAGATAGACCGCGTCGAATCCACCCTCGGGCGTGAAGCGCGCGCCACGGGTTTGCGATGCCCCCCCCCACAATGGCTGCGGCGGGCCGTCCAGGCCCGGCGGCGCTCCGAGCAAATGGCGAAACGCCACGACCCGCGACCACGGGCCATGCACCGCGATCCGTTTCGCCTTCGACAGCGCGGTTTTGAGGCGGTTCGCCGGCAGCATCAGGAAACCACCCCATCCCACGCATTCCCGAGTAGCCGCTCGATCGCGAACGCCTTGCCTTGCAGAATGGTCGCAAGGGCGGTCTGGCCGTCCAGCATCGGGTGCGGCGTGTTCAACCAGACCCGGATGATCGCCGGCTTTTGGAAGAGTTCGTGCAGGTATTCCAGCGATCGTTTGACCGGCCGGAGCGCCTCTTGAAAGGAGTCGCCGGAAGGATCGCGATGCACCGCCTTGTAGTTCAGCTCCACCCCCTCGGCCAGCCGCTTGAGCGGGATTGCCATGAAATCCGCCAGCTTCTGCGCGTCGATCCGGCCGGATTTCCCGTCATGCAGTTCCGGTAAAATTACCTTGGGCGCCTCGGCTACTTGCAGAGTCCCCAGTTGCTTCTGCAGGATCGCGATCTGGTCACGAATCTGGTTCGCGCTGGTGAGGGTCATGCTCCCGCTCGCCGGGGGCGCCGTGATCTTTCGCCCAGTAAGAACGCTCGCCTTGGCGGCCGACCGTTTGAGGTGCAGTTTCTGGGTCTTTGTCTTCGGACGTTCGAGCGTGATGGGCATGGTGGAAATCTACAAATAATCTACATAGTGTCCACAAGTAATCACGCGCCCAGCCTCACTCGTTTCAGATCGTCCCGCGTTACCCCCAGCGCGTGGACCTCGGCGTCGACGAAGCCGCGGATCGCGTTGGCGGGGCTATCGCCGATGAGGGGGTCTAACACGCTGTGCCACTGGGCGAGCCAGGGTTCGAGTTCGAGGAGGCCGGCCAGCAGCAGCTTCAGCTTTTCCGGCGGGAAGGCGTAGGTCTGCTTGGCTTCCAAATAGTATTCGGCGAGGGCCCGGGCTTGCTGCGCGTGATCCCAACCGGCCCATGCGATCACGGGGCTGGGGTCTTCGGGGCGTTCGGTGCCGGGGTAGGTGATCCAGCGTTCTTTGGGGACGTCGAGCTTGCCGCGGAGGCTCCACCAGACGGACTTTTTGAAGTCGGCG
>CAMDOF010000335.1 GCA_945903465.1 Opitutus sp. GAS368
CCGGCGCGGTGCTCGTAGCCGGGGGTGTCGACGGCCGCGTGGGCGAGATCTCCGAGGAGGGTGTGTTCGTTGTCGACGAAGACGCGCTCGGCGTGGATCAGGTAGGCGCGGCGCGAGCAGTAGATAAAGTGGTTGAGCGCCGAGAGCGGGAAGGAATCGTCGGCGGCGGGCATGCAGCGGGTGCGTGGGCCGCGTTTAGCGGTTGCCGGCGTGGAAACCGATTTTAGGTTTGCGGGGCGTCGGCGACGGATCGAGCAGGGGGAGGAGTTTTTCGACGACGTCCTGGAGGACGAGGTCGTGTTCGAGGAGTTTTTTGTCGTGCTGGGCGAGGCGCTTGAGGATGACGGCGTTGGTGAGCAATTCCTCCCTCATGCGCACGAACGCGCGGACGATATAGACGCTCATGGTGACGGCGCGCGGGCTGCGGAGGATGGTGGCAGCCATGATCGCGCCGTGCTCGGTGAAGACCCAAGGGAGATACTTCCGGTGCTGACCGCGGCCGGGTTTCTTTAAGGTCACAATTTGTGACCTTAAAGACTGAGGTCCCTCGGAACTTGAAGTCACAATTTGTGACCTCAAGTTTGCAACCTCCTCACGGGTAAGTTGAAAAGCGAAGTCGGCGGGAAAGCGATCGGCGTTTCTTTGGATGGTTTGGTTGAAGACCTTGGTCGGCACCTCGTAGAGCCGGGCAAGGTCGCTATCCAGCATCGCGCGTTGGCCGCGCACCGGGTGGATGGGCGGGAGCGAGGGGTTGGGGGTAACGGACGGGGGCATGATCGGGGCCCAAGGTGGCGTTGCTTTTACCAGCAGAGCTTGAGGCCGTGGGGCGCGTAAGCGGGAAAATCATCGTCGCCCGAGACGAGGGCGAAACCCTCGTTGATCGCAGTCCAGATGAGCAACCGGTCAAACGGGTCGCGATGCTCGGGTATGCGGAGCAGGCGGCCGGAGCTGGCTGCGATTTCCCCGGAAAGCGGCAAAATGCTCCAACCGGCTTCGACGACGAAGCGGGGGAAATCTTCGGGTTCGGCACCGTGGAGGGCGAGTTTGCCCAGCCAAGATTTGAGGCTGATTTCCCAAAACGAAACCACACTGACGGAAACCGAGTTGTCCGGGTTTTTCAGCGCCCGCCGGGCTGGGGCGGAGAGTTGGCCGGAGTCTTGCAAGGCCCAGAGCGCGGCGCAGGTGTCGAGCAGGAGCTTCATGAACCGAGAAACTCCTCTTCGGTCATTTTCCAATTGGGACGGATGGTGACGCGAAATTTCCCGGCGAGGTGGCCGAGTTTGCGTTTGGGGGCGGCGGGCGGCGGGCCGAAGACGGCGACCGGGGTTTTGTTGCGGCCGTAGGTCACGGTGATGGTCTCGCCTTTTTCGACGAGGGCGAGGGCGTCGGACAGGCGGGCTTTGAATTCGCCGATGGTGAGCGTGGTGGACATGGGGCTAGGGTGCGCCCAACTGGACAAGTAGTCAAGTTGGGCGCGGAGAGGAGGGGCGGTATTGAAGGGAGAACCAGTCTTCGACGGGCAGACCCTTGATCAGTGAGAAGTGGCGGACATTGCGGGTGGCGACCGTGAGACCGAGGGCGACGGCGGTTGCCGCGATGAGCAGATCCAAATCGGCGACGGGGCGGCCATTACTCATCTGCACTGCCTTGAGACGGGCAAACTGGGCCCACACCGCAGCGTCGCTGGGGACGACGGTGAGACGGGGTTTGAGCAGTGTCTCGTAGCGAGTCCAGGCGGAGGGACTGGCGAGTTTATGCAGTCCCCATTCGACCTCGGCCACGGAGACGATCGAGATGACGCAGGCGGAATCGCCGACCAACTGCCAGCGGCGGGTGGCGACGGGGTCGGGCTGGCGGCGCAGGACTTGGGCGTAAACGGCCGTGTCGAGGAGGTAGCGGGGCACGGTTTACTCCTCCAGTGGATTGGGTTTGGGCGGAGTGCGATGGAGCCAGACCTCGGGGAAGTCAGTTTCGGTCTGGCCGTGGTCGCGGTCGTAGGCAGCGAGGGCGTCGGCGATGCCGAGGGATAGATAGGGGTTGGCGGTGGTGGCAGCCGCGAGCGGCACAAGCCGGGCGAAAGGCTGGCCGGCGCGGGCGATGGTGATTTCTTCGCCGGCCTCGACGCGGGCGAGGAGGCGGGAGAGCTGGGTCTTGGCCTCGTGGACGTTGACGATGGAGGGGAGTTTGGACGGGACGGGAGCCGTGACCGCGAGTCCGGGCGTGGCGCGCGGTTTACGGGCAACGCGGCGGGCGGGCCGAGGGGTGGCTTTGGTGGCCTTGCGTTTGAGAATAGCGGGCATGGGGGATGACTTAGCTAAGTGGTTAGCTAAGTCAAGGGGGCGTACCAGATCAACCTTGTCGCGGGCCGATGGCGGCATCAGGGCCAACGTGGCGGAGGTGGAGTTTGATGCCTTTGGGGAGGTTCTCGGCGGTCCACGTGTTGTTCACGGCGTAGTCCGCGAAGGATTCGGGGAAGGTTTTTCCGGCGGCTTTGGCTTCGTCAGAAAGCGCGACTTTGACGCCTTCGATGAGGACATGGGCGTGAGCGCAGCCGAGGCGAGCTTCGCGCTTGTTTTGTTCGGCGTTATTGGCGTGCTGGGTGCCGACGTGCTCGAAGTCGTAGAGGCCGCGCACGATCATTTCACCGCGGGCGGCGGAGCGATCGTGTAGGAACATCGAGAGGAGGGCCTGGAAGAGGAGCGCAAGATCCGCGTCGGTGAAGCGGGTTTTTTCGGCGAAGGCGGGCGAGATGTAGCCTTTGGCGGCGTAGAGGCCGTAGGGGACGATGTGCTTGTTGCCCATGGTGCGCTCCTTCTTGGCGTCTTCCTCCTTGGTGACGGCGCAGCGAGTGATCGTGACCTCTAGCGGGGTGATGGCGTGGAAGGACAGATTTAAAATTTGAAGTTTTAGATGTGGGGAAATCTGCCCGCCGGATTTCGACGAGGTCGGCTTTGCCCGAGAGGCCGAGGGTATCGGAAAAAAGCGGAAGCGCGCGGAGGAGTTCCCAACCGGCGCGGTGCTCGTAGCCGGGGGTGTCGACGGCCGCGTGGGCGAGGTCTCCGAGGAGAGTGTGTTCGTTGTCGACAAAGACGCGCTCGGCGTGGATCAGGTAGGCGCGGCGCGAGCAGTAGATGTGCTGATTGAGGGCGCTGAGGGGGAGCGGATCCATGATCGTGCTGATCCCCAGTGAGCGGCTAACGTTGGGGGGCAAGATGTCGCGCGAGACGAGCAAGCAGTCGCTGGAGTCGTTCGAAGTCGATTCGGCCCACCACACCGCCGATGTGTGCGCGGG
>CAMDOF010000336.1 GCA_945903465.1 Opitutus sp. GAS368
CGTCGAGGGCGAAGATCCCGCCGATACGGCGAGACCCCAGCGCAGGATCGGTGATCACGAGTTGCAGAGTGTTATGCCGATTGAAGCGCGCGGTCACCTCGGCGAGCGGGGTGTCGGAAAAATCCGTGACGCGGCGCTGCCAGGCGAGCACGGCGCGCACGTCGGCGGGGGCGAGGGGCTCGATCACGGGCGCGGGTGTGGCGGCGGCCGCGAGGGGCAGCGCGAGGCGCTGGTTGGCGGCGATGAGAGTCGGGCCGGCGGAAAGCGCGTTGGGGCCACCGCGCTCCACCGCGACCTTGCCTTCCGTGACCGTGACCTCGACGGCCCCGGAGACGAAGCGGACGTTGAACGCCGTGCCGACCGCGCGCACGGCTATGCCACCCGCACTCACGACGAAAGGACGTGCGGTGTCGTGGGCGACTTCGAAGTGGGCTTCGCCCGACTCAAGCTCCACGCGACGTTCCGCCGCGGTGAATTGCACGCGGGCGGCGCTCGCGGTGTTGAGTTCGAGGGTCGAGCCATCGGCGAGGCGCGCGCGTTCGTAGCCGGCGGTCGTCGTCCCATAGCGTGTCTCGGGACTGGGCGTCGATGGCAGCGCGCGAAAACCAATAAAAGTGCCGAGGAGCAGCGCCGCGGCCAGCCCGGTCCACGCGACGGGCCGCCACCAGCGGACATTCGGCCCCGGTGTGGGTGCCAGCCCGGGCGTGGCCCGGCCCGGGGACGGTGGCGCCGAAACGCGATTGAAATGGGCGTTTACCTCTGCGCGGCGCTCCTCGAGCCCGCCCAGTTGCGCGAGCACCTGCTCCAGTTCGGCGACGGAGGCGGCGTGGCGGGGATCGCGGCGGCGCCACGAATCGAAGGCGGCGGCGCGTCCGGGCGCAAAGCCCTCCTCACGTTCGGCCAGCCAAGCCATCGCCTCCGCCTCGATGGCGGTGGCGTCGCCGGGCTCATGGTTCTCGGTCGGTTTCATGGGGTGCCTTTCGTCTTGGCGGAGGGGTCGAGGAGGCCGCGGGCCCGGAAGAACTCCGCGCAGTCACGCACGCCCTTCATCAGGTGGACGCGCACGGTCGCGGCCGCGAGGCCGAGGTGCACGGCGATTTCCGAGGCGGAAAATCCATCCACGTAGCGGAGCAGCATCACCTCGCGGCAACGCTCGGGCAGCGTCGCGAGCGCGGCGAGCATCGCCTCGTGTTGCTGCGCAAGGTCGAGCACGTCGGCTGCTCCAGGCGCTGGTTCGAGCAAGGAAAATTCGGTGGTGGCGCCCATGCGATCGACGGGCGTGCGGCGCGTGCGGCGGACGTGGTCGATGGCGACGTTGCGTGCCGTGGTGAAGAGAAAGGCCCGCACGTGCCCCAGCCGCTGGGGATCGGAGACGCGGAGCAGGCGCGCATAGGTCTCCTGCACGAGGTCGTCGTGGTCGGGCAGGCTGGAAAACCGCCGCGAGAGGAACGCGCGTAGCGCCGGCTCGTGCGGTTGCACGCTTTCGGCGAACCAAATGGTCTGATCGGCGGGTGGCATGGGGCTTCGCGCGGACAGGGCGCTCGGCGTACGGTTGCATCTCCGATGACACCGCTTGCGTCGAGTGGAATTCGGGCGGTGTGGGCCTCGCAAAAACTTTTTTCAGATCATGCTAAACGGAAAAGGAGGTTGCGCGTTCTAGGAACAGGCGCAACCGACGGTCAGGAGGCCTCCTATGTTTTTCGATCTACGTGGAATCTCCTTGAGAGGTCCGTGTGCTGCGGGACAATCGGACAACTGCAACACCCATGGCACACGACCCGAACACCCCTACTGCAGTCCTGAGTTGCGGACCCCGTCGGAGCGCGTGTGCGGCTCAAGCTCGCGAGCGGGAACAGGAACGGATCAGGCGCCTGTCCGTGCAGGAGCGGATTGCGGCCGCGCTCACCATGGGTGCTCGTTTCGCGTGGCTCAAGCCGAGGCCGGCTAAATCCCCCGTATGAGTCACCCCGATGATCTTCTGCTGGCCGCCGAAAAAGTCCTCACCGTTTTGGCGCGACATCACATCGACGCGGTCGTGATCGGGGCGGTGGCGCTCGCGGCCCACCATTATGTGCGGCAGACCGAGGATCTCGATCTGGGTGTCAATGCCGACGTGCCGACACTGCGGGCCGTGGTCAGCTCGCTGCACGAGGCTGGGCTTGAGGCGGAATTGCGGGAACCCGACGGAGAGGATCCCCTCGGCGGCGTCATCGACGTCAGCGGCGGCTTTGGCCTGGTGCAGATCGTTAGTTTTTCCGGCCGTTTCCCGGCGGTGATCGAAGATGCCGTGCGGCTCGCGACGCTGGTCGTGCGTGAAGACAGTCCGCTCAAAATTGTGCCGATTCCGCACCTGATCGCGCTCAAACTCTATGCCGGTGGCCACAAGTCCAAGGCGGACATTATCGAATTGCTGGTCCGCAATCCCGATCTGGAATTTGACGAGGTGCGGAGCGTCTGCGCCCGTTATGGACTGGGCGGCCTTGAAGAACTGATCGCCGAGTCACGGTCTGTTTAGCATTCAACTTCTTCCGGCTCTGCCCCATTGGACGGCTTTGGTTGAGATGATTCATACAGGGAAAGAGCGCGTTAACCGCATCGGGGCGCGGGTGCAGGGGAGAGCGGGTGACGGAAAACGTGAGGCGCGTTCAACGCTCGACCCCAAACCCCTAGGGCCATATCCCTTGCGGCTGGTCAAACCGTCCAAACTGAAGTTGAAAACTCGGGAAAGGTCGTTCAGCTTTTGATCATGACCTCATTCGCAACCACTTTGGATGCAGTCGACCGGCTTACCTTGGAGGAACAAGAGGAACTCGCCGATACTCTGCGGCGCCGAATTGCCGAGAAGCGACGCGCTGAGCTCGTCGCTGCGGTGAAGGAGTCCCGGACCGAGTTCGCCCGTGGGGACTGCAAGCCGGTGAGCGTTGGAGCGATCATGCAACGTATTCGAGCGTGAAACGCGTGCTGCTGCCCAGCAGCGCGTTTTTGCGCGCGGCGCGACGACTGGCGAAAGGCATCCCGCGATGGGCGACGATCTTCAGGCTGCTTTGGAGCTGCTGGTTGAGGATGCACATCATCCGGCGTTACGCACCCACAAGCTAAAGGGGAAACTGGCGAAATCGTGGGCCTGTTCCGCCGGATACGATCTGCGCATCGTGTTTCAGTTTGTTCGGCATGGAGCACAAGAGGCCATCTTGCTCGAAGCGGTGGGCACCCACGACGAAGTGTATTGAA
>CAMDOF010000337.1 GCA_945903465.1 Opitutus sp. GAS368
TGTCAGGGGTCACCCAAAACCAGCCACGTAGGGTCACCTCAAAACCAGCCACTTTGAGCGGGAAGAGTTCGCGTGTAGTGCAACAGCAGTTGCACAACGGCGCGGATGAACCAACTCAAAGTGAACCAACAAGAAACAATTCTCTCCCTCTGGAAACGGGGCTGGTCTGCTCGGCGGATCGCCCGGGAGTTGGGGCTTAATCGTGAGACGGTCGGCAAGTACATCCCTCGCGACGAAGCAAAACCAGCCACCCCGACCCCCGGCTCCGAGCCGGAAAAGACCCTCTGCAACGAGCGCGCCGCTGGCGACGCAAAGGCAAAACCGGCCACCCTGACCCCCGGCACTGACGCGAGGGTCGGAGCAAAACCAGCCACCCCGGCCACCGGGATAATCACGGACACGCCAGCGAAGGCGAACGCCGCCGACGATCTCGCGACAGAACCGTTTGCCGAGGCGATGGCGGCGGCCCGTGCCAACGTGAGTCTGTGTGAGCGCTGGAAGCCGGTGATTGTCGCGGGACTGGATCAGGGGCTGTCGGCCAAGCGGATTCATCAGGATCTGGTCTGCGACCATGGGTTCGCCGGCAGCTACCAATCGGTCAAACGCTTCGTCCACAAACTGGAGCAGGCGGCACCGGTGCCGTTCCGCCGGATGGACTTTGCCCCGGGTGAGCAGATGCAGGTTGATTTTGGCCTCGGCGCTTGGATCGTCGAACCCGACGGCCGCCGTCGCCGCCCGCACATTTTTCGGGCCGTGTTGTGTTGCTCGCGGGCGGGCTACAGCGAAGCCACCGCCGATCAGAAGACCGAGACCTTCCTGCGCTGTCTGGAAAACGCCTACCGGCATTTTGGCGGGGTTCCCGTCACCACGGCCCCCGACAATCTCAAGGCGGCGGTGTTGCACGCCGATTGGTACGATCCCGAGCTCAATCCCAAGCTGGCCGCTTTCGCCGCTCATTACGGCACGGTCATTCTGCCGACGCAGCCCCGGGTGCCGCGCCATAAGGGTCGGGTCGAACGCGGGGTCGATTTTGTCCAACACGCACTCAAGGGCCGCTCCTTCCCGAGCCTGGGCGCCGCCAACACGTTCCTCGCCGAGTGGGAAAAGAACGTCGCCGACACCCGCATCCACGGGACCACTCGCCGGCACGTGGGCGAGCACTTCCTCGCGGTGGAAAAACCGGCGCTGCAGCCGCTGCCGGCGAACATTTTTCCGAGCTTCACGGAAGGTAAACGCCGGGTGCATCTCGACGGTCACGTCGAGTTCGACAAGGCCTATTATTCGGTGCCGCCAGAGTATACCAGCCGCGAAGTCTGGGTCCGCGGTGAGTCGCGCCTGATCCGGATCTTTTCCCTGAAAATGGCATCGATCACGGTGCATCCCCGCGTCGAGCCCGGCCGCACCCACACCGATGACGCGCATATCCATCCGCTCAAGCGCCGGCTGGCGGACCGCGGCACCGTTTATCTGCTCGAACGTTGTCAGGATCTCGGGGCGAACACGGGCGCTTGGGCGCTGGCCATGTGCCAGCACCGCGGCATCGAGGGCATCCGCGTGCTCCAAGGGCTGCTCGCGCTGGGGCGCAAGACGCCGGCGGAAAAAATCGAGCGGGCCGCGGCCAAGGCGTTGCAACGGGCGGGCTGGCGACTGGGCGATGTGAAGCAGGCCCTGGCCGAGCCGGCCAACGTGGTGCAGGTCGACTTTCTCGAAACCCATCCGCTCATCCGCGACATGCAAATTTACCAGATTCCTTCTCCCTGATGCCTAATCCTCAACTCGCACTGACCCTCCAACAACTGCGGCTTTCCGGCCTGGCGACCACGCTCGACGTGCGCCTGCAGGAAGCCACCGCCAGCCGGCTCACGCACGCCGAGTTTCTGGCGCTCGTCCTGCAGGACGAACTCAACCTGCGCACCCAGCGCCGGCTCGCCACCCGCAGCCGCGCCGCCGGCTTCATGGACACCAAGACCCTGGCCGACTTCGATTGGGATTTTAACCCCAAGATCCCGCGGAAGGACATCTACGAGCTGGCCACCTGTGGCTTCGTCCGCGAGGCCCGCTGCGCCCTGTTCGTCGGCGCGCCCGGCCTCGGCAAGACCCACTTGTCGCAGGCCATTGGATACGAGGCGATCAAGCAGGGCTTCCGGGTGCTGCGCAAATCGATCTTCGACCTGGTGCGCGATCTGATCGCGGAGGAGGCGATGAAGGAAAAGGAGCTGACGCTGCGCCAGTACCTGAAACCCGACCTGCTGATCATCGAGGACTTCGCCGCCAAACACCTTCCACAACACTCCGGCGAATATCTCTTGGAGATCGTCATCCGCCGCTACGAAAAGAAGTCGATTCTCATCAACTCGAACCGACCCCTCGAAGACTGGGGCAAACTCTTCCAGGACGTCCCGGTCGCCACCGCCATCCTCGACCGCGTCCTCCACCGCTGCCACATCGTGCCCTTTGTCGGCCGCAGCAAACGCTGGCCGGGCGCGCCCCGGACCATGGGCCGCACCACGGAGGACACCGCCTCATGATCCGTCCTTGGCGCCTGCACCGTACAGCGGACCGAACTAACTACGGCTTCGTCGATCGGCTGTGCTCGCCCGGAGTTATTCACAAAGTTCCCTCCCGCCCGGCAGCTACCCTTTCGGGTAAAGGCAGGCTGCCGGGCTTCGGGAACTTGATGAATAACTCCTGCCGTCAACCGCGGCCTTGTCCTTTTTCGTCTTTCCTCTTGCCCACCGCACCCAAGATCCTATGACCCTCCCGTCTCGCTCAGGGTGGCTGGTTTTCGGGTGACCCCAACTGGCTGGTTTTGAAGTGACCCCTGACAAACTTCCACCGCGATCGCCGCATGCTTCTGTATGCGCTCACCTGGCCCGCCGTCTGGCTCGAACGCCGCGCGCTCACCTGCTCGCCGGCACGGTACCGCTCGCTGCTGGACGACCGACTCGAAGCCGTTGCCGCCCACGGCGATCCCGCACGCTACGGCGGATACTTCCCCGCCTATCTGCTCAAATGTCTCCAAGATTGGTTCCAGCACCACGGCGACGAACTCGACGCCGAATTAAAGCATGTCCGCAACGCCCTCGACCAAGTACTCGCTTCCGTCCGCTTCGCCGAGCGGGTGCAGCGCGACGCCCGGAATATCGATTTACTCGCCGCCACTCACCGCTTGCTCCACGCCCGGCGCGCCAACCGCGTCACCGGCGATGATCG
>CAMDOF010000338.1 GCA_945903465.1 Opitutus sp. GAS368
TCGTCCCCCCGCGTTGATTGCCCCCCAACGGCAAGCCGCGCCGCGATTCGCACCCGCAATCCCCCTTTCCGCCGCCGTCGTTCCCCTCCCCAAGTCCCGAGCATCAGCCGTCCCCGCGGCCCTCTCAAAATCGACTCATTTACGGCTAACTCATCCCCATCCCACCATGCCCCTCCCCTTAAACCCCTCCGCCCCGCAAATCCAGGTTCCTGGCAATAATAAAACTACCAAGAGCCCCCTCGCTTTGTTGTTCGGATGGCTCGCCCTTGCAGTTGCCCCCACTCACGCCGTCCATGCGGCAGAGGGCGTCGGCTCAATCACCGGCATGGTGAGCAACGCTGCCACCCGCAATCTGCTCGAAGGCGCGAAAGTCGAAGTGCCCCAACTGGGACTGACTGCGCTCACCGATACCGCCGGACGTTTCGTGCTCTCCGCCGTGCCGGCCGGTGCGCACGAACTCGTGGTGTCCTACGTCGGACTCGATCCCGCGCGGAGCCAGGTGACGGTCGCTGCCGGAGCGCGCGTCGTGCGCGATTTCGACTTGACGGCCAGCATCTACCAGCTCGACGCGTTCAAGGTCCTCGGCGAACGCGAGGGCGGTGCTGCCGCCATCACGGCGCAGCGCAACGCGCCCAATCTCAAGAACGTCCTTGCGACAGATTCGTTCGGCAATCTGCCCAACATGAATGCCGGCGAAATGATCATGCGCCTGCCGGGCGTCTCGGGCAGCCTGACCGAAGAGGGCCTCGCCTCCACATTCAGCATTCGCGGCATGGACGCCACGCTCAACACCATCACCTTGGACGGCACCGGCTTCTCGACCTTTGGCGCGACCCGCCAATTCCAGCCGCACACCATCAACGGCGCGATGTTCGACCAGGTTGAGCTTACCAAGGGCCATACGCCCGACAAGGGCGCCGATTCGCTCGGCGGCACAGTAAACTTCAAGTCCCGCTCGGCGCTCAATATGAAAGAAAAGCGGCGGGTCACCTACAACCTCACCGCGCGCATCGCGCCGTCGTTCACGCAGCAGATTCCGCTTCGCGAGCAGCATCGATCCCATCCCATAATGAGCTTCGGTTATCAGGAAGTTTTCGATGTCCTCGGCGGGCAGCGAAACCTCGGCGTCAGCGTCAACGCCTTTTACAGCGAAAACGCCGTCGGGGGGTTTCGAACCGATCGCGATTTTCAAAACACAACCACCCAGCCCGCCTACGTGTGGAGCTACCAGACCCTGGAAATCTACAATCTCCGCAAGCAGCGCAGTATTGGCGTCAAGACCGATTACCGCTTGTCGGCCAGCACGAAGGTCTCCGTCAACCTCACCGCCGCCGACAACTATCAGTGGGACCGCCGCGATTGGTTCACGCGGGCCTACACCGGCACGCAAACCCAGAACACGGTGCCCAGCGCCACCACCAGCATCGTTCCCAGCTTCACGAACCGTGTCACAGAGGTGCGGGCGGTTCCCACCTCGACGATCGACATGCGCATGATCGGGCCCAATCTCTTCCCCGCCCGGATGCGCCGGCTGGACCTCGCGGCGGAGCAGGACTTCGGTCCGCTGCAACTCGACTACGCCGCCACCTACGCCTATACGCACCTCAATAGTGGTCAGGGCAAGGGCGCCGATCTCACCATGCGCCTCACCAATGTCGGCTGGATTCTCGACCGCACGCAGTCGGACCTCTACCCGCGCTTTACCCAGACGTCGGGGCCCGACTTCACCAACTTCGCCAACTACCGTCCCGCCCCCAACGGGCTGAACCATGGGAAGGCGCAAAGCGACAGCAAGCACCGCCTCCTCCGCGCCAACGCCCGCTACAAGCTGCCCACGCCGATCCCGACCTTCTTGAAGACCGGTGGCCAGTGGCGCGAGATCGTGACCGAGGTGGACAACCTCACCCGGAGATGGAACTACATTGGAACGGGGCCGTTGCCGGCCATTGCAAACCGCCTCATGTTCGACGAGGTCAAGACCGGCCGCCGCCTGCCGCAATGGGAGGCCACCTACTTCTTCAGCGACCACAAGCTCACCGACCCCTCGCTCTGGTCCGAGGATCACTATTTCCGCGAGGCGTCCAAATTCACCAATACCAGGACCGCCACCGAGACGGTGACTGCCGGCTACATCATGGCGGAGGGCAAATTCGGTCGCGAGGGTCTGCTCGGCCGCACCGGCTATCTCGGAGGCGTGCGCACGGAGAAAACGGATACGGTGGGCCGGGGCTGGGTGCTGGCCCGCGCCACCGTGCGCAGCACCGCGGCCCAGCAAATCGCCGACCCGGTCGGCGCCGCCGCGCGCGACTACGCCAGCACCAGGCGGGAAACCGAGGGCAGCTATACCAAGTCCTTTCCCAGCGCCCACCTGACCCACGATATCACCCCCAGCCTGAAAGCCCGGGTCAGTTGGTCCACGAGTTTCGGCCGGCCGTCGATTAACAACGTGATACCCGGCGAAACTGCCAACGAAACCAACCAGACCCTCAGCATCAACAATCCGAGCCTGGGCCCGCAGACCGCCTCGAATTGGGATGCCACGCTCGACTACTACTTCGAGCCGGTGGGCAATCTCTCGGTGGGCTGGTTCAAAAAGACGATCAAGGATTACATCGTCACGGGCCTCAACACCGGAACGATTGGAATGGGCAGCGACAATGGCTACAACGGCGCCTACGAAAACTTCACCCGGCTGCAGTCGGTCAACGCCGGCACGGCGGTCGTGCAAGGCTGGGAGTTTGGCTACCAGCAGCAGTTCACCTTCCTGCCCGGCATCCTCAAGGGTCTCAGCGCCTCGGCGAACTCCACGGTGATCGACACCCACGGTGACTTCGGCGGCCGGGCCAACCTCAGCACGGGACAGGTCGCGGGTTTTGTCCCGCGGTCCGCCAATCTGATGCTGTCCTGGCGCTACCGCGGCTTCAGCACGCGCGTGCTCTATAATTACAACAGCGATTACATCGTCAGTTACGATGCGGCGAACGTCGGCCGGAATTCCTACCGTCGCGCGTTCGAAATCGTGCACCTCGGCCTGGCCTACCAACTAAGCCCGGCGGTCACCCTGACCTGCGACGTCTCCAATCTCTTCAACGCCCCACAGGTTCTTTATCGCGGGGTTCCGAGCCAGATGCAGGCCACGATCATCAACGGCACCACGATCACTCTCGGC
>CAMDOF010000339.1 GCA_945903465.1 Opitutus sp. GAS368
AGCATTCCGTCCGAAACGGTGTAAACGAAACAGATGTCGGTGTGCGGATTGGCGGCCCACGTCTGACGGACGATACCTTCCATGCGTGCTTCGACGCGGGGCGAACCGGTACCGTCGTTGACCGCGAATTCCACGAAGAGCAGATCGGGCCCGTGGCGCAGGACATCGCGCTGCAGCCGCGGGGCGCCGTAGTCGGAGCCGGTGCCAGAGACGGAGGCGTTGATCTCGACGAATTTGGATTTCGGGTACTTTCGCTCGACATGATCGAGGATGAAAACGCGCCAGCCTGCCGCGGCCGTGATGCTGCCGCCAAGGAACGCCACGCGCACCTCCTCGCCGCGGGCGATCTTGGCGGCGACGTTGGGCAGGCCGGAGCGGACCTGGAACTCCGGGGCCTCAGCGGCGTGCGCGGCGCAGGTGACCAGCCACCCGGCGAGCAAAAGGCGAAAGAGGAGAGCGAGCGGCGGTTTCATTTGAGCGGGGCGGAGAGGGACGCGGCGAACGGGCGGACAAAAGAAGGGACACGACGGTGAGACTGATTGGCGGAGGATTCGCGCGCGTTTTCAACGGTCGCAAGGGTGAAACCGTTCACCCCGAGGGGGGCAGGCAGGCATGGCGCTAACTTAAGGGTGTGTTTTGGAGGTGGCAGCGGCGTCTCACCGCTGAGGACAGAGCCGGGCCGGATCCGCCGCTTTGGCTTTACGTGGCGCCAGTCCAACCTGACCCCGCCACCGTCTGCGCAACAAACCGGCAGAGACCGAACCGGCGTAGACAAAAATTTCTGAAAAACTTACTCCAGAACCCGCGTTCAGCGGATTCCTGTTTTCTCGTCTGCGAACTTCCGGTCTCCGCGGTGTAAACACATTGTCCAGGTGCATCGCGAGGTTGCTGGTCGGTGGGGTGAAAATTCGCGAAGCTGCGAGCGGATCATTTTCCCCTGTCGAGACGCGTGAAGCCGCGGTCGCGCGCCTCGGCGAGGAGGCGTTTCATTTTCGCGACCTGGTCCGCGTGGGTGGCGGATAAGTCCTTCGTCTCGGCGGGATCGTCCTTGAGATTGAAAAGCTCGTCGTGCGTCGGGCCCTCGTGCGCCTTCTTGCCGGTCTTGGTCGAGGGGCGGGCATCGAACTTCGGCGCGCCGATGCGCTCGACGAGTCGCCAGTCGCCGAGGCGCAGCGCGTAGGTGCCGTCGGCAGCCTGCATGATGAAGTGATCGCGCACGGGCGCACCGGGCGTCGGCTCGGTGAAGGCACGGAGCACGTTGAAGCTATCTTCGGCGGCACCCTTGGGCAGCGGTGTATGGAGAATGGCAGCGAGCGTCGCGAGCACGTCGGGCAAGGCGATGACCTGGGCGCTCACCGTGTTGGCGGGAACGTGCCCAGGCCAGCGGACGATGAAGGGCTCGCGAAAGCCACCCTCGTATTCGGTGTGTTTGCCGCCGCGCAGGTGGCCGTTGATGGCGAGACCAGCTGCCATGGCCTTGCCGGTGTTGCCGTTGCCCACGTCGACGATGCCGCCGTTGTCGCTCGTGAAAATGATGAGCGTGTTTTCGGTGAGCTTCAGGCGATCGAGCGAAACCAGGATTTGGCCGACGCTCCAATCGAGTTCATGAATGAAGTCGCCGTAGCTCCCGTACTTGCTGCCGGTGAAGCGCGGATTCGGCGCGATGGGGCCGTGCACGGCATTGGGCGCAAAATAGAGAAAGAACGGGGCCGCGTGATTGGCTTCGAGCCAGCCGGTCGCCTTGGCAGTGATGGTTTCCATGATACGGTCCACCACGCGCTGCTCGCGAATGCCAGTCGTCGTGCCCTTCGCGCCCGCGCTGGCGACGACCACCTGCTCGCCGGGGATGCGGCCGAGAATGTTTTCATCTTCGATAAACGCGTGCGGGCCGTTGCCCGGATTGCCCCCGAGACCGTAGAAATAATCGAAACCGACGGCGCGCGGGCCGGGCTGCAGCGGTTGGTTCCAATCGGTCTCCGCCCCGCCGGTTTGAAACCCAAGATGCCACTTGCCGAAAGCGCCGGTGCGGTAGCCTTGGGATTTGCACAGTGAAGCGAGCGTTACGCGACTCGGCTCGATATGGAGCGGGGCAGTCGGCGTGAGGACTTCGCCGTCCTTGATCGACGTGCGCCAATAATACCGGCCGGTCATCAAGCCGTAGCGCGAAGGCGAGCAGACGGAGCCTGGCGCATAGGCGTTGGTGAAGCGGCGGCCCTCACGCGCGAGGCGATCCAAGTTTGGGGTGTTCAGGCCTTTGGCCCCGTACGGCGTTGATGAACCCCAGCCGAAATCGTCGGCGAGAATGACGACGATGTTGGGCTTCGCGCTCTGGGCCGCGGGGGCGGCGGAGAACGCGACGAGGAAGAAAACGATCCAGCCGGAAAGGGATTTAAGGTTCATAAGCATTTCGAGAGAAACGTACGCGCTACGTTTCAGTTTGGTCTCTGCGGTGCAAATCGATTGGGCAAATAAACGGAAGGGGCACCGCAGAGACGGGAGAATACCGCGCAGAGGAATCGATCACAGGTTGATGCGGCGGATGCCGGTTTGGAGCGTGGGGGAATTGAAATTGATCAACCAGCCGAAGGACCAGCCGGTTTGGCGGAGGCGGGCGAGGAGCCGGCATTCGTGCAATCGGGTGAGCTGCGGGACACTGACACAGACGACGGGCACCGTCTCGCCAACGACCAGAGAAAGGTGTGCGGGGTGGGCCAGGTCGTGGCCTTCGAACTGGAGCGGAAGAGTGCGCTGGCGTTCATGGGCGACGCCTCGCTGCCTCAACTCGTGGCAAAGACATTCTTCGTAGGCACTGCGCAAGAGGCCGGGTCCAAGCGTGCGGTGAACCTCCTGTGCACTGGCGAGAATCTCCGCGGAGGCGACATCATGGTGAACGCCATGATCGACAGAGGAGACGGCGGCGGCTGGCGGAAGGCGCGTCAGCGCCATGCGCTGAATCCCCTCTTTTAGCACCGGCACGTCAAAGTTGATGAGGAGCCCGAGCGGGTGGGAGCCCAGGCGCATGTAAGTGAGCAGCTGCGCCCGATGGATTGGGAGGATCTGCTCGACGGCTTTGAGTTCGATCGGAAGCCGTGC
>CAMDOF010000340.1 GCA_945903465.1 Opitutus sp. GAS368
ATGGTATTTTTTGTTGGGCGAAGTGAGGTGTAGCGAAAAGCGGACTTGTTTTTTTGGGCAGCAGGTCTCATCGTGCGCAACGTCGAACGGTCACCCCCTGAGCGAATCGACTTTACCCCTCCTTCGAACTTCGCGCCGCCCAAGGCTGATAAAATTCCGCGGAGCAGTCCTGCTGGTTTGTCGATGAAGTCCGCGCGCACGACCCCCAACTCAAGGCATATTTGCTCGGCGCGCGACCGCCCGACAGGCCAAGAACCTCCCGAAATCTCCGAAGCCCCCCCAAAAAAAATCATGAAGCTCAAGAATCCCCTCGCACTCCTCTTCGCCTGGCTTGGACTCGCCCTTGCGCCGGCTCAAACCGTGGGCGCCGCGGAAAGCAGCCCGTCGTCGGTTTCGCCGACCACCCTCAGTGGCCTCGTCACGAATTCCGCGACCGGACGAACGCTGGAAGGCGCCCTAGTGGTGATCCAGGGCACCGGTCGCCAGGCTCTCACCGACAATCAAGGCGTCTATCGCTTCACCGATGTCGCGGCAGGCAGCGCCACGTTGTCGGTTTCCTACACCGGCCTGACCACTGTGGAGATTCCCGTGGTGGTTGCCGCCGGAACAGCCGGTAAAAAGGACGTGGGTCTGACGGCGGATATCTACACCCTAAGCAAATTCGTCGTTTCCAGCGAACGCGAAGGCAACGCGCAGGCCATCACGCTGCAACGGCTGTCGGAAGGCGTGAAGAGTATCGTGTCCGCCGATGCCTTCGGGAGTCTGGCGGGCAACGTCGGCGATCTGGCGATGCGCCTGCCCGGCGTACAAGGCGAGTCCGTTGGTGGCGATATCCGCTTCATTCACGTTCGCGGCCTCCACCAGAATCTGCTGACGGTCACGGTGAACGGCGACCGGGTCGCCTCGGCGACATCGGGCGGCGGGGATCGTGGGTTCGAATTCTCGCAGACGAATGCCGATGCCATCGAACGTCTCGAAGTGGTCAAGTCGCCCACTCCGGACATGGATGGAGACTCGATCGGTGGCGCCGTGAATATGGTGAGCAAGAGCGCTTTTGACAGTTCTCCGGAACGCCGCGTCAGCGGGTCGATCGGGGCTTCCTGGCGGGCCCGGGACGCGCGCGACAAGGGGCGCGCCACCTATTCGCTGGCTTACTCCGAGGTTTTCGGCGGACGTTTCGGCGTCTCGATCAACGCTGGACATCGTCAGCATAATTCGCTCATCGACTTGGCTTCGCAAAATTATGAGCAACTGGCGACCGGGGTGACGGGACCGGCCTACAGCTATAATGTCTCGATCTTCGATTTCCGCGCCGAGCGGACTCGGGCGGGCGTTGGAGTCAAACTTGACTACAAGTACAGCGACAGCACCCGCTTCTACGTCAATTGGCAGTTCAGCAAGTATTATGAACACTGCGATCACTCCATTGGCACTTGGACGACCGGTCAGGCCGTGGCCACGAGGGACGCCAACGGGAATTTTACCGGCACCGGCGGCATCATTCCAGGCTATACCGACAACATGACTGAAATCCGCCCCGTCGCGAGCAGCACCTTTACCATTCAGTCGAACAACCTCTACCAGGATGGCCGACTGCACACGGCGCAGGCGGGGGGCGTCCATCGTTACAAGAACCTGAACATCGATTACAGTGCGTACCAGTCGCACTCGAAGATCAACTATACGGGCATTTTCGCCCCCACGATGACCGTCCGCAACATCGGCTTCCGGATCGAAAAAGGCAGTGATCCGTACTTTCCAACCGTCACGCAGACCGCGGGGGCGGACATCACGCAAATGTCGAGCTACACGGAAAACACGGTCCCGGTTACGCGGAATGCCACATGGGACGATCTGCGTGGCGCGGCCCTGAACGTGAAAAAGCAGTTCGAGACCACAGTTCCCACCTACATTAAGGCCGGCTTTCGTTGGCGCGGTCAGGAACGACAGCTCGTCAGCACCCCTTGGACGGGAACGTATGTCGGGCCCGACGGTGTCGCGGGCGTCAATCCTGCCACTGGAACCAACGACGACAACCTCGCGCAATTCCTCGCCTACCGGCCGTTGAAGGGGAACTACTCGAAGTACCCCAACTATCCCCGGATTCTCAATAACACCGATTGGCCTTCGGTGAAGCCCACGGGAACCGGTATTCCGCCGGCGCTGCAGAAAACTCCCCAATATTTCGTGCAGAATGTCGCGCTCAACGTCCAGTCGACGCTGACCGGCAACACGAAGTTCAAGGAGGACATCAGCGCCTACTACGTCATGGGGAATATCGATCTCGGAAAGCTGTCGGTTCTGGGTGGCGTCCGGGTCGAGACAACGACGAGTTGGGGCGAAGGCGCGTTGCAGGCGATTTCGGCGGACGAGAAGGCCCGCCGGGCTGCCTGGGTCGGGCCAGTGACCGTGGCGGAAGATGTGCGCCGCCGGACGTCCGAATTCGGCGGGCGGCTGGTCCGCGAGGGAGAGAACCGCGTGGTGTTGCCGGGGATTCATTTCAAGTTCTCACCGCTGCCCATGCTCATTACGCGTTTGAGTTACCAGACCAACATCGGCCGGCCCGGTCCCGGACAACTCGTCCCTAATACTACGGTCAATTACGATGCCCGAACGGTGTCTTCCAGTAACCCGAGTCTGCGGCCTCAGACGGCGAACAACTTTGATTTTACCGCGGAGTACTATTTTGAGCCGGCCGGCGTGATCACGGCCGGAGTCTTCCTGAAGGAACTCAAGAATTTCATCTACACTGCCGGCGGCGCACTCGTCCCGTCGGGTCAGGAGAATGGATTTGGCGGCGAATACGCCGGTTTCACGTACACCTCCCAATACAATGGTGGTTTTGCCAAGGTCAAAGGGGTTGAAATCAGCTACAGCCAACAGTTCACCTTCCTGCCCGGTTTCTGGAGCGGATTTGGGGCGTATGCCAATCTGACGAAGCTGCAGGCGGAGGGAAATTACGGGGCCGGTGCCGCCGTCGCTCTCGCGCCGACCTCGAAGATCGCGGGTTTCAACCCGACCAACGGGAACGTGGGAATTTCCTATATCCGCAACCGGGCTAGCGTGCGTTTGCAGCTCAACTA
>CAMDOF010000341.1 GCA_945903465.1 Opitutus sp. GAS368
TACCGCCAACACCCGCCTGCTCCAGGCCAGCGGCGAGTATGTCGCGCCCGACCGGCCCGCCAGCGGCAAGCCGTTTTCCGCCCAGGCGCATTTCATGATCGCCGCGACCCGGCGCGCCAACGCGACGTAGGCCGCGTAAACGCCGACCCATCAGGCCAGCGGAACACGCGGATAAGAAGAGAAACGACCCGGCGGCTCATCGCGCGACGCTCCGGGCCGACAGGTCGTGGTTCGCAGCGATTTTCTTCTTCCGTTTTCGAAGGCGCGCCCTACGTTTTCGCGTCCTGCCCTCCGAAGCCGTCGGCGACGGAGGGTCCGATAACGGAGAGGTGGCAGAGTGGTCTATCGTACCTGACTCGAAATCAGGCGTGCCCGAAAGGGTACCGTGGGTTCGAATCCCACCCTCTCCGCCAGTTTACCCATCAGTGGTTTACATGATTACTCACGATAGTTACCCCGCCCAGTTACAACAGTGACACGGAAGTTTATCGAGTTTCCCGTTGCTAAACCCACTATGGGGGGTGGGGGTGTGGCCCATTCCGGCGGAGCCGCGAACGCGACGAATCACCAACCGCAAAATTTTTCGCAAAAGGCGCGACGACATCCTGGGAAGCGGCGCAGCGTTGCAGCACCTCCCATAGGCCCCGCCACACTCCAGCATCTTCCCACCGGCGGAAGCGCATATACACCGCGCTCCACGCGCCAAACTCGGCGGGCAGATCCCGCCACGGTGTGCCGTTGCGTGCCAGATACAACACCGCCTCCAGAAACTCGCGTTCCGTCAACTCCGCCGGCGCTCCCCGCGGATCTTTGATCTCCGCGAGCGCTTCCTCGAACTGCGCCCACATCTCGTCCTTCACGATTCGTCGTATCATCCTTCAGCGCAGTACACTGGCTGCCGGTTTTGTACAGCCCTTTTTCATTAACCCTCCCTAATTCACGCACCAGCACGTGTACATTCCGGTCGGACGCGGCATTCGTACATTCGATGCGACCATCCAAGATCTGCCAATCCTGCAGGGGATTCAACCAAAACTCCGCCCCGAGCCAGATCCGCGACGGACAACGCTGCCAGTTGTTGCGGAACTCGCCGCTGGTCTCCGGCGACTGAGCCTCCAGCTGCGACGTCAGTCGCGGGCCGACCACCGTGCCCGCGGCGAGCGCCGCAGAGTCGGCGATAAACCGGCGGCGGGTGAATTTGTGCGCAGGTGCCGGCATTTAATTCGGATGTCCGAGCGTTTGGCGAAACCGATCAAGGTCAACTTCGATGCCCACCGCTGTTTCAGAGAATGGCGTATCGAACACCGGCCGCTGATTGCGGCGCGCGGAGCCCACGGACTCGCCCCCGAGCAGTTGGACGTAAAAATCCTGGAGGCGTTTCCAATCGTTGGCGACGAGGTCGGTGTGGGCGTATCGGATACCCCTCCACCCCTCACCGCCGCCCGCGCAGCGCCTCAAGCTTCGCTTCCGCTTCGGCGATGCGACGTTCCAGCTTCTCCTTCGCACCACGATAGAGCGCCGGACTCGGAGTCGAATACAGCACGGCCTGCCAGTTGGCCCCCTCCGCAGAGGGATTGAAGAGATCCCGGATTTCCTGCAGGTAGCGTTTCGAAGCTTCGATCTGGGCCGTCAGGTTGGCCCGGTTGTGGAATCCGTCGCCATTGACAGTCACATAGACCGGCGTCGTATGGGCAATCTGGCCGAGGCCGGCATCCGTCCGCGCCGCCAGCCAGATCCCGTGCTCCACCCCAAGTTCCAGTTCGACCGAGAGCCGGCCGGGGGTTTGGCCCGCCCCGTCTGGAGTGGCTTCGGCCAGAATTTTCCCGTGGCCAATAATCTGGACTCGACTGAGGGGAATCTGCGACGGATGTCCATACGCCGTCGCCGAGATCCGCACCTTGCTGCCGGCCTTGACGTCCAGGGATGAACCGGGAAGCCGGTCGTTCACCTGGAACTCTAGCATCGGCCCGGTCGTGACGAAGGTATTGCCGGCTTTGATGCCCGCCAGCCAGCGGTCGAAGGAAAACGGCCGGCCGACATAGGTATAGAAACGGGCGTCGCCGATCTGGGCCCCGACCTGTTCTTCGCCGGGCCGCAGGCCGCGCCCACACCACGGGAAATCCGACCCGCCGAGGGCGGTCAGTTTGTAACCGAGATCTAGGAATCGATAATAATGTTCCAGCGCCAGCGGCCCCTGCGGGACGCAGAATTGCATGACCTCCAGAAAATCGATTTTTCCTGCCAGCACGTCCAGGGTCATGCCCCGATAACCATGGAACGACTTGGCGGAATGCGCATAGCCGGAGACGCCTCCGAGTTCGTGAACCCGATCAAAGACGCGGTCGTAGGAATAATATTCATTCTGGAAGCGCACGAATCTATCGGCCCCCAGCGAAATCGTGTGACCGAGCTCATGCGTGCGCGGCTCCTCCTGGCCCGACGTTAGAATATATCCACCCGCCCCATAGCGGCCCTTTTCACCCCAGGCATATTGCGAGAAGAAGGTCGTCCAGAAATCACCCATCTGCAGGAGCACGCCGACATGGACGTCCTCCGCCGCGATCCAGTCGAGGATCAGGGGATTATCGCGGGGCGACCGCCGGAGATGAATGTGATCGTCCGCCGAATACCAACCACGCTCCGGCATATCGGCCCAGCGACGAAGCGGGTACTTTCGCACCAAATGATCGCCGGCCTTGAACACCAGTTGCTCGACCTCGCGGGTGTATTCGTATCCCTTCGACAGGGTGAGGGTGAATTTCCCCGCCGGCATCGGCAGGTCGAACGACCCGCTCACGTAGAACGCACCGTCCGGTTGAAACGCATAGCCCAGCGCAGAATCGTTCGCCCCGTACATCACGCCGATGGCCTCGGGCGGCAGCCCGACGACCGACCCGGGAAACGCGAGCCGGGCCTCGGCCGCACCGGGGGCGTTGCGGGGGAAGGGCATGCCAACCGCTTTGCCATTCTCGTCGGTGATGCGCACGCGCACCGGCGTTGGCTCCCCGGTTTTGGCATCCAGGATCATGACCGTGAGCCTGGCTTCGGCCCGGGCCA
>CAMDOF010000342.1 GCA_945903465.1 Opitutus sp. GAS368
CGGGCGAGGGGGCTGGGCGAGGGGGCGAGGGGCGCGGGCGGGCGCGGGGGCCTGGGTGGGCGCGACGTCCGCGGAACGAGGCGAGGGGGGGGCGACGCAGCCCTCCCTGCGAAGGAGGGGAGTGTGGACGGCAGCTGCTTAGAGTAAGACCAGATCGTTGCGGTGAACGACTTCGAGGCGTTTCCTCGTGGGGTAAAGAGCGGCGATGGAGGTACTCTGTTGCCCAGCCAGCGCGGGAATTTCTTTGCTGCTGAAGGCGGCCTTGCCCCGGGCGAAGATATTTTTCTCGGGATCCGCGATATTGACGATATCCCCGGCCGCAAATTCACCCTTGGCGCCGGTGACGCCGACGGCGAGCAAGCTGCGGCCTTGATCGCGCAGGACGGGGACGGCGCACGCGTTGACAAAAAGAGTACCCACGGGGCGTTGGAAATAAGCCAGCCAACGTTTCTTGGCGTCCATGGGCAGGCCGCTCGGCACGAAAAACGTACCGGGGCCGCGGCCGGCCAGCAATTTTTCGATGACAGCGGGCTCGGAACCGCTGGCAATAAACACGCCGCAGCCGGAGCGGGTGGCTAAGCGCGCCGCGCTGATCTTGCTGATCATACCGCCGGTGGCGGTCTCGCTCGTCGTACCGCCGGCCATGGCCTCGATTTCCGGAGTGATGCGCTCAACGACGGGGACGATTTCTTTGGTGCCTTGCAGATCGATCAGACCGGGAGCCGTTGAAAGAATGATGAGATGGTCCGCTTGGGCGAGACTGGCGACCATCGCGGAGAGCGTATCGTTATCGCCAAACTTGAGCATCGCGCGAATCTCGGCCGCGCTCACCGTGTCATTTTCATTGATAATGGGCACGGTACCATACGCCAGCAACTGCTCGAGGCACTGCTTGATGCCGAGGTAGCGATCGCGGGCGCGCAGGTCCTCGTGGGTGAGAAGCACCTGGGCAACCGTGATGCCGTGGGGCGCAAAGCCGCCCTGCCAAGTCTGCATCAAGAGCGATTGGCCGATCGCGGCGCACGCCTGTTTTTTGGAAACATCCTTGGGGCGTTTGGCGAGTTGGAGAGCGCCCATGCCGAGACCCACCGCGCCGGAGGAGACCACGATGACCTCCGTGCCGCGAGCGCGCAGAGTGGCAATCTCGGCACACACTGCGGTGATGCGGGTAGTGTCGAGTTGGCCGATGCCTGTGGTCAGGACGCCGGTGCCCAGCTTGATGACGACCCTTTTCGGATGAGAATTAAACACTTTTTTCAACGCAAAAGATCCCGCCGGCGCGTTCAGCGGACGGTGGTCGCGATGCCAACGCTGGACTGGGACGCGCTCAGCCGAAGGGAGGGCTGAATCACACCGTTAGCAGGTCTTTCTCTTTGTGAGCGAGATGGGAATTGATGTCGGCGATCGCTTTGTCCGTCGCGGTTTGCACATCCTTCTCCAAACGCTTGCTGTCATCTTCGGGCAGTTTGGCGCGTTTGACGGTTTCGATGATGTCGCGGCGAATGTTACGGGTTTGCACGCGGCCCTCCTCCGCGAGGCGATGGGCGGTTTTGACGAATTCTTGGCGGCGCTCGCGACTCATGTCGGGGAGGGGCACGCGGATGTTTTTACCGTCGGCGATCGGATTAAATCCGAGATTGGCATCGATGATCGCCTTGGCGATCGCCTTGGTGAGGCTGGCATCCCAGGGCTGAATTTGAATGAGGCGAGCGTCGGGCGTGGAAATCGCGGCGCATGCCTTGAGCGGGGTCATGGATCCGTAGGCCTCGACCATGACGGACTCGACCATCTGCGGAGTTGCCTTGCCGGTGTGGATCGAGTTGAAGCCATGCAACGTGTGATCGACCGCTTTTTTCATGCGGCTTTGGGCGTCAGTGAGAATAGGATGACTCATGGGAGGATGGGTTGAAGGATGCGCGGGAAGCGAAGAGGAAGAGCGTCTGGGGGGCGAGCGCAGAGATCGTGCGGCCGGAGGGCGAGCGTGGACAACGGTGGATCGGCAGCGCCTGAGCGCAGGGCTTGGGGGGTGGGTTGCGCGGAGTGTTTAGTTGCAGACCAAGGTACCGATTTTCTCGCCGAAGACCGCGCGCCGGATGGCATGTTTCTCGTTGAGGTCGAAAACCAGAATGGGGACGTTGTTATCCATGCAGAGCGAGAACGCGGTTGAATCCATCACGTTTAAACGCTGACGGAGAGCATCAATAAAAGAGATCTGTTCGTATCTGACCGCGTCGGGATATTTCTTGGGATCCTTGTCGTAGATGCCGTCGACTTTGGTGGCCTTCATAATGATATCGGCGTGCATTTCGGAGGCACGGAGGGCCGCGGTGGTATCGGTGGAGAAGTAAGGGTTGCCGGTGCCGGCGACGAAGATGACCACGCGATTTTTCTCCAGGTGTCTGATGGCGCGGCGCAGAATGAAGGGCTCGGCGATCTGATTCATGGGAATCGCGGATTGGACCCGAGTATTGACGCCGATTTTTTCGAGGCAATCCATCAAGGCGAGCCCGTTGATAACGGTGGCCAGCATGCCCATGTAGTCGCCCGTGGTGCGATCGACCCCGCGTTTTTCGCCATTGAGACCGCGAAAGATGTTTCCTCCCCCGATGACGACGCACACTTGAACGCCGAGTTCGTGAATTTCTTTTACCTGAGCGCACACGGTACTGAGGGTGGTGGCGTCGATCGGATCGCCGGATTTACCGCCGCGGAGGACTTCTCCCGAAAGTTTGAGAACGACTCGCTTGTACTGGGCCCGGGCTGGAATCGGCTTGGTGTCGCGCATGGCGGGAGCAAAGGTGACGGAAAAACGGCGTCAATGCCTGAGATGGGCCTCCTGCGAGGTTTTGAGTTATGAACTATTTATAAAAAATGATATGTTTCCATCCTTGACCGCGAGCGATGGGTTCGCAGCGTGTGCCTTCCTCACCTCACTGCCTGATGGTGTAATGGTAGCACAGGCGACTTTGACTCGCCTAGTCATGGTTCGAATCCATGTCGGGCAGCCAGTGTGAA
>CAMDOF010000343.1 GCA_945903465.1 Opitutus sp. GAS368
CTCCCATGCTGCAGGGGCGACAAGAGTGTCGCCCATCCGACGGACCGGCGACACTCCTGTCGCCGATGGTGGCCACGAAGGCGTGCTTCGCTCCCCCACCACCCACCCTCTCGCGCTCCCATGAAACAGCTTACGTAAGTCGTTTATGGCAATAGAAAGCTGTTTCTTCCCGTCGGGGCCAAAACTTGTTTTGGTGGGGAGGCTCCCATGAGCAGGGGCGACAAGAGTGTCGCCCATCCGACGGACCGGCGACACTCCTGTCGCCGATGGTGGGCCTGGAAAGCTGTTTCTTCCCGTCGGGGCCAAAACTTGTTTTGGTGGTGGGCTCCCATGCAGCAGGGGCGACAAGAGTGTCGCCCATCCGACGGACCGGCGACACTCCTGTCGCCGATGGTGGCCACGGAAATCTGTTTGTTCCCGTCGGTGCCAAAACTTGTTTTGGTGGGGAGGCTCTCAAGAAACACCATGTGTTAATCCCTTGGGCGCAACGTTGACCCTGTTTCTTTCGGTCACGGCCAAAATCCGATTTTGGGGCGGGGGCTGAAAGGAAACTGAATTTCCAGGGGGATCGGATCCGGGAGGGGTTTATTAACCCGAAACCACCACTCCGCTGCCGGCGCTGAGCACCCGCCCAGCAATGAATGCCGTGGGTTGTTGGGCCAGGACGATCACGCCTCCGGCCAAAAAAAGCCGCGCACGCAGCGCCCGAGGCAAATTCCGATTTAACATGCTGACCACTAGCTCGCCTCACAACTTTCCCCCGCAATCCGAAAGTACCGCCGCGACCAAACCTGCACACTTCCGTCACCGTTTCGACTTATAGGTTACGACGCGGCGGCGGGTGCAGACCGGTCAGCTCCTTCACCTCATAAAAGAGGTTCTTCGCTCCAACCGCCGTGGATGAAACCGCGGACTATTGAAGCGAATCAAAAGCTGGCAGCAACCTCGGGGACGACGGGAGACCGGTGGCGAAGCCGACGGCTGCCGGCGTTGATCTCGAAGCGCCTCCGGGGCAGCCGATATACGCGGATGCCTCAGTAGTTAACGAAAGAGCCCGCCCACGGATTCACGGTGAGGTGGAAACAAGGTTGGCCATTTTTTCCATAATTTGGCGTTGATGGACTTAAGCTGTCCGCTCGTTTCCGTGCATGAAAACAAGCACCGCGCCCGCACGCGCGAGACGCTGGATCAAAACCTTGGCCGGCTACCAATCAACCGTCGACGTCGAATCGGCGGAGGAAGTGGTACCGGAGCCGAGCGTAGGCGAGCGCCATGCCGAGGTATGCCGACGCCAGCTCCTACACTTGTAGAATGATGCCCCAAGTCAGCGTGTCAGCGTTTGAGCCGATATGGCAGGTCGGGCCGACGGCCTCAATCTTCGCCGGCTTGCTTGCGGTGGTTTTCGCCTCCGGCATGCGTGAAAGACTTGTCGTGAACTTCGCGAGCAAGCGACTACGGCGACTGGGAGGCACCAAAAAAACTGCCGCGAGAGCACCCCAAAAAATTCAGGATAATCTCTCAAATCACCGCTTCGGTCACGGCGTCAAACAAGTGCGCGTTCGCGAGGTTGAATGACAGCTTCACGCGCTGATTGAACTGATGCTCGTCCGTCGGAGGCACTCGGGCGATGAACGCGGTCGCCCCGCTGTTTAGGTGCAGATAAGTCTCCGCCCCCATCGGCTCGGACATGTCCACGGTGGCCTGCACGCTGTTCGCGACTTCAGCCGCGACCTCGTGAATATCCTCGGGCCTCACGCCGAAAATCACCGCGCGATCGGAGTATGCCGCCGCACGCGCCGCCAGCACCGGACTTAGCGGGACCACCACCGGCGCGCCCTGCAGGTTCGTTTCCGCGAACACCAGCCCCGCGTTGGCCCGCCGAATCGTGCCCCTGAAAAAATTCATCGGTGGCGATCCGATGAAGCCGGCCACGAAAAGGTTGACGGGGTGGTTGTAAAGTTCCATCGGCGCGGCGACCTGCATGATGTTGCCGTCCTTCATCACGCAGATGCGGTCGCCCATCGTCATTGCCTCCACCTGGTCGTGCGTCACGTAAATCATCGTGGCGCCGAGCCGCGCATGGAGTTTGGAAATTTCCGCACGCGTCGTGACGCGCATCTTCGCGTCGAGATTGGAGAGTGGCTCGTCGAACAGGAAGACCTTCGGCTTGCGCACGATCGCGCGGCCGACTGCCACGCGCTGCCGCTGTCCACCCGACAACGCCTTGGGCCGGCGTGCGAGGTACGGCTCGAGCCCGAGCATTGCCGCCGCTTCCCGCACCCGGGCATCAATTTCCGTCTTCGGAAATTTCCGCAGCTTCAGCCCGAAGGCCATGTTGTCGTAAACCGACATGTGCGGGTAGAGCGCGTAGTTCTGGAAAACCATCGCGATGTCGCGGTCCTTTGGCAGCACGTCGTTCACCACTGCGCCATCGATCGAGATCGCGCCGCCGGAAATATCCTCCAACCCCGCAATCATGCGCAGGGTCGTCGATTTCCCGCAGCCCGACGGTCCCACCAGCACCATGAACTCGCGATCTCGGATCGTAAGGTTGATTCCCTTCACCGCGGTCACGCCCGCGCCACCCTTTTCGGGGTAGGTTTTGACGAGATTTTCGAGGACGACGCTGGCCATGAGTGGAAACGGGTTCAGCCCTTGATCGCGCCTTGGGAAAGGCCGCGAATGAAAAGGCGCATGCAAAAGAGGAAGATGATGATGAGGGGAATCGCGGCGAGAAAGTAGGCCGCCATGATCTGGCCCCACTGCTTCACGTACTCGCCGTCGAGGTAGATCAAGCCGACGCCGAGCGTAAACAGCTCGCGATCTCGCAGCACGATCAACGGGAGCAGGAAATCGTTCCAGATGCCGAGGAACGACAGGATCGAAAGCGTGCCGATGATCGGCGCGGACAGCGGGATCACGATGGTGACGATCTGCTGCAGATGGCTCGCGCCGTCCATTTCCGCCGCTTCGAAGAGGTCCTTCGGCAGATCCTCGATGAAATTGCGCAG